>JAZBNW010000415.1:0-3914 GCA_036350855.1 Halieaceae bacterium
CAGGCAGGAGCCGCGAAATAGGCCACCCACAACAACACCTTGCCATAGAGTGGGCCACTTGTCGGTGTGCCCAGGTCGAGCCCGCCGAGGACGAACAGACCCAGCGCATAGTAGGCCTTGGTGAGAAGGTCCGCTTCCGTCACATCCGGTCTTTCGGAGACGCCTGTCCCCGCCACGAGAGCGAAAAAAGCACAGCCGAATATGATAATAGCGGTCCAGGACTTCCAGGACAGCTCGGGGTCGAACCGGAAAACGAATTTGCTCATTCTGGCCTTATCCCTGCCCTGGTCGATAGGGTGATTGCAGGCAATCCCCTGGGGGCGATTGTTTCAGACAGTTACAGCAGGACCTCGGCACAGATTTTCCTCACGTTGTGAGGCTGCCCGAGCTCTTCGAGTGTCAGGTACAGTGTGATCAGGTAGAAACCCACGAACACGAAATCACTGTGTAATTTGTAGTCGTGGGAGACGAAGAAGGCGAACAGCGCATCGAAAGACGCCTTGAACTCGTCGATGGAAAATCGCTGCGAACGCTGCTCGATGCCGAAGTGGTCAAACAGCAGTTGCTTGAGCTCCGTCGCGGCGGCGGGGGAGAGATCCTCGTGCAGCATCCCCATCTGCCGCAACGCCCGGTCAAATGCAGTGTCATCCGAGCTGTAGAAGGAGCGATACAGGGCTGTCATGCCCTCGCGGAAATCCGCCCGCAACTCGATCCACAGACCGTTCGGGTTGAACAGCAAACCCCCGTCGTCAGCTGCGAAGCGCGCCTGTCGCAGATCGATGAACATGCCGGGTGCCACCAGCCACTGGGAAAAGTAGAGCCTGAGAATGTCGTCACCCATACGCCGCAGCTCCCGCGTGTCCTGGATATCAGTCAGCCGGGTGGCGTCGTCCAGGCTGGTAACCAGTCTCACGGGTCCGGCGACGGCCCGGGTCCGGGCGCTGAGCTGTTCGACGCCCCTGCGGCTCACATAGCGCCAGGAGACAGTGCGCATCGACCCCAGCATGGGCTTCCAGTCGATGACATCCCAACCGGATCTCGGGATAAATCTGGCCAGTTGGCGCAGTTCCTTTGGGATAAAGCCCGGTAACCGGTCTGCCATTGTGGTCTCCACGTACGTGCCGGTCAGCGCAGGAGCCGGCATTGATTCTTGTCAAGGGCTGTCCCCGGGCTCAGCTCGCAGCCCGGGCGCGACGGACGATGGCCCGCGTCCAGCCGCGAAAGATGAACAGGTGAGCGGGGACCAGTGTATACCAGTAGAGCAAGCCCCAGATGCCGCGTGGATGCCAGTAGGCCGTGATGGCTATCTCGGTGTCCCCGTGAGGCAGCGGTCGCAACACGAATTCGAGTATACCCGAACCCGGGGCCTTCATGCCGAAGTGCAGCGTCAGGTGGCGCTCCGGCTCGATGCCGATAACGGTCCAGTAATCGACGACGTCGCCCAGGCGCAGGTCATCGGGATCACGGCGGCCGCGGGAAAATCCCGCACCACCCGCGCACCAGTCCATGAACTCGCGCAGCCACCACAGCCAGTTCATGTAGTAGTAGCGATTGCTGCCCCCGATCCGTATCACCTGTGCCCAGAGCGCGGCAGCTGATACTGCCCCGCTGGCGCTTCCGCCCGCTTTTTTTGCATAAAAGGCAGTGTCGTGGCGGAAGCCCCGCTGGTCAAACGCCCCCTCGGTCCAGCGCGCCAGCATGTGATGGGAGCGCTCGGCGGAGAAGGCCGTGGCGATCGCCTCGCGTACGGTCAGCAGTCGCTGCGGTACCAGGGCGCGCAATGGCGCGTCGTCGGCGTAGAAGTCGTGTTTCAGGCCGCCTATCAGCGCCCTGGCGATGTCGGGAGGTACCGCTGTCACCAGGCCCAGCCAGTAGGACGAAAGTCCGGGACTGAGGATCGGCAGGGGAATGATAATAGGGGTACGTTTGCCGGCGGTCTCTGCCATCAACACCATCATTTGCTGGTAGCTGACCTGTTCGGGACCGGCGGCGTCATAGACCCGGCCTGCAGCCTCGGCACTTCGCGCAATCCCGAGCAGGTAGGCCAGCAGGTTGTCCAGCGCGATAGGTGGGGACTTGGCCCTTACCCAGCGCGGCGCGACCATGATGGGCAGGTTCAGCGCGAGGTCCCGCATCACCTCGAAGGCCGCGGACCCGGGACCTATAATGATTCCTGCCCTGAGTTCCGTCACCGGTACCGGTCCGCTGCGCAATGCATCGCCGGTTTCGCGCCGGGAGACAATGTGTTCGCCGCTGGCATTTTCCGGCACCAGGCCTCCCAGGTAGACGACCCGCTGTACACCTGCGATGGCAGCAGCCGCAGCGAAATTCCGGGCGGCCAGCAGGTCGAGCTTGCTGAACTCCTTGCCCGCGGCCATGGAATGCACCAGGTAGAATGCCACGCTCACATCGCTCAGCGCGTCATTGAGACTCGCGCTGTCCAGCGCATCCGCCTGCACCAGCTCGGCAAAGTCCCATTCCCGCGCCTGCAGTACCTCGAGATTGCGGGCCGCTGCTCTTACCCGCAAGCCGTTCTTTTGCAGGAAGGGCACAAGGTGTGTACCGATATAGCCCGATGCACCGAATACCAGATAACGCGCTTGATCACTCACGGTTGCTCCTGTGGGCTGGAACCCGCTGTCAGTGCGAATCCGACCGTCTTGATGGCAACAAAGATACGTTGCCAGTGCCGGCGCGGATCAGCCGGAACGGCCCGATCACCGCGCCCGCCCTCACCGGGATATTCTGGTGCCCAGCGCGCTTAAGCGGCGGCCTCTTCCTCGGCGGTGTCGACGGTCTCCAGCTCCGCCAGCTTGCTTTCCAGCTCCTGGATTTTGCTCTGTAAATCGGCGTTTTCTTTCCTGGTATTGCTCAGGGACTTCTGCAGCGACTCGTTCGCCGATGTTTTCTCGGCCAGTTTCTTTTTATTGGCATCGAGATTTTTTTTCATTCGGGCAGGATCGTACTGGGTCAGCGTGGCGATCCGCTCACGCTCACTGGCGAGCTCCCTTTGCAGGGTCTTGACCCGCTTTTTGAGACTGCTCACCTCTTCCTGCAGCTTTTCGCTGCGGTTATTCAGTTCCCGGTTCAGCTGTTCAAGGTGCTGGTTGGCCGTGGCCTTCTCCGAAAGATCGGTAATGGTCTCCAGCTGCCTGTCGATGGTGGCCTGTAGCCGCTCCTGTTGGTCGGCCAGCTCTTTTTCCAACCGTTCGACGTCGGCGGATTTGGCGTCCAGTTTGGACTGGTATTCAGAGCGGAGGTTATCTTCAAGTTCGATGATTTTTTCGAGTTTGTTGGCTGTCAGCATTGACTGTGTCCTGTGCGATTGCTTTCCTGTAGAGTCGGCACGCTTGTCGCCTGCTTTAACTACTTGAATTTTAGAGTAAAAAATTGCTTTCAGGCGGCGCAACAGCACGGCTGTCTGCCTGTCACCTGGTGAGTTGGGATACTCGGGGATTACCGGGTTTGGCTGATAAGCCGAACCACAGTGCTTGTTGCTTGGAGCGCCGGCGCGCATTATAACTGAAACCTGCCCTGTGCAGAACCGTTGGAAAGGGAAATATTACGACTGCAGCCCTGGCGGGCCGGTTCGTTCCAGCCTAGAAATTTATCGATATCGCTTCCAGGTCGGAGCCGAAGGTACCCAGGTCCGCTCCCCTGGGATCCAGGGTCTTTTGTAACAATTCTGTTTTTATCGGCCCAATGTGGGGCACCACCCAATGCACCTGTTCCAGGTTTACTGTTGTGCCCCTCGAACTGCCAACCAGAATTTCCAGGTCTATGGTCGAGGAAACCTTGTAAGCCCTGAATGTCCCAAGCGGTACCTCCACCTGTCTCGGTCCGGACACGCGGAGCCTCAAATTGGCGGACGCGATCGGGTTGCGCAAATCGTTGGGCGGCACCAGTTGCAGGCG
>JAZBNW010000416.1:0-7310 GCA_036350855.1 Halieaceae bacterium
ACTGGGCGCCGAGGGACAGGTGCTGGTCCGTGGCGGCCAGATCATGACCGGCTATCTCAACGCGCCGGTGCAGGCCGCCACAGCGATAATCGAAATCAATGGCCAGCGCTGGCTGCGCACCGGACGGCGCGGAGAACTAACCAAAGAGGGTTTCCTCATACTGAGATGATGCCCCCGGCCTGGCCCAGCCGGGGAGAAGTACACCAGGTTTTCGCCAGAATTTGTAATCACAGCCTGGCCGGTTTCACGCCCTGGATAGTATTGGAGCAGGCTAAGCCTTGAAGACATATCGGGTAATCACAATGATGAAACAGACTATGCCCGGCAGGATAAACACTGTAAGGATCAGCGACGGCATTGATTGCTTGAGTTCTCTAGGAGCCTGGTGCGTCCGCTTTGGCGGATTTCATGCGCTTTGTCCCGTTACTGTGCACGCTTGCAAGTCCTGCATTGTTCACACCGCGCTGGGCACCGAGGCGCAGCACCATCAGGCCTGCAGCAATACCAGGCAAGCCTTCGTAGATGTGTTGCTCCCAGCCCTGCGATCGCCATAGCAGCGCTACTGAAAGCCCGACCACCACTGCCAACAGACTCAACCGTTGTGAGGGTTTCCAGTCCAGGCAGAGTGCGATCAGTAGTGGAGCGAACGCGCTTGCCAGTGCTGACCAGGCCATAATGACCAGGCTGAATACACTCCGGCTGTTGATCATAGCCAGGCCCAGCGCCGCTGCCGTGATGACGACGGTCGTGCCCTTGATGAGCAGCGTGCGTTCGATCCGGTGCGGTAGCAGGTCGTGCGTGATGGCGGCGGAACAGCTAAGTATCAGCGAATCCGCCGTGGACATGGTGGCGGCAAAGATACCCGCCAGGATCAGGCCGACAAGGGCAGGCGGCAACAGATCCATAGCCATGGTCGGCAGCGCCAGTTCGGCATCAAACGCGGCGCTTTCACCCAGATGAATACGCGACAGCAGGCCCACGCAGGTGGCGAGAAAGTAAAATGCGGTAAACCAAAGGTAGTACCATGTTCTGGCCCGGCGCATGTGGCCAGAACTGTCCAGGCTCATAAAACGAACCATGACATGAGGTTGGCCGATCACCGACAGGCCGGCGAACATCCAACCCAGGATGAATAGCACCATCCCCGCCGCTCCCGGGAGCAGCAGGTCGCCGGGAAACCAGTCGGTGAACCCCGGGATTTCCCCCATACTGGACAACGCCTTACTGAAGCCGCCCACCGCTTCGGTCGCCACGAAAAATAGCACGCCCATGGCGACGATCATGACGATAGACTGGGCCGCGTCTGTCCAGATGGATGCGCGAATGCCGCCGGCAAAACAGTAAACCGTGACCAGCACGGCTCCCAGTATGGCACCGGCAGACTGTGGCCAACCGAGTAATACATGGAGGGCCTTGGAGCCCGCGACCAATTGTGCGCTGGCGTACGCCAACAGGAATAGCAGCGAAACCGCCCCGATGACACGCTGCAGCCGGTCGTGTGGTGCACCATACCAGTTGGCCAATACACCAGCATAACTTACCTCTGCGGTGCGTGCCGTGGCCGCCCGCAGCCTGCCGTGTACGAAAAGAGAGCCCAGGAAGTCACCCGCGATCCAACCGAACATCAACCAGAACGCGGGGAAGCCGGTAACATAGGTATAGCCGATGACACCGATGAACATGTAACCACTGTTATTGGTCGCCACGGCGGAGAGTCCCACCAGCCACGGTTTTACACTGCTGTCTGCAAGATAGTAATCATGCCGCGTGCCGCGGCTGAGCCAAGCGGAGGACACCCCGATGAGGGTGAAACAGAGCAGGAATCCGATGAAAGAAACGATCATCCATGCCGTCTCAAACGGATCAACCGTGGGCGAGACATATGGCAGTGCCGTGGTCGTGTACCTCGACCAGGTGCTGGTGCAGGCTTTTCACTGCTGATTCGTAGTCATCTTCCTTGACCACGAACTGCATATCGACCTGTCGCATCGACTGGTGCATCGCTTCAACCCCGATACCGGACTCTGCGAGTGCAGCGACGGCCTGGGCCAGTAATCCGTTCACCTGCAGGTCGCTGCCTATGGCAGACACAAGTGAGACCCTGGTCTGGTCGATGTTCGCTTCCGGAAAGATATCTTCCAGTGCGTGGCGGATGCGCTTGATGGTCTTCAGATTGCAGGACAGGTAGTGGGTGATGGTGTTGGCGTTGATATCCTTGGCAACGATCCGCGCACGGAAGCGTTGCAGGACGGTTATGATCTGCTGGTCATACTCGCCGATTTGTCCCGCCATGTCCTGGTCGAACAACTCCAGTGAGAAAATGCCCCGGCTACCGGCGATAATTTCCACGCACGGGGTGCTGCTGACGTAGTCAGGGGTAATCAGGGTACCACTGTGTTCAGGCTCGAAAGTGTTCTTGACCCGCAAGGGGATATTGTTCCGTCTCAGGCCCTTGGCCGCTTTGGGGTGAATGGCTTCCATGCCGAGGTTTGCCAATTGATCGGCCACGTCATAATTGGTTCTGCCGATGGGTACCGCATTAACTTCTCCCACCAGGGCGGGGTCGGCACTACTGAGGTGAAACTCCTTGTGGATGATAGCCTCGCGAGCACCGGTCAGTACCCCGATACGACTGAAGATCATCTCCGTGTAACCCCGGTCAAAGGTCGACATCAATCCTTCTTCCGTGTGGGCATAGCCGGTAACGATCGGTAGCGTAATATCAAGATTGCAGTTGCCCAGCCCATTGGCGATACGTGTATCAAGCGGCAGATGATCGTCGTCCTGCCACCCTGTCAAATCTATGAACTGTGCGTTGATGCCATCGCGTTGCAGCAGTTGTGTGGTATTCCAGGCGCTCTGTGCCTCGCCAATACTGGCCAGCATCTCGCGCACGGTGGCGAGATGCGCCTCCAGCGAAAAGTGGCCATGCTTGCAGAGGCTCTGCAGATCCTCCAGACAGGACTCAGCTGAATCCAGCCGCTCTTCAATGAACCTGTTCGACCTCTCTGCTGCCAATGAATCTTCAAACAACCGGGCATTCAGCGCACGCATCTTGTCGCGAACGGAACTCACGGCATCGCGCCAACCGTGCTCCACTTCGCTGCCGGCAAAAAGCGCATAAACACCGGGGCTGCCTGACTTCTTGTGCTCCAACAACTGGTTGGTAATACCGCCATAGGCAGACACCACGATAATCCTGCTGTAGGGATTGCTCCGGCTGTTGCCGCGCATGATGATATTGTCTCGAACCGCCTCGTAATCAAGCATCGAGGTGCCGCCGATTTTTTCTACTGTGTGGGCAGTCACTGGTGTTGCTCCTGTTTTTCGGCACAGTTAACACAGAGCCGGGTAGTTGGCATGGCCAGCAGTCTCGCTATCGCAATGTCACAACCACAGGCTTCACAACAGCCTCCATCTTCGCTATCTACCCAGCGAAGGTTCTCCCTGAGCAGCCCCAGGTTTCGTACACTGGCCGATGACACCGCTGAACTGACGCCCGACGTAATCAACTCATCGAGTCTGGCGGCATGATCGTCACTCGCACTGTCATGATCAGCGGGATGCAGCATCAGTGTTAATTCGTCAATCCGGTCTCTGATAACTTGCTTGAGTCGCTCGCTGTCCCCGCTATTCACCGGACAGCGATCCCTGTTTCGGCTCGGCGGGGCGAAATGCCCGGCGCGTGCATATGTATTCCGGCCGAGGAGCCTGTTCACAGAAGGGCGCGACGACGCGATTACTCATGGCGTTGTAGACAAAGAAAGCGTTGGAGCGCGGCCAGGGAGTAATATTGCCGTTGGAGCCATGGATCGTGTTGCAATCGAACACAATAATGCTGCCCGGTCTCGCGTCCGCAGTGACAATTCCGCCTTCTTTCACCAATTGATGCAACAGCTCATCGGAGGGTGTACCGTAATCCTGCTTCCGCAGAGAATCGCGAAAGTGGTCTTTCGGAGTGAAGCCTGCGCAGCACACAAAGCTCTTATGTGACCCCGGAATCAACATCAATGCACCATTACAGGCACTGTTCTCGCTCAGGGTGATCGACATGCTCAGCGCTCTCATCCTGGGCATGCCGTCCTCTACGTGCCATGTCTCAAAATCGGAGTGCCAATAGAACTCCTTGCCGCGAAATCCCGGTTTGTAATTCAGCCTCGACTGATGGATATACACTTCGTCATCGAGCAGGTAACGTGCCACGTCCACAAGACGGCTGTCGCAGGCGAGGCGCTCGAACAGGGTATTGGAGTGGTGAATGGCAAAAATCGAACGCAGGGTATTATCCGCAGGTTCGTTGATACGGGTTTCACTATCGCCGCCCGGTTGTTTACGCAGTAACTCCACTTCGTCCTGCAACAAATGAACTTCATCGCTGCTAAACAGGTTTTCCAGCACCACGAATCCATCTCGCTGGTATTGGTCTACCTGAGACTTTGCCAGCGGAGCCTGTTCATGGTCCGCAGCGTAGACGACCGGGTCCAGGCGCTGCAGAATCCTGCCGTCATTCCCCACCCTGGAAGGGTATGCGTCGTATTCAGCCTCTCTCCGAATTGCACCCTGGTTTGGCGCCGACAGAATCATGACAGCACCGCTTCCGCTTCGAGCTCGTAGGCTCCCGCGGCGTTGTGAACTTCCTTTCCACTGAGGGGCGGGTTGAACACGCAGGCCATCTTCATTTCGCAGTGCGCGCGCAGGATGTGCTCATCGTTCTTGTCGAGGATGTAGATTGTTCCCGGTTCGATTGTGTATGTGCGATTGTCCGCCAGGCTCTCGACTTCACCGGAGCCCGAAATACAGAAAACTGACTCAAGGTGGTTCTGGTAGTGCATCCTGAAGTCGGCTCCGGCGTAAATCGTGGTGATATGGAATGAAAAGCCCATATTGTCATTCTTCAGCAGCAATCGGGTGCTTTCCCAGTTGCCATCCGGAGAGACGATTCGGCGGTTGCTTTGCTCTGCCTGTTGCAGGTTTCTAACGATCATAATTACAGCTCTTTCATTTGTTTTGCTTGGGTGGGGATGGCGTGTCAGGCAGCCTTGATCAGGCCTTCGAAGTAATCTTCTTCCTGTGGGATGCTGGAGTCTCCCGCACAGGTTTCCCGGATCGCTTCTTCGACGATATCGATACCGCGCGCCAGGCTGTCGTCACTGATAGTCAATGGGCAGAGAAACTTGACTACATGGTCGTCTGCACCGCTGGTCTCGATGATCAGCCCTTTCTTGAACGCCCTCCTGGTGATTTCTCCCGCCAGCTCGCCGTTGACGCAGTTGATTCCCTGGAACATACCCCTGCCAAGGGCGATAAAGTTTCCCTCGCCGTAGCGGTCCACGATGGCATTCAGCCGCTCTGCTACATAGTGGCCTTTACGCTGTATTTCCCGAGCAAACAGATCGTCTGACCAGTAGTGCTCGATGGCTGCCCTGGCAGTTACAAAAGCCAGGTTGTTACCGCGGAATGTGCCGTTGTGTTCGCCTGGCTGCCACTCGTCAAGTTCTGGCTTGAACAGTACGATGGCAAAGGGCAGGCCATAGCCGCCCAGGGATTTTGACAGGGTGACGATATCCGGTTTAATGCCGGCATCCTCAAAGCTGAAGTAGGCACCAGTGCGCCCGCAACCCGCCTGGATGTCATCGACAATCATCAGCATACCGTGCTTGCGGCATACCGCTTCCAGGTTTTGTAGCCATTCATATGAAGCGGCGTTAATACCGCCCTCGCCCTGGACGGTTTCGACGATGACGGCGGCTGGTGTATCCACCCCACTGCTGGAATCAGACAACATCTTGTCCAGATAGGCGGTAGTGTCGATGTTTTCACCCATGTAACCGTCATAGGGCATACGGGTAATGCCGCCCAGGGAGACCCCTGACGCACCCCGGTGATGGGAGTTTCCCGTTGCCGCGAGCGCCCCAAGGCTGACCCCATGGAAGCCGTTGGTGAAGGCGATCACGTTCTCGCGGCCGGTGATATTGCGGACCAGTTTCAGAGCGGCCTCTACCGCGTTGGTGCCGGTGGGACCGGTGAACTGGACCACATAGTTCATATCGCGGGGTTTGAGAATTTTTTCATTGAAGGCTTCAAGAAACTGGCCTTTGGCTCGTGTGTGCAGGTCCAGCCCGTGGGTGATGCCGTCGCTTTCGATATAGTCCAGCAGCGCCTCCTTGAACAGCAGATTATTGTGGCCGTAGTTAAGGGTGCCGGCGCCCGCAAGAAAATCCAGGTACTCATTGCCCTCCTCATCGTAGAGGAACTCTCCCCTGGCGCGGTGGAACACGCGAGGGAAGGACCTGGCATAACTCTGAACCTCTGATTCGATCTCCTCGAATATTTTCATGCTGATTTCTCCATTGCGTATTCGGTGGTGGATGTTGTGGCCGACCTCCTGTGGAATTCAGGCAGTGGCCCAATGCGGGCCAAGACTTCGGTTTCATGTTCGCCGGCAAAGTGCTGCCGTCGTTCAAACAACGGGCTGCGGTGCAGCGCCGCTTCACTGCGCCGGGCGAAACTTTCAAATAATGCCCAGGACGCCTGATTTGAGTCAGTCACCGTGGTTTCCAGGTAGCGCACCCCGGCGCAGGCCGGTCGAGCCAGGATGTGGTTCAACATCCGGCCAGCCACGCCCCGACCTCGCGCGGACCCTGTCACGGCTACCTGCCAGATGAACAGCGTGTCCTCGCGTCCCGGCACCAGGTAAGCACTGATGGCGCATACCAGTTGTCCGTCGATCTCTCCAACCACCGACGCTTCGGCGAAGTGCGTACATTGCAGCAAATTGCAATAAACGGAGTTCTCATCGAGAGGAGGGCAGGAGCGAACAAGCTCGTGAAGCGCGCTCCCGTCCCGCGAACGGGGTTTACGCAGCAAAATATGTTCGGGCGGAGCTAATAGTGACATATCTAATATTAAGTACTCTAAGGAAATAAGGACGCGAATTATAGACATATTCGCCTATAATTCAACATAATCTTCTAATATGGCCATTTTATACAAAATTCAACCTTTACAAGGCGAATTATATTTTCGGTTTTGGACTTTGAAAGGTGGTTTTGCAGGAATCAGCTGTGTCGCACTACTGATTCAACATTCGGAAGAGGTGCTCAAAAGCAAATTCGGTATGCCAAAGCAGAGTATAATCGGCCCGGGAGTGCTTATTTGGAGCTGCAATTGGACCGAATAGAAGAGGTTCTGACTGCTTTGCGAAGGGTTATTCGCGCAACGGACTTACATTCGCGTCAGCTGGCGAAAATCTCGGGGCTGACAGCTCCGCAGATACTCCTCCTGCAGGCCATCCGCAAGCTGGAAGGGGG
>JAZBNW010000417.1:0-11187 GCA_036350855.1 Halieaceae bacterium
AGATGTTTACACAAAAGGGCCAGTACACCCGCAAGATTCTCGACGAGCTGGGTGAAGCACAACTACGCAATGCGATTATTGAACTGGAGCGAGCCGACAGTCCCGCCCTGGTAAGCCTGCAGCGCTACCGGGATATCCTGCGCGAGGAAGTGCGCGCCTACGTCGAGCGGGAGTACCTGCTGCACGCCGACGGCAAAACCCGCCAGTTCATGGACGAGGTGTTGAGCAAGACCCGCCTCAACAACATTGAGCACATGTACCTGCACAAGGTGCACGAGCTGGTGCGCAAGATGGCAAAGAAACTTGCCAGCAGGCACTCCCGCAAGCGCCGCCAGCTCAAGCGCGGCCAGTTGAACATGGGCAAGACCATCCGCCGGGGCATCGCCAATGATGGCGTGTTGTTCAACACCTACTGGCGCCAGATCCGCAAGCAGAAGCCGCAGATACTGGCGGTATGTGATGTCAGCGGATCCGTCGCCGCCTACGCCAGGTTCCTGCTGCTGTTCCTTTACAGCCTGCAGGACGTACTGCCCAAGGTGCGCAGTTTCGCGTTTTCCAGTCACCTCGGGGAAGTCAGCGGGTTTTTTGACGACTACCCGGTGGAGAAGGCCATCGACCTGGTGAACCGGAAATACGGCGGCGCCACCGACTACGGCAGCAGCCTGCAGGACTTCGCCAGGCTCGCGCTGGACGACATCAACAGCAACACCACCGTCATCATTCTGGGAGATGCGCGCAACAACAACGGCGACCCCAGGCTGGATATCATGCAGGGCATCTACCAGCGCTCGAGACAGGTCATCTGGTTGAACCCCGAATCCCGCCGGGCCTGGGGCAGCGGCGACTCGGAAATGCTGCGCTACCAGAGCGCCTGTCATTTTAGCGCCGAATGCAATAACCTTAAGCAACTCGAGCGCATCGTCGACCAACTTCTTAAAAGTACCAGCTAGGCCCTTCCATGACTTACACCTGCAACGACTGCAGCTACCGCGGAAAGAAAAGTGGTCAGGACGGCAGCTGCCCCGCCTGCGGGTCGTTCAACCTGGGCGGCAAATCCGGGCAGACACAGGAGACGCCAAAACCGGGCAAGCTGCGGCTGGCCCTGCTGGTCGGACTCTGGGTCTACCTGATCGGACTGATCATCTGGAAACTCGAGCACTGAAACTGACGGCCGAACATTTTCCCCTGCCCTGTTCACTGCGCGAGTCGGTGATACAGCGCTATAGCCCCCGGGCATCGACCACCGGCGACCCCGACGCACCCGCAACCGAACAGGACGCGCTACTGCAGTGGCTGGAGGCCGCCTTCGCTCACTGGGAAACAAGCTTTCCCCTCGAAGAGCCCCTCCAGTCGGAACTGCGGCGCCTCAGGCCCCTCGCCGCAAAACTGGCAAGCAGCGACCCGGATTTCCTCGTAGCAGGACGCCACCCATTGCACCAGATCCTGGATACGCTGCAACTGGCGGCGGTGGGTTGGCAGCTGAGGCTGGGCCGGGTGGGCGAGTCCCTGCGCAAGCAGTTGTCCACCGCGGTAGAGGAGGCGGTGGCCTGCCTCGATGTGCAGAAGCCCGATCTCACCGGGCTTTGCGCCCGGGTGGCAGCCGCCGCCGAGAGGGACCTGGCGCGGGCGGCCCGAATGGCGCAACGGACCATCGAAACCGAACAGGGCAGGGCCAGGGCTGCCGAGGCCAAGCGGCTTGCGGCCGACATGATCAATGCCGAGCTGGAGAAATCCATGGTCCCGCCACGCATCGGCGAATTCCTCAAGGGGGACTGGTATGAGAGTGCCCAGCTGGTCCTGTTGAAATTTGGTGCGGAATCCGAACAGTGGGCAAAGATGACCGAAACCACCAGAACCCTGCTGGACTCCCTCCAGCCGATCGAGGACGAGGACGGACCCGAAAGGCGCCAGCACCTGTTCGAAACCGTGAGCCGGCTGCCCCGGGAAATCAAGCGCTGGCTGCTCAGCGTGCAACACCTGAGCGAAGCGATGGAGGATGCGACGCGCAGGGTCGGGTTCGCCCATATGCAGGTGCTGCGCAGGCAACCGCTGGAACTGGAACTGGCCGACCCGATCCCGGTCGCGGCGCAGGAGACGCGCGATACGGCCAACGCAGCCCTGGAGTCGATCGAACCAGGCCAGTGGTTCTGCGTGGAAAAAGACGAGGGCAATCCCCTGCGGGTACAGCTGGTCTCGCGAACGGAGGGCACTGGTGAATTGCTCTTCGCCAACCAGGCGGGCATCCGGGTATTCCAGCAGAGTTTCGAGGAGTTCGCCGGACTGCTTGAGCGGGGCAGGGTTTCGACTCTTGACAGCGGCGCCAGCTTCAGTCGCTCCCTGGCCTGGGCGGCGGGCATTGAAAGCACTGCCGACCTCGATACGCTGTTGGGCGAGGAAGTAGTGCGGGCCAGGCAGGCGGAAGAGCAGCGCCAGCGAGAAGAGCAGGCGCGCTTGCAGCAGCAGCTGGAGCAGGCCGAGCGCCTGGAGCGCGAACAGCAGGCGGCGGAACAACTGCGCCTGCAAACCGCGGAAACCGCCGGGCGGGAACCGGAACGGGAACAGACCCCCGCAGAGCTGGAAGAGCTGGAGCGCGAGCAGCGCGAAGCCGCGGAGCTCCAGCGGGAATGGGACGAGGCCCTGCGGCGCAAGCAGGAGCGGGAGGCGGGTCAGGCGCCACCCCCAAACGCCATACCAGTGAGCGCGGTGGGCCAGACAGATCGGGGACCGGGCAGCGCAGGGGGGCCGGAAAGCAGTGCCTCCCGAAGCGGCAGCGCAGCAGCGGCGCCTGAACTCAATCTGCTGATGGGTACCTGGCTGGGTTTTCATGACGGCGACACCCCCCTGCTGGCGAAACTCGCAGTGCACGACCGGGAGCAGGATATCTATATCTTCGTGAACCGCAGCGGCATCAAGATGCGACAGCTCAATAGTCAGGAGTTGCTGGCACTGATGGCAAGCGGAATGGTCGACGTACTGGAGACCAGGTCCAGCTTCAGGGACGAGATAAGCAGGGCGAAGCGGCAATCCGAAGACCAGGCGTGAGGAGAGACAGCGGTGCCAGAAGAACAGCGCAGACATTTGCGACTCCCCGTGGAGAGCACGGTGTTTATCGAACTGGTGTCACCCGGGGTCGGCAGCGCCACGGCGGGCAAGGTGGCCGTGTGCAAGACCCTCGACGTGTCCCGGGGGGGCCTGCGGGTCAGCCTGGAACACGAACTGGTGGTCGGGGCAATCCTGCAGATAGGCGTCGAACTGCCACAACAGGAAGAGACGCTGTATCTGGCGGGCGAGGTCAGGTGGTGCCTGGCGAACGCGGCGCCCGAACAGGGCTGGTCCGCCGGCTTCGCCCTGCTGAATGCCGGTAACTCCGATATAGACAGCTGGCATTCGCTGCTGATCGAAATGGAGTACTGAACGCGCCCCGGTTTCAGCTCAAAAAGCTGTTTCCCTTCTCCTCGTCCAGCTCCGCCAGACTGAGGCCACCGAGGTCACCGCCACCACCGGCGGACGCTGTCGCGCCACCGCCCTCCCTGGCGAACTTGATCTTGAGCCGGACGTTGTTGGCGGAGTCGGAATTGCGCACCGCCTCCTCTTCCGAGATGAGGCCCTCCTGGTACAGCTCGAACAGCGCGGTATCAAAGGTCTTCATGCCGATATTTTCCGACTTGCGCATCACTTCCTTCACCCCGTCGATCTCACCCCGCAGGATCAGGTCGGCGATGAGCGGCGTACCCAGCAGCACCTCGACGGCGGCGCAGCGCTTGCCGTCCACGGTGGGAATCAGGCGCTGTGACACGAAAGCCTGGATATTGAGGGACAGGTCCATCAGCAGCTGCTGGCGACGGTCCTCGGGGAAAAAATTGATGATCCGGTCCAGCGCCTGGTTGGCATTGTTGGCGTGCAGGGTGGAGATGCACAGGTGACCGGTTTCGGCAAATGAGATGGCGTGCTCCATGGTTTCCCGGTCGCGAATCTCGCCGATGAGAATCACGTCCGGCGCCTGGCGCAGGGTGTTTTTCAGGGCATTGTGCCAGCTGCGGGTATCCACCCCCACCTCGCGCTGGTTGATGATCGATTTCTTGTGGGTGTGCACATATTCCACCGGGTCCTCGATGGTCACGATGTGGCCGCTGCTGTTGCTGTTGCGGTAGTCGATCAGCGCCGCCAGCGAGGTGGATTTGCCTGAACCGGTCGCGCCCACAAACAACACCAGGCCGCGCTTGCGCATCATCACGTCCGTGAGGATGGGCGGCAGGCGCAGGGACTGCCAGCTGGGGATGTCGGCGACGATATTGCGGGCCACGATGCCCACCTCGTTGCGCTGCACAAAAATATTGACCCGGAAACGGCCGTAGCCCGAGATCGAGGTGGCCAGGTTCATCTCCAGCTCCTGCTCGAATTCGGCCCGCTGGGTGGCGTCCATGATCTCGTAGGCGATTTCCTTGATCTCGCCCGGCTGCATGATCTCACTGGCAATCGGCTTGAGCTGGCCCTGGAACTTGGCGCAGGGAGGCGCCCCCGTACTCAGGTAGAGATCAGACCCGCCCTCGGTCGCCAGGATTTTCAACCATTCGGCAATTCTCAAAACATGTCCCCCGGTGTTCGCAGCGTGTTCTCGCGCGCTGCGCTTCTGCTTATGTTCAGGTCATTGTGTGTTACAGCGGCATCTGACGGCCAGCTGCCCCGCAAGCCCCTGTGCCACGCCCCGGGTACTTTAGCATCTTGTGGCCGGTGGACAAGTGTTCTCGCGCACGCCTGTTCTCGCGGATGCGCCCGGCCCGGCCCCGCTGCGGGCGGCCGGGGAACAGCCTCCGGCGGGCCGGTAGCCAGCCGCCATCCGCGGCGATACACTCCCGGGGTGTATCGCCATCCCGGACTGAAGCAATGGAAAACGAACGCCCGACACCGCTGATCCAGGACACCGAGGCCACCCGCACAAGACTCGAATCCTGGCTGTCCAGCCAGCGCGGGCTCCCGGTGCACATTCCCGAACTGACCATTCCGGAGTCCAGCGGCATGTCGAACGTTACCCTGCTGTTTGAGGCACAATGGCAGGAGGGCGGCAAGAGCCGCAGCGAGGCCTGCGTCGGGCGCCTGCAGCCGGATGTGGAGCGCACGGTTTTCCCCGCCTACGACCTGGGCCTGCAATACGAGGTGATGGCCAGCATTGGTCGCAACAGTGACATTCCCGTGCCCGAGCTGCGCGGGCTGGAACTGGACGCGTCAGTATTGGGTGTCCCGTTCTATGTGATGAAGCGCACCCCCGGCCTGATTCCCCCGGATATGCCCCCCTACAACATGGATGGCTGGATGATGCACGACGCCAGCGAAGCCCAGCGCGCAGTCATGTGGCGCGCCGCGGTAGAGGCCATGGGGCGACTGCACCGCCTGGATTACCGCACCCTGGGCTTCGGCCACCTCGAGGCACCCGACAGCACACCCCTGCAGCAGCAGCTGGCGTACTGGCAGGCCTATCTCGAGTGGGCCCTGGAGGGCGAGGGACACGCCATCTGCCAGGCGGGCCTGGACTGGCTGGCGGCCAACCAGCCGGTGGATGAGCCCACTGTCCTGTGCTGGGGGGATTCGCGCCTGGGCAACATCATTTTCACGGAGTCCCTCGACGGCATCGCTGCGGTGCTGGACTGGGAAATGGCGGTGCTTGGAAACCCGGTCCAGGACCTGGCCTGGTTCAACTACCTCGACGCCACGTTCTCCGAGGGACTCGGCATCCCCCGGCTGGCGGGCTTGCCCGGCTACGAGGAAACCGTGGAACAGTGGCAGCGAGCCACGGGTTTTGCGGCCCGCGATTACAACTACTACCTCATCTTTGCCGGGGTGCGCTACGCCCTGCTGCTGTCCCGGATCATGCTCGCAACCGGCCAGGCCGGGCAGGTCCAGGGAAACTTTGCCTGCCAACTGTTGCAAAAGTACATGGAACGGCTCACCTGACCGCGCTCGCCGGCCCTGGCCGCGCGCGCCTGTACTCTGCCCCGGGGTGAATATACACTTGGCGGCCACTGTCCGGGGGCAGCCGGCACGGACGGCCCATACAAGCCCGTGCCCGCCCCCAAACGGGTCGCGCCACAGCCCATAGTAAGGAGTTTTGTTTGGCCTCCCACCTCGACGAGCAATTGCAGCAATTGGCAGACCCGGACTCCCACACCATGCTCAGGGCTATCCGCCGGGGTATCGAAAAGGAGAGCCTGCGCATCACGCCCGAGGGCAAACTGGCCCAGACCCCACACCCCGCAGGCCTCGGCTCAGCCCTGACCCACGCATCCATCACCACCGACTATTCCGAGGCCCTGCTGGAGTTCATCACGCCGGTGAGCACGGATATCCACGAGAGCCTGCAGACCCTGGAGGATATCCACAGCTTCGCCTACAGCGAACTGGGCGATGACATGCTGTGGAGCGCGAGCATGCCCTGCATCATGACCGGCGACGAGGGCATTCCCGTGGCCCGTTACGGCAGCTCCAACGTGGCGCGCATGAAGACCGTCTACCGACTCGGCCTGGGACACAGGTACGGCCGCCTGATGCAGGCGATAGCCGGCATCCATTACAACTTTTCCATGCCCCGGGCCTATTGGGAAAGAGACTGGCAGAAAGCGGGCAGCCCGGGCGAACTCCAGGACTACATCAGTACCCGCTACCTCGACCTGATCCGCAACTTCCGCCGCCATTCCTGGCTGCTGATTTACCTGTTCGGCGCCTCGCCGGCAGTGTGCGCCAGTTTTCTGCGAGGACGCGAAAACCCCGGGCTGGAACCTTTTGACGAACAGGGCCGCAGTCTCCATCTGCCCTATGGCACAGCCCTGCGAATGGGCAACCTCGGCTACAACAGCGCTGCCCAGAAGAGCCTCAATGTCTGCTACAACTGCCTCGACGCCTACGTGGAAACCCTGCGCTGCGCGATCCTGTGCCCACACCCGGACTACCACGATATTCCCAGGGGCCAGAACGGGGACTACCAGCAGTTGAGTGACAGCCTGCTGCAAATTGAGAACGAGTTTTACAGCCCCATTCGCCCCAAACGGGTGACCCGCCCGGGTGAAACCCCCCTTACCGCGCTGCATGGCCGCGGCATCGAGTACATCGAGGTGCGCTGCATCGATGTCAGCCCGTTTTCACCGGTGGGGATCGACGCCGGGCAGATGCGCTTTCTCGACACATTTCTCCTGTACTGCCTGCTGGAGGCGAGCCCGCCCTGCAGCGATGCCGAACAGGCCGTCCAGGCCGCCAACCTCGAGGCCGTGGTCAATCGCGGCCGGATGCCGGGCCTGCTGCTGCAAACCGCCGAGGGCGAGCAAACCATGGCCGACTGCGCCGGCGAGCTGTTTGCCGGCCTTGCACGGGTTGCGGACCTGCTGGACGCGGCGACCGGCTCGACCCTGTACAGTGCCGTCACGAAGCAGCAGGCGGCGGCGGTCGCCGACCCGGAATTGACACCTTCAGCCCGGGTGTTGCGGGAAATGCGCGAAAGAGACCTGCCGTTTTTCCGCCTGACCATGGACTACAGCCAGCGCTGGGCAAGCCACTTCCGCGCGCGCAAGCTCAGTCCGGAGCAACAGGCTGCTTTCGAGCGCCAGACCCGGGAGTCGATCGAGGCACAGCGCGCGATCGAGCAGGGCGACAACATCAGTTTCGAGCAGTACCTGGACAATTATTTTGCCCAGTACCGTGCCCTGTAGCCGTAGCAGCCCGGTTCCGGCAGGCCTGCCGGCCGATCGGGCGGGACGCCGGGACAAGTGAATTTCCTGGCCCACTTCCACCTCGCCTGGCCCGACGGGGGCCTGCTGGCAGGGGGGCTCGAGGGCGATTTTTACAAGGGGCCGCTGCGCGGCGAGCTGCCCGAAGCCATCGAGCGCGGCGTGCGGCTGCACCGCGCCATCGATGCCTATACCGACAGTCACCCGGTGGTGGAGCAGTTGCGCCGGGATTTTCCGCCCGAGCTGCGCCGCTATGCCGGTATTCTGATCGACCTGAGCTTCGACCACTTTCTCAGCGTATACTGGTCGGACTACAGCGAACTGTCGCTGGAGACATTCAATGCCCGGGTGTATCGCAGCCTGCGGGACCAGCAGCACAGCCTCAGCGGGGGCTCCCGGCGGATGCTGGCAAGGATGGTGGAATACGACATCCTCGGCCTGTACCTGGACTGGGAGACGGTACCGGCCAGTGCCGGGCGCATCGGCGAGCGCTTTCGCCGCGGCAATCCGCTGAGCGACGTGGGCCGGCAGCTGGCGCCGGCGAGGGCCATGCTGGAGCAGGCCTTCCTGGCATTCTATCCAGAGTTACAGGACTTCAGTGCCCGGGAGGAAAGGGCCCTGCGGGAGACCGGCAAGACGGATCCCCCGGCCAATATTGCACTCGGGGGCAAAAGGCCCTAACGTAGCCGACCGGCCGGGCAGGCCCCGCACAACAGAGGAAAACCGGAACCATGCTTCGAACCCTGTCACCGCGACTGGTATTCGCCGGACTGGCATTAACAGCCCTGTTCGCCATGGTGTTTGCGCGCTTTTACCTGGAAGAAATGCTGGGACTGCCCCCCTGCCCCCTGTGCATGACCCAGCGGGTGTTCGTGGTGATGTGGGGCGGTATCGCCCTGCTGGCCGCCCTGCACAACCCGGCGACCACGGGGCGAAGAATCTACGCGGCCCTGTGCTCACTTGCCGCTGTCGCCGGTGGCGCGGTGGCGGTACGCCATGTCTGGCTGCAACACCTGCCCGAGGACCAGGTGCCGGCCTGCGGCCCCAGCCTCGAGTATATGCTGGAAACACTGCCCTTCAGCGAGACCCTCAGCCTGGTCTTGATGGGCGACGGCAACTGCGCTGCGACCCAGTGGACGTTCCTCGGCCTGAGCATTCCCGAGCAGACCCTGATCATGGCCGCGGTTGTGACCGTGGTCTGCCTGTGGCAGCTGTTGCGCAAATACCCCTGATCGGGCCACCGGGGTAAGCCCGGCGCGACAACGGTCTTGCCGAGCCGCTGCCGGGAATCATATAGTAAACAGCCCAGGTCCCGACTTGCAGGAAGCAGCCCATGCCAAACAGGAACAATAACCCGAATCAACAATTTGCGGCGGTGGAGGAATTGCTCACCCGGTGGCTCAGGGAGCGACGGGAACTACTGGGCAGGTATACCGAGATTGCCGTGGCACTGGACAGCGACGCCGCAGCCACAAAATTGACCCACCGGCAGAAAACCCTGTGCGCCGTGCTGGTGGACTACGTTTCGGCTGGCCATTTCGAGGTCTTTAACGAGCTGCTGAACGAGGCCGAGAGCTTTGCCGACGGCAGCGGGGCCATCGCCCGGCAACTGATGCCGGCGATCGGGGATACCACCGAGGTCATTCTGGCCTACGAGGAAAAATACGGTAGCGGAGACGCTTTTCCGGATACCCTGCAACGGGACCTGTCGTCACTGGGGGAGGTTCTGGAGACCCGGTTTGTGCTGGAAGACCGGCTCATCGCCGGCCTTCACAACAGGCACAGGCACCTGGTCGAAAACCAGGTGCCTCAGCCGACCTAGCCCTCTTCGGCAGGCGCTTCGGCCTGCTCAGACTGGCTGGGGATAGAGATCAGCTCGACGTCGAAAAGCAGCGCAGAGTTGGGCCCGATCGCCTGGCCAGCACCACCGGCGCCGTAGCCCAGATCGGGCGGAATCACCAGCTTGAACTTGGAACCAACGGACATCAGCTGCAGCGCCTCGGTCCAGCCGGGGATGACCTGGCCTACACCAAAGGTGACGGTTTCGCCACGGGCGTAGGAGGAATCAAATTCGGTGCCGTCGGGCAGGGTGCCGCGGTAGTGCACCTCAACCGTGTCATCCGGGCCCGGCTTGGGACCGTCACCGGCTTCGACAACCTCGTACTGCAGGCCGGATTCGGTGGTGACCACGCCTTCCCGGGCAGCGTTTTCAGCCAGGAATGCAGTGGCGACAGCCATGTTGGTTTCTGCCAGCACCGCCTGGGCGGCCTGCTGCTCGGCAGCGGCCTTTTCCTGGTAGGCCTGCATCTCGGCGTTGATTTCCTCTTCGGTCAGGCGGGGCTCAGCACCGGTCATTGCATCGCGCAGGCCCGCGGCGAAGGCATCGACGTCCATGGGTACCGCGTCCGCTTTCATCCGGGTTCCGAGGGTGAGCGCGATGCCGTAGCTCAGGCGCTGCTCGGTTGTTTCCAGCGGGACACCAGCCGGGGCAGCGGGCGCAGCCGCGGCGGGCGCGCCGGTTTCGGCGGTTTGTTGATTACAGGCTTGCAGTGCGACCAGGCCGACCATGGCAAGCGGAAGTGCATACTTCTTCATAAATTCCTTCCAATCATGAGAAATGGGAGTATCGCGTATACGCGTGTCAAAGCGAGTGTTCACTCCCCGGGATACAACAGGGGCCCCGTTACTGACCGCCTCGCGACAAATCAGTTCCGTTCAATAGCGTGGGCAGAGCAAGCGTTTCGCAGTGGCCGCACATCTTACTATCGAGCCTCTGCCAGCGCCACCCCAATCCCCGCCCCGCCAGCGTGCGGGAAATGGCAACTGGAACATCCCCCGCACAGGCTTCTGGTCGCGTCCCGCCGCTGCGGGTAGAATTCGCGTCCTCATGATTATATTGCGCGACATAGGGCTACGCCGGGGCAGCAAACTGCTGCTGCACGATGCCAACGTGACTATCCAGCCCGGCCAGCGACTGGCCATGATTGGCGCCAATGGCTGCGGCAAATCCAGCCTGTTTGCACTGCTGCTGGGAGAGCTGGTGGCGGACAGCGGCGACATAGAGGGCATGGCGAAACTGCGCATAGCCCATATGGCCCAGGAAGTGCACGCGACGGATATCCCCGCCGGGGAGTATGTCTGGCGCGGCGACAGCACGCTCGCAAGGCTGCGCGATGAGCTCGCGCGACTGGAAAGCTCGGGCCAGTTCGACGCGGCGGCGACGATCCACAGCAAGCTCGAGGAGATCGACGGCTACAGCGCCGAGCGTCGGGTCGAGCGCCTGCTGCAGGGCCTGGGTTTCGATGACGGCGCGGCGGCCCGGCCAGTCAGTGATTTTTCCGGCGGCTGGCGTATCCGCCTCAACCTGGCCCGGGCCCTGATGACGCCATCGGATGTGCTGCTGCTGGACGAACCCACCAATCACCTGGACCTCGACGCCACCCTGTGGCTGCAACAGTGGCTGCAGCAATACCCC
>JAZBNW010000418.1:0-7253 GCA_036350855.1 Halieaceae bacterium
GAGGGGTTTTTGCCGATGTCCCCGTTGATAACCCTGCCGCAGCCTGGATCGAACAACTGGCGGAAGAGGGAATAACCCGGGGTTGTGACACAAGTCACTATTGCCCCGCGCAGGTTATAACGCGTGAGCAGCTGGCCGTTTTGCTGGTGCGAACCATGGGATTGTAACGAATATTAATTGGACAGGTGAGGGCCCGCAAAGCCCCATCATCCGGGAGAGTTGAAATATGGACAATGCCCGAAAGATAGTTACTAAGGTATTGATTGCTGGCGCAATTCTTGCGACCGGCTCCCAGGCGCAGGATGTCGAGTGGGACACTACCGGGAGCTATGTCGGTGTGGGTACCGGCAGCCCGGAAGCGAAGCTGCATGTAAAGACAGATGAATACGCTTACACCCGGCCGCTGCTGATCGAAAACACTAGCGGTATAGGGTTCTCCGGATTCAGCCTGAAAATCGCCAGCGATTCGTGGATTGATTTTAACAACTCGGGTGGAAATTTCCGGATAAACGTCGACGGTATTCCGGGCGCTGAATTTGAAGTTCGCCCGAATGGGAACGCTACCGTGAGTGGTGCTCTGACCCAGAACTCAGACGTGAATGCCAAGCGGGATATCGTGGCAATCCGTCAACAGGATGTGCTCGCCAGGGTCATGCAGCTTCCGATCAGCGAATGGAGTTACAAGGACGATCCCGATGTCCGGCATGTGGGCCCGATGGCCCAGGACTTTTACCGATTGTTCGAGTTGGGTGGAACCGACTCGGGGATCAGCTCAATTGATACTGGCGGTGTAGCGCTGGCCGCGATACAGGGACTGCAGGCGCAGCTGGAGGACAAGGCGGACCAGCTCGAGCAGTTCAGGAATGAAAATGAAGCCCTGCGGGCCGAGTTGCAGTATCAGGACCAGCGGATGACACGGCTGGAAGCAGCCCTGAGTGAACTGAAACGCGAGGCATCCAGATAGGCGTGATGGATGCGCCGACTATAGCCGCCCGCAGGCGCTTTATTGCCGCGCTACTCCTGTGTCTGCTCACCGCCTGTACCGACCCGACCCAATTCCCCCCCTTACCCGACGGCACCCCGGTCCTGGCCTTCGGCGACAGCGTCACCGCCGGGGTAGGCGCCGCGGCAGGCCTGGGCTACCCGGACAGGTTGGCACAGGCGACCGGCTGGCAGGTGATCAATGCCGGGCTGTCCGGCGATACCGCCAGGCAGGCCCGCAAGCGGCTTGCCCCGCTGCTGGCGGCTCACCAGCCCGCGCTGGTTATCGTGGAACTGGGCGGTAATGACTTCCTGCGCCAGACCCCCGCCGCCAAGGTCCGGCTCTATCTGCAGGAAATAGTCCGCGAGGCCCGCGCGTCCGGCGCGACAGTTGCGCTGGTGGCGGTACCGCGGCTGTCACTGCTGCGGGCCAGTGTGGGGGCGCTGTCGGATTCCCCGATCTATGCGGAGCTGGCCGCCGAGGAGGACGTAGTGCTGATTTCCGCTGTCTTCTCGGATGTCCTCTCGGACGAATCCCTGCGGGCCGACGAGATCCATCCCAACGCCCGGGGTTACGAGCAACTCGCCCGGGGTATTCTCTCGGCGCTTGCGGAGGCCGGGCTGGTCCCGGCCGGGTGACTATACGCCCCTTGTGCCCGGCCTGAAGCGCCACTGGGGTAGCGCGGTCAGCAGCACCGCCGCGACAATCACCACCATGGCCAGCGCTTCGGTGGTGCCGAAGTGCTCTTCGGCGAAGGCCACTCCCAGCAGCACCGCCACCACCGGGTTGACATAGGCATAGCTGGTGGCCGCTGCCGGACGCACGGTTTTCAGCAGGTAGAGATAGGCGCTGTAGGCGATGATGGAGCCAAACAGCGTGAGATAGCCCAGCGCGACCCAGCCCGCCGCGTCCGGCCACTGCTGCATGCGCTCACCCGACAGCAGGCTGCCCAGCAGCAGTATGGCCCCGCCTGCCAGCATCTGGCTGGCGCTCGCCATCACGCCGGCCGGCACCGCGAGATACCTGCCCCAGACCGATCCCAGGGCCCAGCCGGCAGGGGCGAGTAACAGCAGCACGGCCGCCAGCGGGCTGGCCTGCAGGCTGGCGCCGCTGTTGAGAAGGCCGATGCCCAGCAGGCCGAGAATAATCGCCGCCCAGTCCAGCCGACTGTTGCGCTGGCCCCACAGCAGACCGAACAACAGGGTAAATAACGGTACCGTGGCGACCATCAGGGCCGCCACGCCGGAGGCCGCCCCCAGCGATTCGGCGACGGTCACTCCCCCGTTGCCACACACCAGCAGCAGGCTGCCCAGCAAGCAGGCCGAGCGCCATTGTGCCGCCGTCGGTGGCTGTGTTCCCCGCCAACGCAGCCAGGCATACAGAATGCCCCCGGCCAGCAGGAAGCGCACCCCGGCCAGCAACAGCGGCGGCCAGGAGGCGACCCCGATACGGATCGCCAGGTAGGTCGAGCCCCAGATCAGGTAGAGGGCGGCGAATGCGCCCAGCAGCAACAGGCGCTCTGGAATAGCGGGCATGTGCGCTGTCAGGCTACTGCCGGTGCAGCCCGGGCCTTCGCCCGTGTGAACCTCGCCGCCGCGTTATCCCGGGAATCGGGTATGAGTGGACTCCTGTTTCGCCAACGTGTTTCTCAATCATTCCTGCCTTTTCCTTACCGGGGCTGCGCGACTGCGCTTGAGTGTAGACCAAAGGCCAGTGCAACGGTCAACAGATCTATCGCGGGATATCCGCGCGCGGGGCCAGCCTGCACCGGCGTTTCGGGATTGCAGGCAGGCGTGGTAGTGTTGCCGATTGCAGCACGACAGCGAGGCAGTCGTGCACCGGTCGCCCCCCGCAAGAGCCAACAAGCTTGAATATCGATACCACAACCATACAACGACTGAGAGACGCACTGCTTGACAGTGGTCAGCTGGAGCCGCAGGTGCCCGCCGCGGATCAGGTGGAAGCCGGTTCGACCAGGGAGAGGGCCGCCCTCGGCCGCTTCACACCGTTTGCCGAGACCATGTACCTGATGATGATGGTTGACGGCGACCAGGACGGCTCGGAGCTGGACTCGATTCGCGGCGCCATGCGCATTCTGACGAATGATTCCCTGGGGGACGATGTGCTCGAGGGCATCTTTCGGCACTGTGGTCGAAATGTGGCTGAATTCGGCGTCACCCAGTGCCTGCGGGATATTGGTGCGCGTCTCTCGGCTGATCGTCTGGACCGGGAGACGGCGTTTACCCTCGCCGCTGCCATTGCCCTGGCGGACAGGCAGCTGCGCAGTCAGGAATCGGGCCTGATGCACTCCATTGCCGAGTGGTATGGAATCTCCGGCAAGCGGGCGCTACAGCTGTTGCAACAGGTATAGCCGGCGGCGCTCACCCCGATTGCGGCAGCAGTATCTCACTGAATTCAATACTGTTTTTGCTTATACACAAGCGCACATGGTGGCGGTATACGTCATCCCCGCCACTGAAAATCCGGGGAACGCGCGCGGCATTGATATAGCAGGTATCGTCCACCAGCAGTTGCCAGGGCCGCTGTGCACCCTGCCTGGTACTGAGATGCATGTGTCCCGCGATGACCGCCAGCACCTGTTTATTCTGCGTTCTGGCGTAGTCGATGGCCGCGGCGAGGTCGGTATCACCCCAGTCGCCGCCCCCCGGCCTGAAATCACAGCCCCAGATGTCGCCGGGCTGGTCTCCCAGGCCCGCCGGGCCGTTGTGCGCCAGGAAGATAATATCCCCGGAGGCGTCGTCGACCAGCTCCCGCAATCGTTGCGTCGATTCGTCCAGGCTGTTTATCCCGTAGGTGCCGGCCATGTAATCGGGGAATGTCAGCTCGGGGCCACCCATACTGTGGGGTCTGGCGGCAATCAGGCTGAGCTGGCGATCGGCAACCGAGATCCTGTGATGGCTGTAGCCGCACAGGCTGATACTGCCGGATTCGGTGTTTGATCGGGTAATGGCCAGGATGCGGTTGACCCCCTGCTGGTGGTTGAGCTCCGCCGCCAGCTGGTCGATATCCACCGTGTCGTTGTTGCCCGGCATCACCAGCGTCCTGTGCCGCAGCCGCGCGATGGAGCGCGCCATCCGCAAGCTGCTGTCCGGCGTGCCGCCACCGAGGTCACCGGTAAAAAACAGGAGGTCGTAATCCTGCTTGCCGATCTGGTGGATATCGACGTCGTCCCAGTGGGTGTGCAGGTCGCCGATGATCCCGAGACGGAACACCTCGCCATCGGCTTCAATCAGATCGGCCGTGGGGCCTAGTAAAAGATCACCGATACCGGTTCCCCCGTGATTTCCACCAGCAGCTCGGTGAGCTCTGTCACTTCCGCGTCGGACAGGGCATCGTCGTCCAGCACCCTGCCCAGCAGCCGGTGCAGTGCGTCGGCAGGCCAGGTATCGAGCACATCGCTGCGATCGTCCAGCCAGTGCTGGATAAATTCTGCCTCGGCCAGGTTGACGGTGCCATCCGCCAGCACGCCCTTGCAGACACCGATGAGTTCGGGGATATCGATAGAGTTGAAGCGCGCCTCTGACAGCCGCTCGGACATTTTTTTTCCATGCAGTCTGGTCAGAGTCACCTGGTCACCTTGCGGTATCGACGTTAGTCTGGTCATTCTGCATCCTGGAACGGGCGCCTGGCAAGTAAAGCCCCGGGGCCTGACGGGCGGTAGAGACCCGAAGTGTGAACAGCGCCGCAACGTCGCCAGAAATTAGGGGACAGACCAAAATTAGGGGACAGACCACGTTAATCACCGAACATTAACGTGGTCTGTCCCCTAATTTACCTTGTCCGGCTTATCCCTGGGAAACAATTTGCAGTGCCGGACGGGCGCGCCGGGGATTCTTGGCTACACTGTGAATGTCCCGGTCCGGCCGGGCAGTATTCATGGACATCAGGGAGAGTGTAAAAATGGCAACGAGAGAGGAAATTCAGGCGGAGATGGAAGCCAAACTCGCCGCGGGCAGCAAGCAGATAGACGAGATGAAGGCTGAAATGGCCAAGGCAGGTGACAAGGTTTCCGCCGAGTCGGCAGAGGCCCTCAAAGATGCGGAGCGCTTGCTGGAAAAAGGCAAGGCAAAGTATGCGGAGCTGGCCAGCGCATCCGACGAGCAGTTTGACAAGGTCGTGGCGTCGACCAAGGAAACCTGGGAAGAGCTATCCAGCCAGATAGAGGGGGGCTGGGCTGCCGTCACTGACAAGGTAAAAAGCTTTTTCTCGTAGATCCGCAGCCTATCGCTGCGAAAGCGGCGACAGGCGCCTGGCCCGCGCACGGTCTATTCGGACAGCACCCGCAAGTTGTTATAGCGCGGCAGGCTCCGGAGGGTTTTCAGATTGCCGTCCGCGCTGGCTACTTCCCACGGGTAGCCCAGCGAAAGGGCCCGCTCGAGCATATCGAACGAGCGTTCCAATTCCCCCAGCTCGGCCAGTGCCGTGGCAGAGTAATAGGTGACACTCATGTCGTTGGGTGCGAGGTCGAGTGCCCGGTCTATATAGGACAGGGCCTGCTCCCGTCCCCCGGTCTTGGCCTGGTAGTGCCCCATCAGTGCCAGGGTGCGTGAATCGGACGCATTGATCTGCAGGCGTTTTTCAGCGAGCTGGATCGCGTTTTGGTACATCGCACTGGCCAGGTCAGCGCCATCCGGCAACTGACTGTAGGTATCGCCGAGATTGCCCCATAACTCACAGTCATCGGGGGCAAACTCGACAGCCTTGTGATACAGCTCCGCGGCCTGGCGATACTGGCCTTCGAGGTACAGGCTGGTCGCAACGTTGGAATAGGCATCAGAAGAGGGCGCCAGCTCGAGTGATTGCTGCCAGTGTTGCGCTGCCTCGGCGAAGTTGCCGGAAATAAAGTGCGCGGCGCCAAGGTTGTTCAGGGCGATCTCGCTCTGGGGCATCAATTCCGTGATCCGCTGGTAATAGGGGAGTGCCTGGTCCACCTGCCCGGCGTCAAACAGGTAGTTACCCATGCTCATGTAGGCCCGCCAGTAGTTTGGCTGGAGCTCGATTGCTTTCATGAAGGACTGTTCTGCAAGCGCTGGACGATTGCTGTTCTTGTAGGCCAGCCCAAGCCCCAGATAGGCATCAGCGGAGGCGCTGGCAAGACTGATCGCGGTGTTGAATTCGTTTATCGCCTGATCATACTGGCCGGACACGGTGTACAGGTTGCCCAGGGCGGTATAGACGGCGCCAGCACGCCGGTCCAGTACCAGTGCGCGCTGGCATGCCGTTTCCGCCGCATGAAATTTGCCTATATCCAGATCGATCGAGTAAAGCCCCAGCAGGCTGTTACAGAGACCCGCATGGGCGTCGGCAAACTCAGGGTCCGTGTTCGTCGCCTTTTCAAAAAAATCCCGGGCGATCAGCAGGCTGGAGGTATCCGGCGGCATGCGCAGGTACGCCATGCCCCGCAGGTAGTAGTCGACACTTGCGGGATTCACATCCGTGGACTGAGAGAGTACTTCACGGGATTCGGGTGACAACAGCAGCTGCAGGTTGGTCACTACCTTTGCGGCTATTTCGTCTTGCAGCGCAAGGATGCTGCCCATTTGCCTGTCGTAAGTCTCTGACCACAGGTGGTAACCGTTGTCGGCCTCGATCAGCTGGGCCGTTACCCGCACCTGCTCACCGTCGAAGCGCACGCTACCCTCGAGTACATGGCTGACGCCGAGTTGTTCGGCGATAGCACGAATGTCTGCAGTCTTGTCCTTGAAGTAAAAGGAGGAGGTGCGCGCCGCCACATTGAGTTCATTCAGCTTGGCCAGAAGATTGAGAATCTCCTCGGCGAGACCATCACCGATGTAATCACGATCCTCCACCTGGCTCATATTCACGAATGGCATCACCGCGATAGACAGTCTTCCGGTGCCCGGCGCGGCAAGCGGGTTTACCTGATCCCGGGACGTATCGCTCAATCGCTCGAGATAGAGGTAGCCGACAAGAAATGTCAGCACGACAATCAGAACCAGCTGGATAAGATGGCTGGCAGAGACCATTGGCCGGGTTGGTTCATCCGGTGTTACCGGAGCTTCCACCAGACCCTCCGGCGTCATGTCGAAGAACCACGAGACGATAATGGCAATCGGGAAACCCGCCGCCGCGGTTATCAGCACCGCGGTGACAGACCAGTCGGGCAAACCGATTATCGGGAAGATGACGTCTGCTACCTGAAGCAGAGCCCAGGCGCCGGCCGAGTAGAATGCGGCGACCCGGTAGACGCCCCTCGATCGCAACTCATTGACGAGCTGGTTAAGCTTCA
>JAZBNW010000419.1:0-12796 GCA_036350855.1 Halieaceae bacterium
TGGCCCATCTGGGACTGGTCGCTGAATACATAGAGGACGTGCGCCGGGACGGCGTTACCGACGAGGATCTCGAGCCGCTGTTCCGTTCCGCGGAAGGGTATATACGGGTGTGGGAGAAATCGGTGCGGCGCAGCCAGGAAATGGCGCAGCAATGATGGACAGGGGACAGACCACGTTTTCGCTCGTGCCCAATATCTACTAAAGTATTGCAAGCACGAACAGCGGATAAGGAGAAACTCATGAGTCACTTCGACGCAGAAGAGGCTTCCTGTACCGCGCGCACAGGCAGTATTGCCTTAAGGGCAGAACCCCGCGCTGCGGACCTGGGAGAATTCACCGTGCGACGGGCGCTGCCCGCGCAGGAACAGCGCATGGTGGGCCCTTTTGTTTTTTTCGATCATATGGGCCCGGCGCAGTTTCCGCCGGGGAAGGGGATCGCGGTGCGCCCGCATCCCCATATCGGTATCGCCACTATCACCTACCTGTTCGAGGGGGAGATCATGCACCGGGACAGCCTGGGGGTGGAGCAGCTCATCACCGCAGGAGCGGTTAACCTGATGGTGGCAGGCAGTGGTATCGTGCACTCGGAGCGGGCCGGGTCTGACCTGGATGTCAACTCCACCCTGCATGGCATACAGAGCTGGATCGCGCTGCCTGCGGCGCTGGAAGAGATCGCCCCGGCCTTTACCCACTACCCGGCGGCAGCGCTACCGGAGATTGCAGGTGAGGGCACGCGGGTACGCATTATCATGGGCGAGGCCTATGGCCAGCGCTCTCCGGTAGAGACATTCTCCCGCACCCTTTATCTGGATACGCAGCTTGAGGCCGGTGCCGGTTTGGCATTGCCGGAGGGCGAAGAGGAGCTAGCCTTCTACGTAGCGACAGGTTCCGTGGAAGTGGACGGCGACAGTTACGAAGCGGGAACCCTCGCGATTGCCCGCGCAGGCAGGAGCGTGACGGTTCGGGGCCGGCAAGCCAGCCGCATCATGGTAGTCGGCGGCGACGATCCCGGCCCGCGCCACATGTTCTGGAACTTCGTCTCCAGCAGCCGTGAGCGCATCGAGCTGGCGAAGCAGGACTGGCGCGAGCAGAACTTCGCCATGGTGCCCGGTGACGACGAATTCATTCCCCTTCCCGGTTGAGGACATAGTCATGAACAGAACAGCCAATACCGATGCGGATATCCACCCGCTCCTGAAGCAGCGGCACAGTCCCTACGCGTTTGATCCCGGGCGCGCAGTATCGGAAGAGGACGTGCACGCCCTGTTCGAGGCTGCGCGCTGGACCATGTCTTCCTACAATGCCCAGCCCTGGCGCTACATCGTGGGCGTCAAGGCACGGGATCCGAAAACCTGGGAGAAGGTCCACGGTGTGCTGCTGGAGGGCAACCAGCCCTGGGCCGCCAATGCCCCGGTGCTGGCCGTTGGTGTGGTCGAGCACAACTTCGAACACAACGGCAAACCCAACAAGGCGGCGCATCACGATCTGGGCGCGGCCTCGGCCCTGCTGACAGTCGAGGCCACGGCCCGCGGACTGGTGGTGCACCAGATGATTGGTATCGATCCGGACAAGTGCCGTGACGTTTTCGGGATTACCGGCTCGCTGGAGCCCCTGACTGCACTCGCCATCGGCTATACCGGCGATCCCAGCCATGTCGACGAAGTCTACGCGGAGCGGGACAGGAAACCCCGGGAGCGCAAGGCATTGGACACTCTGTTGATCGCCGGCGGATTCTAGGGAACGACTTCGACCGCTGCGTCGCGGCCGCGAGCCGGTTCAACTGTTCCCTGAGTTTTACCCCAGGAAAATGCCTGCTTCTCCAAGGTGGATATCAGGTGCCATCGATTGGTGCAGGACGTCTATGATCTCGATATGCGTACCACGGATGCGATAATGGATATGGTGTTTTTCAGCTTGAACGCTGCAATATCCTGATTTAGCGAAGGCATTCCCCGGGTTCGCCAGTTTGATCGGCCGCACTGTCCCTGGTAGCAACACTCGCTCGTAGCGGTTCGGTGTTGCAAATCGACTGAAAGTAATCCGGTAAACTACAAATATTGGTGATTCACCGCGGTCTAATCATGACCCGATGACAATAGCCTGTATAGGCGAGTCGACCCATTCTGTTTCGGCACAATATTTGCTTGAATCGTATCTCAGAGCAACGATCAATCTTGGGGGTGAATAAATGCCGGCCGGAAAGCAGCAGGCCATTCTTTATCGAATGGTGATGGAAGAACACGTCTGTCCCTATGGTCTGAAATCAAAGGACCTGTTGGAGCGCGAGGGTCTGGAGGTGGAAGATCATCATCTGAGAACCCGTAAGGAAACCGAGGCCTTCCAGCAACAGCATCATGTCGACACCACCCCACAGACCTGGATTGGTGGTGACCGTGTGGGTGGCTATGACGATCTGCGCGAATACTTCGGAAAAGCGGTGTCGGACGATGATGAGACCAGCTATCAACCGGTGATTGCGATCTTTGCCCTGTCCTTCCTGATGGCTCTGTCCCTGGCTTTAGCGACTTCCAGTCTGATTACGGTGCGTTCGATCGAATGGTTTATTGCTATTGCCATGTGCCTGTTGGCATTGCAAAAGCTGCAGGATGTTGAAAGTTTTTCAACCATGTTCCTGAACTACGATCTGCTCGCAAGACGGTGGGTGCCCTATGGCTATTTCTATCCCTTCGGCGAGGCGATAGCCGGACTGCTGATGATTGCCGGCGCCCTGGTCTGGATATCGGCTCCCATTGCACTATTCATCGGTACTGTTGGCGCGGTATCGGTGTTTAAAGCGGTGTATATCGATAAACGCGAGATCAAATGTGCCTGTGTTGGCGGCAACAGCAAGGTTCCGCTGGGATTTGTGTCGCTCACGGAAAATCTGCTGATGATAGGCATGGGTGTCTGGATGATTGCCAAGACCATGTTGTAGGTAACTGTGCATAGCCAGCAAAGCCGAAAACACCGACCAGGAGTGTTACTGCTGCCAGAGTCAAATTGTGTAAAGTCAACCGTGGCACCCGCACGTGCACCGGACGCTGGCTGGGCCGGCACCGGTGACCGGGTGACGGTGGCTGGCTGCGGACAATTGCGGCTTCTTGCACGTTTGCTGTTTACTTTCCTGTGGATTGAACACGCCTGAAAATCCAGAAAATTCGTTTCTCCACGCAAAGAAATGATGCGCGGGAATACCACCACGTCTGAGTCAGTAAGCTCACCAGAGCGTAGGGAAATGCTCCATAGACAGCTATCGTGGCGTCGACTAACCTCCAGAAAAGCACGGAAGAATTTCCGTTCGTTTGACGCCCTGAGGTTATATATATTGAACATTGCATTGAAATATGGAATAAGGAATTCGGCGCTTATGAATCGGTGCTTGATACTGGATGTGGATGATGCCCATGCGGAAGCGCTCTCCCGTGTCTGTAGCGCTGCCGGCTTTGAAGTAGAGAGAGCCGCCGGTCTCGAGGAGGCGCGGGTCGCCCTCGCTACTGGCACGGTGCAGGTCGCCTTTATCGATCTTAACTTTGGTGAGGACGGTGGTGGCCTGGCGCTTCTGGCGGAAGGAACTCCCGACGCAGTAGAAGTGATCTGCATGAGTGCGCATGACGTTCCGGAGCTGGTACACGAAGCGATCCGGCGAGGTGCATGCTATTACTTCTGCAAGCCTTTCAGTCCTGAGCTGATCGAGCCGATGCTGCAGGATATCGCCAATGAGATGCAGGCCGAAGAATTTGGCGGGCCTTCAGCGGACGCCTGCGCAGTCGATCAGTTCGGCTTTCTGCGGGGCAGCTCTTCCTGCATGCACAAGCTTTATCGCGTTCTGCGCAAGGCAGCTACCACTGACGCCAGCCTGATGATCGTAGGCGAAAGCGGTACCGGCAAGGATATGGTAGCGCAGACGGCACACGAACTGTCGCCACGCTCGGGGGCTCCGTTCATCGCGTTCAATTGCGCCGCTGTGACCGAGACTCTCGCGGAGAGCGAATTGTTCGGGCATGAAAAGGGCAGCTTCAGCGGCGCTCACAGCCGGCATCGCGGTTATTTCGAACAGGCCGATGGCGGCACTCTATTTCTCGACGAAATTACCGAAATGGATGTCAACCTGCAGGCCAAACTGTTGCGTGTAATCGAGACAAAAACCGTGCGCAGACTGGGGTCGGAAGAGAGCTTTGACGTGGATGTCCGCTTTATATGCTCTACTAATCGGTCACCGGCCGATGCGGTAAGACAGGGCGAACTCAGGGAGGATCTATACTACCGCCTGGCGCAGTTTCCGATATGGGTACCGCCACTGCGTGAACGCGAGAGCGATATCGCCGGACTCGCGCAGTATTTTCTCACGATACTGAACAACAGCTATGGCACTCAACTCAAGTTCAGCGACGCTGCGCTGCACACTCTGTCGACGTATCCATGGCCTGGCAATGTCCGCGAGCTGAAGAACTTTGTCGAAAGGGCTTATATTGTCTCTGAATCGATCATCGATGTGGCCGATCTTCCACAGGATAACCTGGTCGAAGCAGCCAGCCATGGCGGTGGCGGTATTCAGATCACTGTTCCCGCCGGGGCTGCCCTGGCCGAGGCTGAACGCCAGCTGATTCTTCTCGCGCTGGAGCGCCATAAGGGCAATAAGAAGAGTGCCGCCGAGGAGCTCGGAATCAGCCTGAAGACCTTATACAACCGCTTGAAGGAATATCGAACGGAAGGGACCGGAGAGACCGGAGACGATTTATAGCCGGTTTACCCTGCTCCGTCGTCTGAGCGGCGGGCTGAGCCGGAAGGCAGCAGCCTGAAGTGCTGCCTTTCCTTGTCAAACGTCAAACCCTGCCAGTCGATATCGATCATCTGCCAGGCTGTCTGCAGCTGCAGGTACTTGACCACGCCGGTGTTGATGTCGATCGCACAGCGCTCAACGGTGCCCAGACGCTGCCCCTTCAATCCCACCACTGGCCAGCTCTGCTCAAGTTTCGCATAGACTCTCATCATCCCGCCTCTCACCAGCTCTCGAATTGGCATACCCAAAAACCTCGTCCTCGAGCGAGATTTTGATTTATCAGATCAGCGTTTAGTAGCGCCGGGAATGCCTTCAGGTATTTCGCTCGCTCGTTGCAATAGTCGACATGGTAGGCTTGTTCCGACGCATCAACCGTCAGCAACGGTGCAACTGTCGTATATGTCAGCAACATCGCAATCTCGCTGGCTGACGCTACCGGAATGGCGGCTTCAGCACGGATCACACCTTTTTCGCCCAACCAGAGCACCACCCCTGGGCCGCGACGCTGTAGCCGGGAAACAGCCCGCAACTGCCCCGGGCACCGTCTGAAGCCCGGAAATGTGCACAGTTTCGGCACAATTCGCCTGCCCTGGCGTCGTCGTATATGCCGGGGTCCGCGTCGGCGACATTATCGACATAGTGCAGGGCTTTGGCCGCTGGATTCGACTGGTCGAGCGGCTTCAGCTGCTGCTCCTGGGCGGTTGACCTGCGCCCAAGCATGCCCAGAGCGAAGGCGGTCAGAATCGGGACGGCAGTCACCAGGGTGCGTCTTTTCACGGTATTTCCTCCCGGTATGTTGCTGGTACCTACTTCAATGCAAAGCAATATTTATGCCGGGTCGCCGGGATACCGCAATAGAGGTATAAAGTGCATTCCCGGATCACGTGGCCACCGGCGTAATTCACGGATCGTGACCTGGTGCAGCATAAGCAGCGTTAACGGGGACGTCGACCGTCAGGAAAAGGACCACGACCAGGAGCAGTCCCCACGAACACTATGCAGGCAATAACCGGGGTTCGCACCGCTGCCGGCGACTAGGCGACATTTCCGTCATGGTAGCCGCGCAGTTGCGTGGCCTCTATCAGAGCCTCCAGGGCGACATCGTAGGCGGCCTGGCGGTAGCTGCCCTCAAGGCGTTTTTTCGATTGCTGTACCCGTTCCCAGCTATTTTTCAGCACCGTGGCGGCACGCTTCTCCACGCGATCCCTGGGCCAGCGCCAGCCCTGCCGGTTCTGCACCCATTCGAAGTACGACACTGTGACGCCGCCGGCGTTCGCCAGTATATCGGGTACCACGTCCACGCCTGCATGAGCCAGGATGGATTCTGCCGCTACGGTGGTCGCCATGTTGGCACCCTCGACGACCAGTTTGCAGTTGAGTTCAGAGGCATTCTCCTCCGTGATGGCGTGGCCAAGGGCCGCGGGGACGAGTATGTCCGTATCGACGCCGAGCACCCCGTCCCGGGAGAGTACGTCGCCATGGCCCGGCAAATCGGCAAGCGCTTGTCCGGATTCGGCTTTGTCTCGCACGATGCCGTCGACGTCCAGGCCTTCACTGCGGTAAAGCGTAGCCTGGCTGTCCGAAACCGCCACCACCCTCGCACCCATAGCCCGCAAACGCGACGCGGCCTGTGCTCCCACGTTACCAAAACCCTGGACCGCCACCCGGGCGTTTTCCAGGTCGATGCCCTGTTCCGCCGCGGCCCAGCCGGTGACCATCGCGACGCCGCGCCCGGTAGCCTCGGATCGTCCCTCGCTGCCGAACAGCGCAATTGGCTTGCCGGTCACAATAGCTGGCGTGTCGCCGTGCTGGCGGCTGTAGGCGTCGAAAATCCAGGCCATGGTCTGCTCGTTGGTTCCCACATCCGGCGCCATGATATCGAGATCCGGCGAAATCAGGCTGCCCAGGTGATCGACAAAGACCTCGACGAGCTGCCGCAGTTCCTCCTGGTTCAGGGTCGAGGGATCGCAGTCGATCCCCCCCTTGGCGCCGCCGAACGGGATGCCGACCAGCGCGGTCTTGAGCGTCATCAGGGTCGCGAGGGAGCAGACCTCCTCCAGATTGACACTGGGGTGGAAGCGGAGGCCACCCTTGAAGGGCCCCCGGCTACGACTGTGCTGCACACGGTAGCCTCTGAACACCTCGAGGGAGCCGTCGGATTTCGCCAGCGGCAGTTCAACCGAAATGTCCCTGTACGAAGCGCCGATCAGGACACGCATCTGCGGCGACATATCGCGGGTGTCGAAGGCCTGCTGAACATGTTTGCTGACCAGTTCAGCGCGGCAGTTGCTGGAGGTTCCGCTGTTGTTTTGCATACTCTTGCCGTTTCCCTGTCATGCGGCAGGATTGACAGTGCCGCCGTCTGGCGTCACGTGACTGACGGGTCCCGGCGGGGACCGGCCTTTTAAGCACGCGGGGTTGTAGGTTTTGCATTCCCGGTGCAACAAATACAAACGTACAGCCCCGGGCACACTGTCCCAGAGCGTTCGCCATACACGACGGCCGCTTGCCGTCAGCCAACGGGCCTTTCGTTGGCCCGACTTCAACCAGCGATACCTTCTGCCGCCGTTGCCGCCATATCCCGCTCGCGGTGACGGACGATGTCATTGAGCGAGATCACCCCGCACAGCTGCTTGCTCTCCTCGCCATCCAGCACAACGAGCCGGTATACCTGCTGGTCTTGCATGCTTTGCGCCGCTTTTTCGATCGGGTCATCCCGGAAGCAGTACAGCACACTGTCTGACTTGATCTCATCCACAGTCGTCTCAAACGGATTTCTGCCTTCGGCGACACTGCGTATGACGACATCCCGGTCAGTCACCACTCCCATTAACTTGTCCTGCGCACTATTGGCGATCGGCAGGAAGCCACAGTCCAGTTCCTTCATTTTGAGAGCGGCATCGCGAATGCAGGTATCACGCGGTATGTAGGTCACATTGCCCGACATTACCTGTCCCACGTTCATGTTGGCTGTTGACATTGTCTTCTCCTCCTGAATTTTCGGATTACCAGGGTATTCATGAAGCCTCCCGCAAATTCGCTGACTCCAGCGGGAGCGGCTGCAACCGCCCTGGTGGCTCGGTTGCATCATCGACTCGGGATGACGACCTGACGCACTCCGTACGATCGAAGGACGTCATGATATTCAAAGCAAGCCCTGTGCCAGCTTTCCAGGCCCGGCAGTGACATCGCTGCGAGCTCTGTACCCGTGATCAGTGGCGACGGTCACCGCGGGTAGTTGATGGAACGCTTTTTGCTTTTCAATTGTTACTTAGCGATACGCCAGCCCTTCGGGTTTGCCGAAGGCGTAAGGAGGCAGTTATGTCAGTGGCAATACAAACAGTCGGCGAGTCAGGGATCGAGGTCAATGTAGTGGACAAGCTCACGGTGCAGGACTACCAACGCTTCCGGGAACTGGCTGATCAGATGATCGAGCGCCGGGGAGAGATCAACCTGCTCGTGGTATTGAAGTATTTCACCGGCTGGACTCCGGCGGCACTCTGGGCGGACCTGAAATTCGACGTGACCCATTACAATGACGTCGCTCGGCTGGCCGTCGTGGGTAAGGATCCGTCACAACACTGGATGGCGACGGTGTCCAGGCCGTTCACCGCTGCCCAGGTCAAGTATTACTCCTTCGACGATATTGATATGGCGCGGGAGTGGGTCGCTGAGCGCTCGGCGAAGTTGTCCGCTGCAGGCTTTAAATGATTCCCAGGGCTGGCCGATCCGAGCGGCCGAGGCTTTAGCAAGGAGGTTCCCATTCCAAAGTTCAGGTTGAAAAGTGAGTTCTCCACCGAAGTACTGCGCATCCTCGATACCGAGGGCCGTGCCGATACCTCACTGCTGCCCGACGTCGACGATGAGCTGTTGCTGCAGATGCTGAAGGCGATGATTCGGGCCCGGCGGGTGGACGAGAAGCGGCTGGAGTTGCAGCGCCGCGGGGATATCGGTACTTTCGCGCCAGTCAAGGGTCAGGAGGCGGCACAAATCGGCGCGATCGCCAACCTGCAGAAAAATGACTGGATGATCCCTGCCTTCCGCGAGTCCGCGGCGATGCTATGGCGCGGAACACCCATCAGCCAATTGCTGCTCTACGATGCCGGCTATAACGAGGGAGGCTTGATCGACGGGGACAGCCACGATTTCCCGATCGCGATTCCCGTTGCGACGCAATTGCCCCACGCGGCGGGCATTGCCTACGCCGCAAAATACCGCGGCGATGCCGTCGTTGCCATGACCTTTTTCGGCGACGGCGCCACCTCGGAGGGCGACTTCCACGAGGCGATGAATTTCGCCGCACTGCAGCAACTGCCGCTGGTCTTTATCTGCCAGAACAACCACTGGGCGATCTCGGTGCCCCGGGAGCGCCAGACCCGCTCGCGTACCCTGGCCCAGAAGGCCCTGGCGTACGGCATGCCGGGCCTGCTCGTCGACGGCAACGACCTGCTCGCCGTCTACGCGGCCTGTGAGGACGCGGTCGAGCGCGCGCGGGGGGGGAAGGGCCCCACGCTGATCGAATGCGATACCTACCGGATGGAGGTCCATACCACCGCCGATGATCCCAGCCGATATCGGGACCAGGAAGAAGTGGAGGCATGGGCCGCCCGGGACCCGATCGACCGGGTCGTCAGCTATGCCCGCGAGCGCGGTGCGATCGATGATGCGGCTATCGAGGCTTTCGAGCAAGAGGTGGAAGAAGACATCCGCAACGCCTGGAAGGAGGCCTGCCAGCGTATGGCCGAGCTCGATGGCACACCGCTGGCGATGTTTGAGCACCTGTATGCCGAAGCCACGCCGGCAGTGCAGGCGCAACGGGAGTGGTACCGGCGCTACCTGGACAGAAGCGGGGAGTAAGGGATGGCTGAGCTCAACATGGTAGAAGCGATCAATCTCGCGCTGCGTGAGGCACTGCAGGAGGACGACAGCGTACTGGTGTTCGGCGAGGACGTGGGTGTGGACGGTGGGGTGTTCCGCGTTACCGACGGTCTGATCGAGGAGTTCGGCGAAGACCGTGTCTTCGATACCCCGCTGGCCGAGTCGCTGATCGTTGGCACTGCAGTGGGCATGGCTGCCTACGGTCTCAAACCGGTTTGCGAGCTGCAGTTCTCCGGCTTCAGTTACGAGGCCTTTCACCAGATTGAATCCCACGCGGCGCGGCTGCGCTGGCGCAGCCAGGGGCGTTACCCCATGCCACTCGTGATCAGGATGCCTTACGGCGGGGGGGGGAGGGCACTCGAGCATCACTCCGAGAGTCGCGAGGTCTACTTCGCCCACACGCCCGGGCTCAAAACGGTTATTCCTTCCTCGCCACGCAGCGCCAGGGCGATGCTGGCCGGCGCAATCCGCGACCCGGACCCCGTCATCTTTATGGAGCCGAAGCGTCTGTACCGGGCCTTCAGGGAGGAGGTGCCGGAAGAACCGGAGTGCATACCGCCCGGCACCGCCGCCGTCCTGCGCCCCGGCGAGGACGCCACCCTGGTCAGCTACGGGGCAATGATGCAACCGACGCTGGAGGCCGCCGGGGTGCTGGAGGCGGAGTGCGATATCCATTGCGAGGTGATCGATCTGCGCAGCCTGTCACCGCTGGACACCGACTGTATCGCCGCGTCCAGCGCCAAAACCGGTCATATCGCGATCGTACACGAGGCGCCGAAAACCTATGGTCCTGGCGCCGAAGTGGTTGCGACGATCAATGAGCGATCTTTTTACTACCTGAAGAAGCCGGTTCGCCGGATCGCCGGGTTCGACGTGATCATACCGCTGTTCGCCAGGGAAAAAGCCTACCTGCCGGATAGCGAGCGGATCGTTCACGAAGTGCTGGCGATGCTTGAAATAGAGAAAAAGGAGGGCTGACATGTCGGAGCAATTCAGGCTACAGGACCCGGGGGAGGGTATTCACGAGGCTGAAATCCTCGAAGTACATGTCTCGGAGGGAGACGAGGTCACAGAGGGCGATGAGCTGTTTTCGGTGGAGACCGACAAGGCCGCGGTCGACATTCCATCGCCCTTTGACGGGACCATCGATGAGCTCTGTGTGACGAAAGGGCAGACCGTACAGGTCGGCGATGTGCTGCTGGCCTATACCCGCACGGCCGCCCGAGACCCGCAATCGTCGTCCGAAGACAAGGGAAAGGAGGAGGACAAGGAGGAGGGCAAGGACAAAGGCAAGGACGAAGGCAAGAAAAAGGAAGAGGAAAAGGAACAGGACAAGGAACAGGACAAGGAACAGGACAAGGACGTAGAGGACGAACTCCCGTCCCCGAAAAAAGCCGCATCACCTGCGACGCGACGACTCGCCAGGGAACTCGGTGTCGAGCTGGAGGAGATCCGCGGCAGCGGGCCGGGTGGGCGCGTTGAATCGAAGGACGTGAGACGGGCTGCCGAGGACAGTTCTTCCAACGCTGACCCGGCGCAGCAAGAGGGTGAGCAGGCCGAATCCGGTGGGGGCGCTGCACATGCCTTTGATCTGGACGACTGGGGTGAGGTGGAGATGGTGACGCCCAGTGCCACGCGGCGCAAAATCGCCGAGCGGATGGAGACGGCCTGGCGCACGGTGCCGCATGTCATGCATGCGGACTATGTGGACGTCGCCAGGCTCGAGAAACTCAAACACAAGCACGCAGAGCGTTTCCGGGAACAGGGCGGCAAGCTGACCATCACCGTATTCGCGCTTCGCGCGATCGCCCTGGCGCTGAAAGACTACCCGCGCTTCAATGCCTCACTGGACCCGGAATCCGGCAATCTGGTGCTGAAGCGCTACTGCCACATCGGGATCGCCATCGACACCAGGCAGGGCTTGCTGGTGCCGGTCATTCGCGACGTGGACAAGAAAAACCTGACCGAGTTGTCGTGCGAACTGGTGGAAATCGCTGACAGGGCCCGCGAGGGCCGCTTGAAGCCACGGGACATGCAGGGCGGGAGTATTTCCCTGACCAATCCCGGGGCGTTGGGAGCCACCTTCTTTACGCCGATCATCAATTACCCGGAAGTGGCTATCGTGGGTCTCGGCACAGTGCGTGGCGAGCTGGAACCGGAACCGGAGCCAGATCGGGAAGCTGACTCCGAATGCATGCCACAGCGGTGTTGGCTGCCTCTGATCATCGGTTTCGACCACCGTGTCAACGACGGGGCCGACGCGGCGCGCTTCGCTCGCAGGATCGGCCAGTTGCTTACCAACCCTGAGGATATGCTGCTCGCGGCATGAGTTTGTGGGGTGGGCGGAATACTTCAGGAGACATCATTACTAGACCTCCTCATCCACGAAGGTAATGTGGCGAAAGTAGTAACTGCTTTCGAAGGATGCGCCGAGCGCACCGATGCACAGTGCGAGGGCGGCGACGAGCGCGGCGAGTAGCAGGTACTCGTCCAGCAGTGGTGGTTGACCAATGTCTCCCGACCAGCTCACGACCAGCTGTGGATTAAACAGCAGTGGGCCTGCGAGGAATGCAGTACTGAAGACAAGTATGTAGGTAGTGATCATGCCCAGCCATACCACCAGACTCATTGTGATGTTGGTGGTCACCGTTTGTTCGGTCAGACGTGATTTCCCGCGCCTGATGTACAGACCCTGGTGGAGTACGACGTACGCCGTTGCCAGACAGACCGACGCGACCGACAGCAGAACCGCGAGCAAGCTATCCTGGCTGATAGCGAGTTCCCAGACTTCGGACGTGACTATCAGGATGAGCATCGCCGACAAGGCCGCTGTTGTCAGGCGACTGAGCCGAAAGGGGAACTGCCACGGCCTGGCCTCCCGGACAGCGTGGGCGATTTCACGCCTGTTTACCCAGGTGCTCAGCAGATAGAATCGCCAGGGTTTTACTTTCCGGTAGGTGCGGGTCTCCTCCAGGCGGCGGTCGGCTATCTCTTCCAGTTCCCTTACCATCAGTTTCTTTTGCGCAGTGGAAAATTCGGCGGCGCTGTCGAGGTCGGACAGCTCCCCCGGTGGATAAAGCAAATTCCCGCTATTGTCTTGCTCACACTCCAGACCGCACAGCCTGCCCAGGGTGTAAA
>JAZBNW010000420.1:0-4023 GCA_036350855.1 Halieaceae bacterium
CAAGGGTAATCGGGGCGATTATTCCGGCTCGGGCGGGGTGCCCGGTTCATCGTCCTGAATACGGTTGTATATTTCTTCCCTGTGCACGGCGACATCCCTGGGCGCATTGACCCCGATTCGAACCTGGTTGCCCTTTACGCCGAGCACCGTCACAGTGATGTCATCGCCTACCATCAGCGACTCTCCAACCCTGCGCGTTAAAATCAACATTGCTTTGTATCTCCTGCCCCGTGGCAGCCAAGTGGTTCAAAAACAGAAGCGCCTGCCATGCCCGCTGACGCGACCCGGCAGTGCGCACTACCCTGTGGCTTAGTTAGTTCTAGCTAAAATTGGCGAAAAAGCAATGAACGGCCTCCAATGCAGGCCGACACCGCCTGGTCACGACATTTCTGTCTCAGGCAACATTTTCGTTGATTGGTTCCCTTTCCAGGCCAAAAGACGAGTGCAGTGAGCGCACCGCCAGTTCCAGGAACTTCTCCTCGATAATCACGGAAATCTTGATTTCGGAGGTCGTGATCATCTGGATGTTGATGCCGACTTCCGCCAGGGCGGCAAACATCTGGCTGGCCACTCCCGCGTGGGAGCGCATGCCCACCCCCACCACGGACACCTTGGCGATCCTGGAATCGCTGCGCACTTCCCTGGCCTCGATCTGCCCGGCCACTTCCCGCAGCACCTCTTCCGCGCGGGGAAGATCGGTACGGCTCACCGTAAACGTGAAGTCCGTGTGGTTGTCCTCGCCGGTATTCTGCAGGATGACATCCACCTCGATATTGGCCTCGCCAATGGGGCCGAGGATCTTGTATGCAATACCGGGCATGTCCGGCACGCCCAGCACGGTGAGCTTGGCCTCGTCCCGGTTGAATGCGATGCCGGCAATTGTGGGAGTTTCCATCTGGTTCACGTCCTCCAGTGTTATGAGGGTACCGGGGCCTTCCTTGAAACTGTGCAGGACCCGCAGCGGTACCTGGTACTTGCCGGCAAATTCCACAGCGCGTATCTGCAGCACCTTGGAGCCCATGCTGGCCATTTCCAGCATTTCCTCGAAGGTGATGCGGTCCAGCCGACGGGCGCCATCGACCATCCGCGGGTCGGTCGTGTAGACCCCATCGACATCGGTGTAGATCTGGCACTCGTCGGCCTTCAGTGCCGCCGCCAGCGCCACCGCGGTGGTATCCGAACCGCCACGGCCCAGGGTGGTGATATTGCCGTGCTCGTCCACGCCCTGGAAACCCGCCACCACCAGCACATAGCCCGCTTCCAGGCCGGCGTGCAGCTTCTCGTTATCTATCTCGCGGATACGGGCCTTGGTGTGGGAATCATCCGTGAGGATGCGCACCTGGCTGCCGTTATAGGATTTGGCCTTCACCCCGCGCTCGTTCAGCGCCATGCTGAGCAGCGCGGTGGTGACCTGCTCGCCGGTGGAGATCAGCACATCCATTTCGCGCGGCACAGGCCGCTCCTGAACTTGATGCGCGAGATCGATCAGGCGATTGGTTTCGCCGCTCATGGCGGATACCACCACAACCAGGTCGTGCCCTTGAGCGCGGAACCGGGCGACCTTGTCTGCCACCTGCCCGATACGCTCTATCGAGCCCACCGAGGTGCCACCGAATTTTTGAACAATCAGACCCATGTCTACCCGTACCGCCTTGTCGGGATGCCCCGATGTGGGCCGCCCTTTCGCGGGCCGCCCGTTCGTGGGCCGCCAAAAAAAGGGCGCCATTAAACACTAAACTGGCGGGTTTTTAAACCGCCACCGCAACAACTGCGGGGGGATTCCTATCCGCCCAGAGCCGCTGCCACCCAGTCCGGCACGGTGCGCAGCACCCCGGGCAGGGCCGCTATGTCCGTGCCGCCGCCCTGTGCCATATCGGGCCTGCCACCGCCCTTGCCCCCCAGGCGCGCGGCCACGTCGCGCACCAGGTCGCCGGCTTTCACCCGGCCGGTCAGGTCGCTGGTCACCCCCGCCGCCAGGGCGACCTTGTCATCGGTGATGGCCGACAACAGGATCACCGCGCTGCCCAGCTTGTTCTTGCACTGGTCCAGGGTATCGCGCAGGGATTTCGCATCGGCGCCCTCCACGTTGGCGGCAAGCACCTTCACCCCGGCGACTTCCACCGCGCCGGCGGTAAGGTCACCCCCCGCGGAGGTGGCCAGCTTTTGCTTGAGCCGGGCGATCTCTTTCTCGAGTTCGCGATTTTCGCCGCGCAGTGCCACCACTTTATCGACCACGTTGTCACTGGTGGCCTTGACCGCATCGCACACGGCTGCGAGCCGCTGTTCATCGCGATCGATTGCCGCCAGGGCCACACTGCCCGTCACGCCTTCGATGCGGCGCACCCCGGAAGCCACCCCGGACTCCGCGACGATACGCAGCAGGCCGATATCCCCGGTGCGACCGGCATGGGTACCGCCACACAGCTCCACCGAGAAGTCGTTCTCACCCATGGCGAGAACCCGCACCTCGTCGCCGTATTTTTCCCCGAACAGTGCCATGGCGCCCGCCGCGACGGCGTCCTCCATGCTCATCAGGCGTGTTGACACCTCGGTGTTGGCACGGATCTGGGCGTTGACCAGCCCCTCGATCTCCTTGAGTTGCGCGGCGCTGACCGCCTGTGGATGGGAAAAATCAAAGCGCAGGCGCTCGGAATCCACCAGCGAGCCCTTCTGGGCCACGTGCTGCCCCAGCACCTTGTGCAGGGCGGCGTGCAGCAGGTGGGTTGCCGAGTGATTGAGACGGGTGCGCTGGCGCACCTGGGCATCCACCGTGGCTTTCAGGACGTCGCCCACGCTGACCGAGCCCTCCAGCACTTTCACGTGATGCAGGTGGTGATTCGAGGCTTTGGTGGTATCGGTGACTTCCAGCCGCGCGCCCGCGCCGCTGAGATAGCCGCAATCACCGACCTGGCCACCGGACTCCCCGTAAAACGGTGTGCGGTCGAGCACCACGATACCGGCATCTTCCGCGCCCAGGGTGCCGACCTGCTCCCCATCGCGCAAAATAGCGGTGACGGTACCCTCCCCCACCACGCTGTCGTAGCCGGTGAACTGTGTGCTGCCGCCGAGGCTGAGGACCGAGCTGTAATCCACCTTGAAACTGCCGCTTTCCTGGGAGCGGGAGCGCTGCGCGGCCATGGCCGCATCGTAACCGGCCATATCGAGCGTCAGGCCCCGCTCCCGGGCGATATCATTGGTCAGGTCGGTGGGAAAGCCGTAGGTGTCGTAGAGCTTGAATACCAGCTCACCGGGTATCTCCGTGCCCTCCAGTCCGGCAAGCGCCTCGTCCAGTATTTGCATACCGTTGTCCAGGGTCTTGGCGAACTGCTCTTCCTCGGCCAGCAATGCCCTTTCCACCTGGGCCCGCTGCTTCACCAGTTCGGGATAGGCGTCGCCCATCTGCTCGGCCAGGGTGCCCACCAGCTTGTGGAAAAAGGGAGCAGTGGCACCGAGCTTGTTGCCGTGGCGGATCGCCCGCCGGATGATCCGCCGCAGGACATAGCCGCGCCCCTCGTTGCCGGGCATGACGCCGTCGGCCACCAGGAACGCGCAGGAGCGGATATGGTCGGCGATGACATTGAGGGAGCTGTTCTTGAGGTCGTTTACGCCCAGGATGTTCGCCGCGGCCCTGATCAGGGCCTGGAACAGGTCGATCTCGTAATTGCTGTGCACGCCCTGCATCACTGCGGCGATGCGCTCCAGGCCCATACCGGTGTCCACCGACGGCTTGGGGAGAGGGTGCAACTCTCCGCTGGAGTCCCGGTTGTACTGCATGAACACCAGGTTCCAGACCTCGATGTAGCGATCAAGGTCGTCGTTTTCGCTGCCGGGGGGACCGCCGGGGACGTCCGGCCCGTGATCATAAAACAGCTCGGAACAGGGACCGCAGGGACCGGTGTCGCCCATCTGCCAGAAATTGTCCTCGTCCAGGCGGGACAGGCGGTCGGGGCTGACGCCGATTTCATTGACCCAGATGTCGGCCGCCTCGTCGTCGGACACGTGCACCGTTACCCACAGTTTTTC
>JAZBNW010000421.1:0-3875 GCA_036350855.1 Halieaceae bacterium
AAGATCAGCACCGCGCTTTCTCCATCGTTCATGAAACAGGCGCAGCGATCGCCCCTCGACTGAAATCATCCAGCAAGTGCCGCAGGCTGTGGGGAAAGCGCCGCCGACTTGAACTCCAGTTCGTCATCCTCCGCCCCGTCGAGCCGGACGAGGATGGCGAGGAGGTGGACGGGGTGGGCGCTCATTCCACCGTCGCCTCCTATACGTAACGGGCCTCGGCGTTGACGATGCACGTCATCGAGCGACTCCCAAGACAAACCTCGCCTTTTCGATCCGCAGCATCTCGTAAGGCGTTATAAAGCGTAGACCGAGCCCGATGCACACATTGGGAATCTTGATTCGCTTGGCAGAGTTGGCTGCCACCTCATGGGTTACCACCACAAGCTCACCGGCCAACGCGTGGGCAACGAGGTAGAAATCCGCCACCTGAAAGAACGTGTTGACGGCCGCCGGTTCGTAATGCTGGCCCATCACCCAGGTGCTGACCTTTCCAAATTGTACAGCGACGTTGGCATCGGTCTTATGGAACAGGCCGTTGCCATTGTTTTCAACCCACTCCGTCAACTCGTCGGCGCCAGCAGCAATCTCATCGGCCACCTTGTCGATGCTGAACACGCGCCGATTGGCGTTGTTCTCGAGCAACCATTCCCAGAAGGCCGGGCAGAAGTCCAGGCCGTAGTGCAGGTTCTTGGCCTGGATGAAGACGTTGGCGTCGAGGAGGTAGCTCATGCCATGACCCCCAGGTCGCGCGCTGCTTCATAGAATGTTGCCGTCTTGCGTACGCCGAGCATGCGAAAAGCGTCTTGAAACAGCGTCTGTCCCTCCAGCGTGCTGGCCACGATGGCGCGGGCGAAGCGTTTGCTGGTACGGGCGCCGAGGGTGCGATAGAAGTCACCGCAGCCGCCACGCTTCACCAGTGCCCGCAGCCGGGCTTGTTCGTCTCGGTAGTGCTGCCACAGACTCGCCTGATCGATAAAACCCGCATCGAAAAGGCGGCGCAGCGCCACCAGGGTGCTGACCTTGAACTCCCGGGCCAAGCGCTGGATTTCATCGGGTACAGGGGTCTCGGGCTGGTAAGCCGCATGCAACGCCTGTAATGGCATCAGTAGTTCCGCGGCCACCTGGTTGCACCAGCGCTCTGTTTGCTGTTCCGGCACCTGCCCCGCTTCGGTATCCGAAACACCCGTGGACCCCAGCCAAACATGAGCCAGCTCGTTGGCGAGGGTGAACATTTGAGCCGCCTTACTGTCTGCGCCGTTCAGAAAGACCAGCGGCGCGAGCTCATCCGCCAGCACAAAGCCGCGAAACTCGCCCACGTCCAGCTTGCGGTGGCTGTTGCTGCCCACGATTGAGCTGGCCATCACCAGCACGCCGGCATCTTCGGCCTTGGCGATCAACTGGCGCAGCGCGTCGGTCCATGTCGCCAGTTGACGCCGCTCTTCGGTGGACAAGCCCAGAACCTCGCGCATGCCTTGCGCCACAGGACCGGGAACATCCTGAACGCTGACACTACCGACAAAGGTGAGGGACGGCAGGCCCTGTAAACGCGCGTATTCCCGATACCACTCCTGCCGCTGCTGGCACAGGTAAAGCGTGTCCAACAGCTCGGTGCTGGGCTCGGCCAGCGCCTCGTCGCGCAGTGTACGGAAGTCCGGTACCGGCAGCGCCAGGGCAGGCGGTGCCGGCAGGAAAAAATAGCCAATGGCGGTATGTGTCAGGCGGGCGAAGTCTTCCAACTGTCTGAGAGTGGGGTGCGCCTCACCGCTCAGCCACAGCGGCCACTTGCGGAAACGTCGCGCCAATTCTTCATCGGACAGCCGTGCGCGCCGGGCGGCCCAACGCAAGACTGGCACGGACGCGGGCACGACGGTGGTCATGGCGTCATGGTCTCTAGCGGGATCTGGCCGGTGACGGCGGCGTGATCAGGGCGGCGCGGCGTTCCGATAGCAGAGACAACGAAGAAGAAACATCCCTTGAGATTGAGCGAAATCGCTCTTCTGCGCGTTGAAGGTGGCCCACTATCTCAGCTTGTTCAGAAAGTGGAGGCAATAGCGTCAGCCAACTCAAAACGTGGCCTTGCGAAACCTTGACCATCGAACCGCTTGAACCTCTTGCGTCACGACGAATCTGAGCGCGAGCTGCTGCTGTAGCCAGGAAATAGGTGAGATACTCAGGGAGAACTTTCCCATCTTGAACCCGAAGCCTGTAGATGAGGTCGGGGAGCAACAGGGTTGGCTCATCGACCGGAACACATGCAACATCAGCCACAAGTTCGGGCGTATTACTGCGAGTGACGAGAACATCACCCGCGCGAAGTGCGAACGCCTCCTCCTGTTCATCCGCTTCACGAAGCGCCTTGTTCTCTTCTCGCTTGAAACGACCTTTTGAAACTGCGCTAAGTTTTAAGACACCGAGTTCGTTTGGGCTCGCTGGAGTGTTGGCAGCGATCGGCGAACTGCCTTGATCTAGCGCGGTCGCAACGAACTTGATGCGGCAAAGCTCCCAATGCGCCGGGATATCGCCTAGCCATTCCTGGCCGGAGGGTTTGAGTGATGCGTTTGGGTCGAGGCCGCGGGTGCCGACGCGGCTGACGAGGGCTGCGCGCTTTTCTTCCAGCAGCGCCAGCATGCGTTCCTTCTCGGCGATCAGCCCGTCGATGCGGGCGGTTTCGCGGTCGAGGTAGTTGGCGATTAGTGACTGCGTTTCAATCGGTGGAAAGCGAATCTCAAGCGAGCCAATGAAGTCCCAACTCGCACGAGGCATCTTTGCCCCGAAGGTTGAGGCGTCAACGGCGCCTACAAAGTAAGGAGTCAGCAACGAATAGAGCAAGAACTTGGAATGGAGAGGTTCCGCTGGTCGCATAACGAGCAGTTCGGTGGAGCAGACGCCGGAGCGAGGCGCGTGGCATGCCTTCGCTAGGTACGGGCGAAGCTTCCCGAAGAGCACATCACCTTCTCGGAAAACATTGGCCAGACCTGCGTCACCGTCGGTCGCCTCATCCGGCTTCGATTCGAGCTGGATTATCCGCCCAGTCCATGGCTCGATGTTCTCAAGGCCGAGGTAGTCGGCGTGGGCGGAACCGGCCGCTATGCGTTCGTTGCGCAGGGGCGCGGTGAACTTCAGGCGCGCTGATTGCCAGAAATGAACAGGGATCACTCCCTCACCTCCCGCAAGTGCTCATCGATAAACCGCTGCATTTCTTCCTTCTGCGGCAGTTCGAGCAGGTATTTCGACACGAACAGGTGATTGTCCATCCCGGCCAGGGCGTATTCAGCGAGGGCATGATTTTTGTCGGTGCACAGCAGGATGCCGACCGGCGGGTTATCGCCCTCGGTCATCATGTGCCGGCGATACCAGTTGACATAGGTATTGAGCTGCCCAAGGTTCTCGTGGCTGAATTTTTTCAGCTTCAGTTCCACCAGCACGTGACATTTCAAGATGCGGTGGTAGAACACCAGATCGACGAAGAAGAGCTCATCTCCGATGAGGATGCGTTTCTGCCGAGCCTCGAAGCAAAAGCCGTGACCGAGCTCGAGCAGGAATGCCTGCAGTTTTTCCGTGAGTTGCGCTTCCAGGCGGGATTCACTCATCACCTCGGCAGGTTTCAAGCCAAGAAACTCGAAGACGTAGGGATCACGGATGGGCAGTATGGTTTGCCGCTCAGCGCTCTGCCGCGTAAGCTCGGCGAGTCTCTTTTTGTCCAGCGACAGGCCGGAGCGTTCGTAGTAGAGGCTGCCAATCTGGCGCTTGAGATCGCGCACCGACCAGTTGCCGCGGATGCACTCGACCTCGTAGAAGCTGCGTTTGGTCACATCGTCGATGGCAATCAATTCGGCGATATGCGAAAACGATAGCCTCGAAACGATCGTGCTGGC
>JAZBNW010000422.1:0-6645 GCA_036350855.1 Halieaceae bacterium
CAGGGTGTCCACCTCTTCCTCGCGCCACCAGGTTCGCCATCGACTTCTTCCGGGCACCCGGACCGGGGTCGCGTCCCCGAGTCCAGCGGCGGGAATCAGGACGTGCTCGTAAAAGGGAAGCACATCTGCGGGCAGGCCGGGACCGATGCGCCTGAATCGATCACGCCTCTCCACGGGCGTGTCATTGCGATCCGCGAATGTCAATTCTCCCGGTGGCGGCAATGCGGGGAGGCCACTCCCCAGAGTGACCCCGTAGACCCTGCTGACGCCCGCGGACTCAGCGCAGTCCGGCGGGCTGTCACCCGGCGCACCCGGGGCCACAGGCACATAGGTGGTGAAAAACGCTGTTCCGTTACTGAGCAAAGGTGTCGAGAGCCCCTTCTCGCCCGGCGCCTGCATTGCGAGTTTCCAGCCCGCTATGAGATCCGCCGCAACGCAGCTTTCCTGTGCCGGCGAGAGGCAGTCCCCGGTCACGTCCGCCAGGTCTTCATGGCCGATAACGCTCCCCCCCGGGTAGGCGCCCTCGTCCCCTGTTGCAGCAGTTTTCCTGTCTTTCAACAGGTAGGCAAAGTTGTGGGCCTGCTGCTCCAGGGGTGAAGCCCGGTTGCCTGAGACGATCAGCACGCCGACATAGTCGCCGGCGACATCGCGGCTTTGCACGACATCGGGCGCATGGAAAAAGCGTCGGTCCCCGGCGCCCGCAGCGCCCAGCGAGGCCAGCCGCTCGAGAGACCAGTTGGCGGCATCCGTGGTAGCGGTACCGGGCCGGGCACGCCGGTGTTCGGTCAACTCGATACGCCACACATTGCCCCCGCTATCCCCCACATAGGCGCGGTCATCCACGCCGTTGTGGTCCGTATCGATCACTGCCAGGGCCGATGGAATACTGTCGGTCAAGCCCTGCGCATAGAATATGCCTTCACCCGAGACCGTTACGCCCCCATCCCCGGGGCCCACCGCCCGCCATACAAGGCTGCCATCCGCAGGGTTGACCACATAGATCGCGTTGCCGATGGGGTCACTGCCGGCGCCAGCATCCTTGCCGACACGGTCGCTCCCCGCCCAGCCGCCGTTGTAGCCGCCACCGAACAGCAGCACCGTCGTCGGGGTATCCTCGCCAAGATCCAGCCTGGCGACCCGGGGCGTGGAAAACGTCAGCGCCAGCTGTTCGAACCCGGGTGTCCGGTGGTCGATAGACCAGCGATACCGTGGGCTGTCCGGATCGGTCATGTCAAAGGCATACAGCCCGCGCCCCCCGCGCCGCTGGCCGATCACCACCAGTACGGAATCCCCGTCTTCACCTTCGATGGTGCCGTCCCCATTGCGATCCTCTATCACCGCAACCGCCTCACCGTCCAGGCCATAGGGGTGGGCCTGCTGCGCACTGACCTGCTTGTGCGCCAGCGTGGCCTGCATGCCGAGCGATTCAAGCGGCAGGAAAGCCCAGCTCTCCCGGCCCGACTCGGCACCGGCGGGACTGGTATTGCGCAGCTGGTGAAATACACCGTCGTTGCTGCCGAAGAAGATGCGGATATCCGGATTGCCCGCACTGTAGCCGCTGCCGCGGCGGGCGCCATAGTCTATCGCCAGTGGCTTCGAGTGCAGGACGTCCCCGAGCAACCAGCGCCTCGACTCGTAGCGATCCCCGTCAGCGTCTTCGTCATAACTGTCCTGGCCCCGTATCCAGCGCATGAGGTCAAGCCCGTCGGCCCCGGACAGAACCCCTGCCGGATCGAGATAAGGCGCCACAAGATCGAAGCTTGCAGCCGAGGCGTCAAAAGGCAGCAGCTCCCCAGGTCGAGCCGGATCCGGGGTAAAAATCTGCCTCGCGCCCGGCTCGGCATTGCTGGTGCCGACCTCATTCGCCAGCAAGCCGGGAACCTGCTGCCCCGCCCCACCCCGGGTAACCGATCGCCCGTCCCGTCCGGGCACTTCCTGCCGGTCGGGATCAAACGCCAGCACGTCCGCACCCAGGGGGTCGGTCCAGAAAGTCAGGGCCTCGGGCAGGATCTGGCCATCCGCGGTGGAGATCGCCGTCCTGCCGGCGGGCGCCGCGGCTACGATCTCCCACTGCGCCGATTCCGCCGGATCGGCACCAGTCGCCGCCAGCGGGGCAATCTTCAGTTTCTTGATGTTGCCGGACCAGAGGGGCCAGGGTTCCGGCTGGAACAGGGCGTAATAGACAGCCTGGCCGGAAGCCCCTTTGCCGCTGCCACCCGGGGCCACGGACCCCGCTACCAGACTGCCTGGTAAGGCACCGCCAGTGTCGGTAGCCGTCGTACCTTCGCAGCGGGTGTCGGCGGCGCCGACTGAGCCCGACAGGTAGATATCGATATCATCCGCCTTCGGTCGGGTCGCAATGAGCCCGGCCAGGACGCCGTAGAGTGCAATAGTCAAAACGAGTTTCATGGCATACCTCCACCTGATTGCGTCGAAACGGGCAGGCGAACGAGCACGCCCTGGGTGAGGGTCGCCCTGCCGGCACCGGCGGAAGTCCCGTCGTAGGCGACCCGTATCTCGAATTTCGCCACCCGGTAATGGACTGCGCTGCTCGCGCCGGTCTCATCCAGCGAGGGCATCGCACTCTCGGCGGGAGCGACGCGGGTGACAGACACGTCGAGGCTGCCGGCTGCCGGCAGCGCGTCGGGCGGAAGTTCAATCGTGTAGTCATAACAGGAGGGCTCCGGCGATCCCGCCATGCAACGCCTGTGCCCCACAGCGCTGTCCAGTGAAATGCCGCCCGGACTGTCCAGCACGGCATCCACCGCCGCCAGCGCCTGCTGTAACGCGGCGACCCTGGCCTCGTCATTGGCCGCCATGCGCAGCTGCAGGCGATTGGTCCCGGCGACCGTGGTGGCGATGACCGCCAGCAGCAGAAGCACGAGCAGGGATACGAGCAGTACGAGGCCCTCCTGGGCGGCACCGGCACATGACCCTTTCATGACTGGCCAACGCCCCGGTTACGCAACAGGACTGTGGTCTGGAACAGGCGCCTGTAGTGAGCGTCGAAGGCCGGTTCCACCAGGGTCTGGCCCAGCGTGTACGATCGATCGTTGCGATAGCCCGGGACCCGGTGAACACTGCGCACCAGCAGGTAGATTCGCGCCGCAACGGCAGCAGCCAGCTCCAACCTGTCCGGCCCGGCCTCGAAACGGTCCGGTTGCCCATCGCCGTCGTCGTCGATACCGAACTCCAGCTGCAGGTTCTCTATGCCCTCCACGAGGCACTGGGCAGGCGCCATGCGATTGGTCGAGCGCCCCTGCCGCTTGCGACAGAGGGTGGGCACACCATCACCGCTGGCAATAGAGTAGTTGCGCAGAAAGATCACCTGAGGGACGTACTCCCAGAGTTCGTCACCGGCGAGCACGCCCTGACCACCGCGCTGCAGGCGCGCCGATCCCGGCCCCGCAACAGCGTGCAAATAGATCGCCTGCGGATCCACCGCGCCACTGGCGACTCCCGCCGCCAGCACCGGCGCGCTCACCGTGCGCCTGGTCAGCAGCAGGTCGGTACCCGGCAGATGCCTGCCCGCCAGCAGGCAGTCATCCGGCAGATCCTCTCCGCCACCGCTGGTTTCACCCGCGACGTTCACGTCATCGACATGCTCGATAGCGGCGGCCGCCGCCATCAGGTGCTCAAAGCAGGGACTGCCCGCTTCGAGGGATTCGAGCGGGGTAGCCGGCAGGAGAGTGGCGAGGTAGCCCGCCATGGTGAGTTCGTGGGACAGGTAACGCAGGGCGTGGCGGCCGTTTTCCTGCAGGCGCGCCAGTTCCTCGGCCTCGACGAAGCTGCGTTTGCTGTGGAGCAGCAGGTTCATCGCGCCGAAGGACAGCACCACACCCAGGGCCAGGGCAAGCAGCAGTTCCACCAGGGACAGCCCCCGATGCGGTGCAACCCGACCGCCGAACCCGGGCATCACAGCTGGTCCCGCCCAATCCATGTGGTCATCTGCAGCCACTGCCGGGAGGCGACATCCGGTGCACTGCTGTCGCCACCGCAAATACCCTGTCGCGGCGGGGCGGAGAGTCCGCGGAAGCCCTGCCAGGCAATCTGTACCATCACCCGGCGCCCGCTCACGTCGAGACAGGCCAGGGGCTTTACCAGCCCGCCGGCCGCACCGCCAGTGCCCCGGCCGAGCAGTGCCTGCTCCCATTGCCACAGGTCCCAGTCCTTGCGTTGCGTCGGCGAGCAGCCGCCGGCGCCGCAGTCCACTGCGGGTTCGGCCAGTGCCGGGCTGCCGTTGCCGCCGATACCGCTCGCGGCGTAAGCTGCCAGCGCAGTGCGGTTGGCCCGCAGGCGTTCGAGCAGGTCCATGGCCAGAGCCACCGCCTCCGTTCGCTGCACTGCCTCGTGGCCCAGCCGTTTCGCGCTGATCTGCAGCTGGCCCAGGCCCAGGGTGCCGATCGACAGCACCAGCAGTGCGACCGCGACCTCCACCAGGCCCGCACCCCCCTGGCGGGCACGCATCACCCACCTCCCGGCGGGCACTGGCCCTCGCCACGGGCCGCCCGCGCGCGGCCGACGCTGTTGAGCACCACTGTCCAGGGTTGCACAGGATTTCCGCCGGGCGGGCACAGGAGCAGCGAGAGATTGCGGCGGGAGGTGCCGTCCGGCAGGTAGGTGATGACCTCGTCCGCGGCGCGGGTACCCGCCAGGTTGGTCAGGCTGTAACCCGGCGGGATCGATGCGAAGGCCCCGAGAATCTCGTCGGACCCGGTATCGACCACGTCGTCGCGATTGCGATTGGTAAACACGATCCAGCCGCCGGCCAGGTCGCCGCCGCAGTCGGGCACTGCCGACGTGGCCATCGACGACGGGCACAGGCTTACCGGGGTATTGCGGAACACCGCTTCACTGCGCGCCAGGTTGATGGCATCGAGCAGGCGGCTGGTCTCGCTGCGCAGCCTGCTGCCGTGGAGCAACTGCTGCATGGCCGGGGTTGCCAGCGTGACCGTGACGCTGAGTATCACCAGGGTGATCATCAGTTCAACCAGGGTCAGGCCCCGATGGGCGACTACACGCGACGTCCTGTCCACAGCAATACCTCCTGCTGTAGCAAGGTATTAGCCCGCGGGCGGGGTTTCCAGAAACTGCACCGAGATGGTGGAAGATGACCGAATGGGATCGGCGACCAGGCGGTGCTAGAGGTTTTTAACCTCAATACGCAATTCCCGCGGCAGGGAAAAGGTGACGTTTTCAGGCCGACCGGCAAGCTCTACCGGGTCGCTCGCCCCCAGCGCACGCAGGCCGTCCAGCACCTCGCGCACCAGCACCTCGGGGGCGGAGGCGCCCGCAGTCACGCCGATACGGGTCTTGCCCTCCAGCCAGCGGGGGTCGATGTCGTCGACGCCATCGAGCAGGTAGGCATCTGCGCCCATGCGCTCCGCCAGCTCCCTCAGGCGGTTGGAGTTGGAGCTGTTGGGGGAGCCCACCACCAGCACCAGGTCGCAGTCCCCGGCAAGCTGTTTGACCGCGTCCTGCCGGTTCTGCGTGGCGTAGCAGATATCGTCCTTGCGCGGCCCCGTTATTTTCGGAAAGCGCCGGCGCAGGGCGTCGATCACCCGGGCGGTGTCATCCATCGAAAGGGTGGTCTGGGTGACATAGGACAGCTTGTCGGGGTTGCGCACCGACAGGGAGTCCACCTGCTGCTCGTCTTCTATCAGATAGATTTCGCCCCCGGCCCGGGTGTCGTACTGGCCCATGGTGCCCTCCACCTCGGGGTGGCCGCGATGTCCGATCAGCACACACTCGCGCCCCTCCGCGCTGTAGCGGGCCACTTCAATATGCACCTTGGTCACCAGCGGGCAGGTGGCATCGAACACCCTGAGGCCGCGCCGGTCCGCCTCCTTGCGCACCGACTGCGGTACGCCGTGGGCGCTGAATATCACGATGCAATCGTCGGGTACCTCGTCCAGCTCGTCCACGAAGCGCGCGCCGCGGGCGCGCAGGTCCTCTACCACGAACTTGTTGTGCACCACCTCGTGACGCACGTAGATCGGTGCGCCGAATACCTCCAGCGCCCGGTTGACGATATCGATCGCACGATCGACGCCGGCACAGAAACCGCGCGGATTGGCAAGACGCACCTCCATCAGTGCAGCTCCACCGGCTCGACCCGGTGCACCAGGACGTCGAACAGGATATTGCGGCCAGCCAGCGGGTGGTTGAAATCTATGGTCACTTCCTGTTCATCAAAAGCAATGATCAGGCCGGGCAGCTCACCGCCGCTGGCATCGGCAAATGAATAGACCAGGCCGATCTCCAGTTCACTGTCATCATCGAACTGCGAGCGCGGCAGATAATGCACGTTACTGTCGTTGGGTTGGCCAAAACCGTCTTCCGGCGCCACGGTAAACATGCGGCGCTGTCCCGCGGACATGCCAAACAACAGCCGTTCGAAGCCCGGCAGCAGGCTGCCGTCACCCACCACGAAGGCCACCGGCTCCCCGCCGAAATTCGAGTCCACTTCCGAGCCATCCTCGAGACTCACGGAAAAATTCACGTAAACCCGGGTACCCTCGCTTACCGGCACATCGATCATGGTCATTTCGGATTGATACCTCGTTCCACCGACACCTCGGGTTCACGACCAAACAGGCTGTCATAGATCATACAGGCCGCGCCCAGACTTATCGCGGAATCGGC
>JAZBNW010000423.1:0-3193 GCA_036350855.1 Halieaceae bacterium
CGAATTCAAACGTATTGAAGTGGACGAGCGCATCGAGGTCGATGACGCCCGTGCACTGGCCGTGCTGGACAAGATGGTAAAGCAGCGACGCGACTCCGCCGACCAGTACGAAAAGGCCGGCCGCGATGAACTGGCCGCGCAGGAAAATTTTGAAATTGGCGTCATCCAGGAATTTCTGCCCGCACAGCTCACCGAGGCGGAGCTGATCGCCATGGTCGACGCGGCCATCGCCGCCAGTGGCGCCAGCGGCATGCAGGCCATGGGCAGTGTGATGGCCGAGCTCAAACCAAAACTGCAGGGCCGCGCCGACATCGGGGCGGTCAGCCAACTGGTTAAATCCCGCCTCACAGGCTGAGGCGCGGCACTAAACTTTCCCCCGGCGGCGTGGTTCAATAGGCGGCCCATTCACAGCGTTGCACCCCCTCGATGGCCGGACGGATACCGCAAGCTTTCCTCGATGACCTGCTCGAACGGGTCGATATCGTCGAGGTGATCGACCGCCGGGTCAAGCTGCGCAAATCCGGCAAGAACTACACCGCCCGCTGCCCTTTCCACGAGGAAAAAACCCCGTCTTTCAGCGTCAATCCCGACAAGCAGTTCTACTACTGCTTCGGCTGCGGGGCCGGCGGCAATGCCCTGGGTTTCCTGATGGATTACGAGAACCTGGACTTTCCCCGCGCCGTGGAAGCCCTGGCGGGCAGCGCCGGCCTGGAAGTACCGCGGGAGCCCGCCCGGAGCGGCCAGGACAGCCAGCAGAGGGAACAGGGCAACAAGGCGCTCTATGCCCTGATGGAAGAGATTGCCACCTACTACCGGCGGCAGCTGCGCCAGCACCCCCAGGCGAACCGGGCGGTGACCTACCTGAAACAGCGGGGCCTCACCGGCGAAATTGCCAGGCAGTTCGACCTGGGTTTTGCGCCCCCCGGCTGGAACAACCTGCTCAAGGCACTGGGAAACACGCCGGCGCAACAGGCGCTGCTGAAAGACAGCGGCATGCTGGTGGAAAACGAGGACGGCAAGCTGTACGACCGCTTCCGGGACCGGGTGGTGTTCCCGATCCGCGACCAGCGCGGCCGGGTGGTGGCCTTTGGCGGCCGGGTGCTGGGAGACGACAAACCCAAGTACCTGAATTCGCCGGAAACCGGGATATTCCACAAGGGGCGCGAGCTGTACGGCCTGTTCCAGGCGCGCCAGGCCAACCGCAAGCTGGAGCGACTGCTGGTGGTGGAGGGCTATATGGACGTGATCGCCCTCGCCCAGCACGGCATCACCAATGCCACCGCGACCCTGGGCACCGCCACCAGCAAGACCCACCTGGAGCGCATCTACCGGCTCTGTCCCGAGGTGGTATTTTGCTTCGACGGCGACGAGGCGGGACGCAAGGCGGCTGTGCGCGCGATGGAGGCGGCGCTGCCCTGCATGGAGGACGGCCGCCAGGCGCGCTTCCTGTTCCTGCCCGAGGGGGAGGACCCGGATACCATGGTGCGCAGCGGTGGCGCGGAACAATTCGAGGCGCTGGTGCGCAACGCCATGCCACTGGAACAGTTCCTGTTCGAGTCGGTGGCGGAGGGCCTGGACACCAGCAGCATGGACGGCAAGGCGCGCCTGAGCAAACAGGCCCTGCCCCTGCTGCGCCAGCTGCCCGAGGGGGTCTACCGACAGTTGATGTTCCAGGCGCTGGCCCAGCGCACCGGGCTGGACCTGGCCAGCCTGATGCAACTGGAGCCCACGCCACCCGCGCCGGCCCCGGACTACCACCCCCCCGGTCCGGCGGACGCCGGCGCAGCTGAAACACCGCCGCAACCGCGCCGGCGCGAGGTATCACACGCCCGCAGCAGCGGTTATTCGAACATGGCCCAGGCAGCCATTGCGCTGCTGCTCCACCAGCCGGATATCGCCCGCCTGGTCGACCCCACCCCGCTGGCCGAACTCGAGGGGGAGGACGTGGGGTTGCTGCGGGAACTGCTGACCCTGCTGCAACGGCGGCCGGAATCCAATACCGCGATGTTGCTGGGACACTGGTACGGCACCCCGGAGGGAGAACTGCTGAGCAGACTGGCCGGCCAGGAGCGCCTCATCCCCAAGGCCGGCATCGAACAGCAGTTCATCGACACGATGGACGTGCTGGCCCGGGCGCCACACCAGTCAAAACTGGCAGCGCATCTCGACAAACTCAAACACACCAACTACGCTGAAGTCAGCGAACTGGAGAAACAGCGTCTTCGCGAGCTTTTGCAGGAAAAGCAACGGCGGGATGCCAAGGCCAACCAGCCCCGCTGACCGGGCACTTTGAGCCTTTGCCGGACCAGGCAGGGTCCGGCAGCCAGCTGGCTTGCGTTACCAGAATCAGACCCCATATAACAATAGTCGGTCAATTGGTGCGTTTGCCGGTCGAAATGGCCCGGAATTCGTGAATTTGCCGTAACTTCAAGTAGTTAAGGCGCTGCCTTTGCGGTTATAATCGCCGGCTAAATTTTTTTTGTATTCTTCGTGAAGGTGTCAGCTGAATGACCGATGTCGTTAAACAACAATCCCGCCTGAAAGACCTCATTGCCAAGGGCAAGGAGCAGGGCTACCTGACCTACTCGGAGGTCAATGACCACCTGCCCGAGGACATTTCAGATCCGGACCAGGTCGAAGACATCATCCAGATGATCAACGACATGGGCATCCAGGTTTTCGAGTCTGCGCCCGATGCCGACGAGCTGCTGATGGCGGAGGGCGATTCCGCCGACGACATCGCCGCCGCGGAGGCCGCCGCCGCCCTGGCTGCGGTGGAAACCGAAGCGGGCCGCACCACCGACCCGGTGCGTATGTACATGCGCGAGATGGGCACCGTGGAACTGCTCACCCGGGAAGGCGAAATCGTCATCGCCAAACGTATCGAGGAAGGCATACGGGAACTGATGGCCGCCCTGGCACACTTCCCCGGCGCGGTGGGCCAGGTGCTCTCCGAGTACGACCTGGTGACCAAGGAAGAGCGTCGCCTGGCCGACATCATGGTGGGCTACCTGGACCCGGCTGAAGACGTGCCCTCGGCCCTGGAAATTGCCGAGGCCGCCCCCGAGGTGTCCGACGATGACGAGGAAACCGAGTCGGGCCCCGACCCGGTAGAAGCCAAGAAGCGCTTCACCGCCCTCAAGCGTCAGTACAACAAGACCATCAAGGTGCTGCAGGACAAAAAGCGCTCCAC
>JAZBNW010000424.1:0-3397 GCA_036350855.1 Halieaceae bacterium
AAGCATTGCCAGACTGTCAGCGACCGGCCGACGTAGTCCAGTTGACTCAATCTCAGCGTACGCTGCAACCGATCCTAAGGTGCGCTCAACTCGCGCCTTGAGCCACCAGTCAGGTTGGCGCGCCCAACTGAACACCCCTCCTCCCGGTTTCAGCGTGCAGTGTAAAACGCGCCGCCCGCGCTGGTCAGGAGCGGCTGCACCGTGGCTTACGGGTTCCACTGCGGCGGCGCGACCTCGCACCTTGGGCTTGACGGGCTCAGCGCCTTGGGCTAGAGCATGGGGTTGGCGGAACGAGGTTCACGGTACAACGAAGCTAGACAGTCGCTGTCAGGGGCCTGGGACCCTTCACGACCCACTCCGGAAGGATGAGGCCCGAGCGCCAAGGTCCGGAATGCGGCTGGTACGGTCGCTGGCACCGCCTTCCTCAGGTGGAGCAATCTGCCAACTCCGGACAATGACTACCGGCGGGTGACGGGTCTCCCGGTCTTCTGTTGGAGAACTTTGGCGCGGGATAGAATCTGGTCGGCATGCGCGACGTCGTTGGCGCGTAGTTGCACCATGTCACAACTCCGCAGCTTGTTGTCGATGCCACGGTTGAACAGGGCGAGTACGCGCAATCTGCCGGCGATTTGAACCCGAATTCTGATCTCCGAAATCTGGCTGAGCGTGAAAGGCCTTCTCTGGTCGGTCAGCCCGCCTTTGTTCCGGGGCACAGGAGCCGTCGATCCGCGCGTCTCTGCTGCCGGTGTGACATGCCCTGGCTCCTCCGTTGGTTGTGGAGAGACACCGGCTTATTCGGCTCTCCGCTCCATGGAAGGTGAGGGTCTCTATGGGGTACTGATGCCCCGTCGAAGTCTGAAAGGTATCTCCTGCTCGTAGCCCGACGAGAGAAGTTCCCCCAAAATGCTCCGCGACGGAGACCAACGTGACGACGGAGAGCCTGATGGCCAAAGATGACCAGCTTCCCAAGTTCTACGAACTGATGAACCCGCTGCTGCAAGCGCTCCGCGATCTCGGCGGTTCCAGTTCTATCGAAGAGCTTGCCGCCAAAGTCACCGAGTCCCTCGACCTGCCTGATGCTGTTCTAAACATACCCCATGACCCCGAGAAGAGCAGCCAGACGGAGGTTGAGTATCGGCTTGCTTGGGCGCGGACCTACTTGAAGAAATACGGCGTTCTCGACAACTCGGAGCGCGGCGTCTGGGTCATCGTGCCGGAGAAACGCGACATCGAGAACGTCGATCCGCAGCAAGTGGTAAGAACAGTCCGCGAGCTCAATCGCCAAGCGCGCGAAGCAAAAAGGGCGGTTGACGAGAATGAAGAAGACTTCCCTGAGGAGGCTCAGGACTGGCGTAGCAAGCTCCATCACGTCCTCACGAAGGAGATGTCGCCGGATACCTTCGAGCGCCTGGTCAAGCGGATGTTGCGCGAATCCGGTTTTGTGCAAGTCGAGGTCACAGGCCGGAGCGGGGACGGCGGTATCGACGGAAAAGGAATCATCCGGATAGGCGGTCTGCTCAGCTTTCACGTGCTCTTCCAGTGCAAGCGCTACCAAGGATCGGTATCGCCAAGTGCCATTCGTGATTTCCGCGGAGCCCTCGTTGGTCGAGCGGACAAAGGGCTATTCGTCACGACCGGTACCTTTACGCGGGAAGCTACCAGAGAGGCAACCCGGGACGGCGCCACACCCATCGACCTCATGGATGGCGATCAGCTCGCCGATAAGCTCAATGAGTTGCGCCTCGGCGTGCGGACCGAGATGGTCGAGAGCGTAGATGTCGATGCCGAGTGGTTCCGCAATCTGTAAACGAGACGTCTCGGGTCGACCCACTGGGGACGTCGGGCAGCAACCCGCAAGGTCCGCAATGTGGCGGAAACGGTCGCTGACACCGCATTGCTCAACTGGCGCAATCGGCCAAGAACAGACATTTGCAGGTCGAGTGACCAACCGTGATCGTTGCGAGAAGGCGACACACGTTTGAGTCGCCATTACGTATCAGGCTCCACCCTGTCCGACCATCTGGGCGTCGAATCGCTCTGACGGGAAAACGCTGGTAGCTGACGCTGACGGCAGGTCGGGTCAAAGGTTGCCTACGACCCCTCGCAGTCACAGAGGCGCCAGGCACACAAACGGCCGCTAACTACAGGTCAGCAGACGTTAGGTTTGGCACGGCTTGCCTTGGTGGCAAAAGGAAAGACCCGACCCAGCGTCTCGCTGCCACAGGAAACTACCCCCGAGCCTGGATCCCGGGGAGCGATCTGTTCAGCAGCACTCTAGTCCAGGACGAAGGTGAGCTTGAGATCCACGCGAAAAGCCGTGACTTTATTATCCTTCACCTCGACTTGCTGGCTCTTCACCCAGGCACCCCTAATGCCGTGCACGCTCTTTCCGGCCGTCTTGATGCCCTGGCGGATTGCGTCTTCGAAGCTTTCTTTGGATTCGACACTGATCTCAACGATTTTGGCGACAGACATGATATCGGATCTTCTCCTTAGGGGTAGGTGGTACAAACGCTACGACGCAGCGAGATGCCGCGTCCAGTTCCCAAAAGTATAAGTCACAGCGAGAACTTCGTTTTGATAGTCGTCACAACGTTGTTGGTTTTGAGCAAGGACGCAGAGAGACTTACCGACGTTGGTCACAGCTTAGAGAGTAACTGCGAACGAGCGCGGTCGAAATATACCCGCCTCATGTGAGATTTCGATTAAGGAACGCGCTGTAACCGACTGAGATGTAGTTTGAACTTTCGCTCCTCCAGTTCACCAAAGAGAACGTCGCCTATGCTCAGGGTCCCGGTGGTGAAGCCAACCCCAAGGATTTGATCGACAAGGCGCTCGCGGCGGGAGGCCACCTCAAGCAAGGGGACGCTGCCCAGCTATTCCTATAGGTCTTCGGGTCCGGCGACGACTCGCAGCTGGGCCGGCAAGCGTCGGCTGTCCGCAAGGTTGCGGACCTCTATTGGCGAAGAATCGAGATCAGCAGTTGGCTGAAACCGCGAGTTCACACGCCTCGGCGTTGGTGGCCGCTGATGGGACTGAGCTGCCGCGACCCTGATGGACCCGGAGATCAGGCGAGGATCTGAGAATTCGGTTGCCCAAGTCTGAACGCCTTGGCTGGGTGTTGCGAAAAGTAAACAGCTACCCGCACAACGTTCTTTGGTCCGCAAAGGGTCGTAAGCGGCCAGTCGAAATTCATCCTGAAAACGATCAAAATCCGCAGCGGCAGTTCGACGCACTGACATCGGCAGGCGGCACAAGGGTCTTGGTGGAGAAGGCGTTCGGTGCGCAATGTGAGCGGCCCGAGCTCCAGGCGGCGCTCGATTATACTAGGGCCGGAGATACCCTGGTGGTTTGGAAGCTGGATCGCCTGGCCCGGTCCACGAAGCAGCTCATCGAG
>JAZBNW010000425.1:0-2453 GCA_036350855.1 Halieaceae bacterium
ATCGCCGACGCTTACCGGGCCTTCGATGCCGAGCACCGTTTCAATATCAGTTACCGGGCGGCCGAGGGCACTAGGGGCTGCGAATGCCCGGCGGTGCTGCGCGGCGCGAAAAAACCCACCGATTGCAAATTGTTCGCCACGACCTGCACTCCCGAAACGCCGCTGGGCTCCTGCATGGTGTCCGACGAGGGAGCCTGCGCCGCCTATTTCACCTACGGGCGCTTCCGCCAGGAAGCGCAGCAACGGCAGGCGCAGCAGCGGGCCATCCATAAAGCCGGGCGGCTGTAGAATGAATATGAAAGAAGCGGACAAGAACTTCCGGGCCGGTCGCCGCCAGGCGCGCAGGCTGGACCTGAAACACGGCCGGGTCGAACTCAGCCATGGGGCCGGCGGTCGCGCCATGGCGGACCTGATCGACCTCATGTTCCGGCGGGCGTTTGACAACCCGCTGCTCGACCAGGCCAATGACCAGGCCTGCTTCGAGGTGGCGTCCGGGCGAATGGTGATGACTACCGATTCCTTCGTAATTTCACCTTTGTTTTTCCCAGGCGGCAACATCGGCAGCCTGGCGGTGCACGGTACGGTAAACGACCTGGCCATGGGTGGCGCCCAACCGCTTTACCTGAGCGCCGGTTTCATTCTCGAGGAGGGCCTGCCACTGGCTGATCTAGACCTGATCGTCGATGCCATGGCCTGTGCTGCCCGTGAGGCCGGGGTGCTTATCGTTACCGGTGACACCAAGGTGGTGGAGCGGGGCAAGGGCGACGGCGTATTCATCAACACCGCCGGGATCGGCCGGGTACCGCCCGGGGTGGACATTTCCGGCAACCGCGCCCGCCCGGGTGACAAGGTACTGGTATCGGGCACCCTGGGCGATCACGGCGTGGCAATCATGTCGCTGCGCAAGGGCTTGCAGTTTGAGACCGCCTTGCAATCCGACTCCGCGGCCCTCAACGGCCTGGTGGAAGGGATGGTAAAACAGGCGGGGAGTGCCCTCCGGGTGTTGCGTGACCCCACCCGGGGTGGCCTTGCCGCCACCCTGAACGAGATTGCAGACCAATCCGGCGTCGGTATCCGCCTGCACGAAAATACCCTGCCGATTCGCGCGGAGGTGCGCGGCGCCTGTGAACTACTGGGGCTGGATCCATTGAATGTTGCCAATGAAGGCAAACTGATTGCCGTAGTGGATCACGCCTTTGCCGGGCAAATTCTCGCCGCCATGCAGGCAGATCCGAATGGCCGCAATGCGGCTATTGTCGGCGAGGTAATCGACGATCCCATGCAGCTGGTGCGCATGGTGACCAGTATCGGCGGTGAAAGGGTGATCGACTGGCTGCACGGGGAGCAGTTGCCGCGTATTTGCTAGCCGGGCTCATCCAGGCGGACAAGGACATGGGCATGAAACAGAAAACAGGATCGGGGGACGCCTCTACCAGCGCTGCAAGCGCGATAAACCGTGTGCTGGAGGCAGAGGGCCAGGCCAGACAGGCCGTGCAAAGCTGTTCGCGGGATGCGGAGACTATGCTGCGGGAAGCCAGGGCGACAGCCAAGCGCATCGTAGAACACGCTGACAGGCGCATCAGTCTCATTCACCACCGCACCAGCGCTGCCCTGGACAAAACCATTGGTGAGCTGGAACGGGACCAGCAGTTGAAGGTAAGCCAGTTCGACTCTTCCGTCGTTGATATGAAAGCAGTGACCGCTGTAGTGGAAGAGATTGCCAGACTGTTAACGACGGGCGGCCCTGACCCCGTTACAACCGAACACGAGGATTAGAGGCAAGGCGCTGCCACCACGTGACGAAAACTATGCGTAGAGATTTCATATACACCCAGACCCGATTGCAGGCACGCCACGGCCTGCGTCCGGACGAGCGCAGCTGGAAACTGGCCGAGTCGCAGCGGGAACTGGGAAATTTCCTGCAGAGTGCGCGCCAGACCGGGTTGAAGTCCTGGGTGTCGGGACTGCTGGCAACAGATTCGAACCAGCGGTTGGAAACGGCGCTACTGAAACTCTACCGCGACTACGTGGACGATATTGCATCCTGGGTACCCCGTGGCTGGCGAAAGTCGGTGGAGTGGACGAAAAGCCTCTCCTATCTACCCTCGCTGCTGCACCTGATCAAAGGCAACACCGCCCAGGCCTGGATGCTGGAGGACCCGGTGCTGAAACCTTTTACGGCAATCCACCAGGAGCAGCGCAACGCCGCCTTGTTGCAATCGGAGTATGCATCCATGGTGCATGCCTATCATGAGGGTTTACCACTACTGGATGTGTGGACCGAGCGCTGGCAATTCCTGTGGCCAGACCTGCACGCCAGCGAGCGCGCCAGCCTTCAGCGTCTGCAAAACCTGCTGCAGCAGCACCTGGTGTCTTTTGCCCGGGAAACGCCCGAGTCTGCGTGGCCGCATCGCCAGCAACTGGCCGCCAGGCTGGGCACACTGTTTCGCACA
>JAZBNW010000426.1:0-8826 GCA_036350855.1 Halieaceae bacterium
AGTGCGGGATTAGGCAGATCATTCTAATTTTTTTCCCTAATGTGTCACTCAGAGGCTGCCGATGCGGCCCTGGATTGAAATTACAGTGACCATTTGAGGAGATTTACCATGGCTACCACGACCAAAGCACCCGCCAAGAAAACCGCTGCCAAAAAGGCCCCGGCTCGTAAAACCGCCGCCAAGCGTACAGCTCCCCGCAAGGCCGCCGCGGCCAACAAGCCTATGCCCAAGCTGAAGCAGTCAGCTGAGAAAGCGCTGCACGTCTACCTGGGCGTGATCGGCAAAGGTATCGATGCGCTGCAGGAGAACATCGACGCCGTGCGCAAGGATAGCGACAAGTACGTCAAGGGTTATGAGAAGCGCGGTGTGCAGCTGCGCAAGAAGCTGAGCAAGCGCTTCGACAAGCTGGATGTTGCCAGCGAGTTTGACGAAGTGGTTGAAGACGCGAAGGAGCAGATCGTTAAACTCCAGGACCAGCTTGAAGATGTCGTGGAAACTGCGAAGGACAAGTACAAGGCCGCCAAAGCCGCGTAACGGGTCCCCGCAGGTAGTTGCCGGCCCTGTGGCGACACCGGGCCGGCCAGATCAAGCCCTCCGCGTGAGGGCTTTTTGTTGCCCGCCCCCTTTCGAAAAATATCTACGCGGTATAGGCTTTCACCCTGTGTGACAGTCGCAGCCCAGGCGTATCGCGTGAGTTGTCGTTCTCGAGCGCGTCATTTTTTACTTTGACAGTCCCGAGGTGAAATACAGTGGTACAGTTTGGTTTCTTCCGTTTTCTCCCGATCCTGACGCTCACTTTGCTCTTTATGGGTGCCGCCCCATTATGGGCCGCCGGTGACAATCCGGATCCACGGACTGTCGCCAACCCGGAAATCAGTGTAGAGGAGCTCAGCCTGATGCTGGTGCCGCTGCCCAGGCCACAGTTACTGGTAGAAGCCGACGCCTGGAGGGCCCTGTTGCAGGAAAAGGCAGAGGAAATAGCCCGGCTGGAGGTGGCAATCGCACGCAACAAACAGCTAAGCGAGTTGGCCAGCCAGACCAGTTCAACGGCAGGCGTGCAACAGCAGGAGCGGAAACCCGACGCCGACAAGGCAGACAAAATCACCCTGCTGGAGCAGGTCACAGCCCTGCGCGAGCAGCTCACGGCACTGGTGGACCGCCTCCGCGCAGTACTTGACGAGCTGGAACGCAAGACCGACGAGGCCGATGCCGACACCCTGGCAAAAGTGCGTGACCTGCGGCTCTACTCGAGCGCGGTTGGCGGCGTCAAGATAGACGTGCAGGACGGTATGGCGGCCTGGATCGCCGCCAAGGGCTGGCTTCTGTCCGAGGAGGGCGGCAAGCGCTGGGCGTTCAACATCGCCAGGTTTATCGCAATCCTGCTCGCAGCGTGGATTGTGTCGCGGTTATTGAGTTCCTTACTACATCAAGCCCTGGCGCGGGTACCGGGCACCTCGCGTCTGTTGGAGAATTTCCTCGTCAAATCAACTCGCTGGGTCGTGATGGCGATCGGCCTGATAATGGCCCTGGCGGCACTTGAATTCAGTATCGGCCCGCTTCTGGCCGTGGTAGGCGCCGCCGGCTTTGTGATCGCTTTCGCCCTGCAGGACAGCCTGAGCAACTTCGCCAGCGGTCTAATGATCCTGTTTTTCCGCCCCTTTGATGAGGGTGATGTGGTCGATGCCGGCGGGGTATCAGGCAAGGTGCAATCGATGAACCTGGTCTCAACCACAATCCAGACCTTCGACAACAAGCGGATGGTCGTGCCCAACAACAAAATCTGGAATGACGTCATCACCAATGCCACCGCCGTCAGCGAACGCAGAATCGACATGGAGTTCGGCATTGGTTACGACGACGATATAGACAAGGCCCACGGTATCCTGGTGGATATCATTACTTCTCATCCCAAAGTGCTCAAAGAGCCCGAAGCCACGGTGCGCATGCATACGCTGGCCGACTCCTCGATCAATTTTATCGCCCGTCCCTGGGCGCTCACCGCCGACTACTGGGATGTCTACTGGGATGTGACCCGTGCGGTGAAGCAGCGCTTCGATGAGGCGAATATCGGCATACCCTATCCCCAGCGCGACGTGCATCTGTACATACAGGATGGCGGTGACAGGGTCGCCGCGAGTCTGTCATCGAACAAAGCTGCTTCTGCGCAAGAGCGGGGCACAGCTGTGCGGGAGGATGGCGGACTCGACGATGAAGACCAGGGCTGATGCGGTATCCAGGCGTCGCCGTATTCCGTTGACGCCAGCGCCGGTTCCAGGCCGCGATTTTCCAGAGCCCGGCCGGGATACTATTTGCTAACATGCCTGGCACAGGTCCGGGCGCGAACAGCGGTACAGCACCTGTGGGCATAATGGCAAGCGTTGGACAGGAGAGCAAGAATGGTGCAGGAATCGCGAAGAATCGCGCTGTTGATCGACTGTGACAACGTCAGTCACACCGCGATCGAGGGCGTGCTCGAGGAATTGGCCAAACACGGCACGGTGAATGTGCGGCATGCTCACGGGGACTGGAAAAGCCCCTCGCTGTCCGGTTGGGCGGAGAAGCTGCATCCCCATGCGATCAGGCCGATGCAGCAGTTCGCCTACACCAAGGGCAAGAACGCTACCGACTCGGCGATGATCATCGACGCGATGGATCTGTTGTACAGCGGGAATGTCGACGCCTTTGCCCTGATGACCAGCGACAGTGACTTCACCCCGCTGGTGTTGCGAATACTGGAGAGTGGCTTTCCGGTATATGGCTTCGGCCAGAAGAAAACCCCCCAGCCGTTCGTGGATTCCTGCTCGCCGTTCATCTACATCGAGAACCTGGTGTCCAGTTCATCCGACGAGGCGGACAGCGCCCCGCCACCCGCCAGAAAGACCAAGGCCCAGCTCAGGCAGGACAGCAGCCTGGTGAAGTTGCTCAGGACGGCCGTGGAGCAGACCTCGGACGATGACGGTTGGGCCAACATGGGGCAGGTGGCCAGTTACATCTCGAACAACAACAGCTCGTTTTCGTCCATCAACTATGGATACAGGAAAATCAGCGACCTGATCAAGGCAACCGAGCTGTTCAAGATCGAACTGCGAAACGGTACCGCAATGTACATCCGGGACCCCAAAGGCTGAGCTGGCCGGCGAAACCGGCCTCAGGCGGTGCGTGTTGCCCGCTTGGACACCCTGCCGGATGGCGGGGAACCAGCGCTCTTTCTGGCGCGGTTCGCGGCGCGTTTTCCCGCGGGCTTTTTCCTGCCGGCGCCCGCGCCCCGGGAAGAGCTTGTCCCGCTCTTCTTGCGAGCCCGGATGGCCAGCTCGCGCACCCTGGCGATATCCTCGTCCGAGAACACGCCATTGACGCCGGATATGGCGGCCAGTTGCATGCCGTGCTTCAGGCCCAGCTTGTAGATTTCGTGTACTTTCTCCCACTCGATACTGCGGCCCAGGGTGAAATTCTCGAAGCGGCCCTCCAGGGTGAGCACAATGGTTTCCGCCAGGCAGGCATAGACCACATTGTGATCCTCGAAGCCGATCTGTTTCATCCGGACCTGGCCGGGCAGGTAGACTTCTCCCGACTCTATCACCAGCACATCCGGGCGCTTTGCCACCTCTTCCGCGGGCAGGTCCAGGGGTCTGGCAACGTCGGTTATCACACAACCGGGTTTCACTTTCATGATGTCGAGTATTTTCTTTCCCGCGCCGGAGGTCGCCGTGACGATCATATCCATGTCGCCGATGCTGCGGTCACTGTCCGCATAGGACGCGAGCACGAGCTTTGCCCCGGGCGACTCCCGGAGAATGGATTTTTCGAGAACCAGTAACTTGGCCGATTCAGGTGACACCAGGTGAACCTCCTGTGCGGTTCGTGCCAGCAACCTGGCACAGGCCGAGCCGATTGCCCCGGTGGCGCCCACGACCATCGCCTTCCCATTGATTTTCCTGCCTTTTTCCAGCTTGACCAGGCCCAGCCTGGCGACAGCGTCGTGGGCGGCCCAGAGGGCGCCGGAGGCACTGTAGCTGTTGCCGGTAGTGATGGGTAAAGGCGCCCGCTTGGCCACCGTGACCCCCGCATCGCCCACGACCTTGGTGAAAGCCCCGAGACCCATGATCTGGGCGCCCATCTTCTTCGCCATATCCGCGGCTGCCAGCAGCTGGCGATAGGTGAATTCCGGGCTGTGGGACATGATCTGCCGCGGTGTACCGCCAACCAGGATCAGCCAGCCTTTTGCCTCCACCCCGGTAGGAGAACAGATACCCTCCACCTTCGAGTAGACCATCGGGGGCGTGTAGGCCACGGCTTTCTCCACCAGGTCCATGACTGCCGGGGGCGACACCCTGGACAAGATCTCCAGGGGTTTCACGTTCGCCAGGTACTTTTGCGATAGCGGGTGGATGACAAAGGCGAAACGGTTGATCTGCTTTTTACCCGCTATCGGGTAGATAATTCGCGGTTTCAGGTCCAGGTTGCGGAATATCTCCAGGTAATCGTCGTGGGCGACATCGTTCGCGGGCTTGCCCAGGGTCGCCAGAATCATCGCCTCCACCACATTCAGCCCGACGGTGTCCTCAAACAGCTGGATGCTGCAGTCGACCACCACCCGCACTCCCTTCTCTTTGAGGGATTGCTGCCGTTGTGGTGAGATTGTCGAGGTCAGTACCACCTTGCCCTCCAGTTCTGCCTGGCTGTAGCGCTCCAGCTGGTGGAAGGGCGCCACGATGACGTCCGCCTCCCTTGCTGCCTTTTCCAGCAGTAACTGGTTGGCGAGCCTGGCCGGAGCCAGTGACCGCAACACACCCCTGCCGGGGCTGAGGCGCAGCAGGGGCTGGCTGCCCGCCGCATACAGCTCCAGGGCCTGCAGGGAGTGAAGGAGGGTAGGGGTGCCGAACTGGAGCACCGGGTCCGCAAAGGACAGGTTCTGGGTGAACTCGGCCATTACGGAGGCCATGCGGTAGTTGGTGGTGCCGCTCATGAACAGCACCTTCGCGTTGTTGAAGTACTGCCCCATGGCCTCCTGCGCCATCCGCAGTGACCACTCCTGTACGATTTCACGCAGCCGCGCGCCAGTGGTGACCAGTGTGTCCCCCGCCAGCTGTTCCAGGTGGGCGGTGTCTCTTTGCTGAAACTGCCTGGTGCCCACCCAGTAGTGGTCGTGCACCATGCCCAGGCCGATGGCATCGACCCGTTCCCGCCACTCCCTGACCAGGTTGCCGGCAGCCTTCAAATCGTTATCGGTTCCGATGCGGACAACACGGAAATTCTGTCCCAGGAACCTGGTCCTGAAGTCACAGTCGAGGCTGGTGGGCCCCATGCTGATGCTGACAACACTTTTCATGGCTGAGACTCCCGCGTCGTAAACCTGGACTGGCCACGTTACAGGCATACAGGCGGAGCACCATTGACCACAATCAAACAACGTCCGAACAGCCCGACCTTCCGGCGGGTATTCCCGCCAGGGACCGGGCGCTGCGGTTTGTCCGTGCCAATCGATTACAATGGTGGCCAACAAGGCCGCTGACAGGACGCATGCGAGATGAATATATGGGTGGACGCCGATGCCTGTCCGGGAGCGATCAAGGACATACTGTTTCGCGCTGCCCTGCGCACGGGATTACAGCTCACCCTGGTGGCGAATCACGCCCTGCCAGTGCCGCCACAGGCGAATATTCGTATGTTGCAGGTGAGTTCGGGGTTTGACGTGGCGGACGATGAAATCGTCAGGCTGGCCGGCCCCGGAGACCTGGTGATCACCAGTGATATCCCGTTGGCGGCCGAAGTCATTGCCAGGGGCGCCCACGTGCTGAGCGCACGCGGCGAGCGTCTCACGGCGGACAATATAAAACCGCGACTGAATATGCGGGATTTCATGGACACCATGCGCTCCAGCGGTATGCAGTCAGGCGGCCCGCCACCCCTTAACAACCAGGACAAGCAGCAGTTTGCCAACCAGCTGGACCGGCTGTTGGCAAAAGCAGGAAGCTGACCCGGGGATTGCTCCAGGGCGGGCCGGAAGCCCTACTTGGGCGGCATGCGAATACCGCCATCGAGGCGGATGACTTCGGCGTTCAAGTACGGGTTGGTTATACACTCCATCACGGCGAAGGCCAATTCCTCGCCGCTGCCGAGTCGCTTCGGAAACAGCACGGACTGCCCGAGATGGGCCTTGAAGGCCTCCGCGTGCTCTCCTTCCCCGTAAATGGGGGTGTCGATCAACCCGGGGGCAATGGTGTTGACCCGTATTCCCACCGCACTCAGGTCCCGTGCGATGGGCAGGGTCATGCCAACCACGCCGCCCTTGGAGGCGGAGTAGGATGCCTGGCCGATCTGGCCGTCAAACGCGGCTGCGGAAGCCATGTTGACGATAACGCCACGACTGCCGTCCTCGTCCATGGGCTCCGTCTGGGCCATGGCCGCTGCGGCCCGGCTCAGCATATTGAAGGTGCCAATCAGGTTCACCTTGATGACGAAGGTAAATTTGTCGAGATCCAGCGGCACGTTGTTGCGGTCGATCGTGCGGCCGGGGGCGCCCAGTCCGGCGGAGTTGACGCAAGCCCGCAGGGGGGCGAGCTGACAGGCGGCGGCTACTGCCGCGTCCGCATCCTCGGTTTTGGTGACATCGCATTTGACAAATACGCCACCGATTTCCGCAGCGATTTGTTGGCCGCGCTGTTCATTCAGGTCGGCAATGACAACCTTTGATCCCGCCGCGGCCAGCTGGCGCGCACAGGCCTCGCCGATACCGGAAGCCCCGCCGGTAACGATTGATGAACTTCCTTCCAGATTCATGCGTGGCATAGCAGACGTTCCTCGTGTGTCGGGTTTTCGAAAGTGGGCGACGAATGGTGAGTCAGCGATTCCGGCCTGTCAAGGTTGTGCACACGTGGCATCGCTGGCGCGGACAAACTGCCGTCTCCGCGCCATGGCGCGGTTTATTCGGCCCCTCGACAGTGCGTTGATCGCCTGCCCGCCCTATAATCGGCCCTGCAAGCTGCGAATCGATCACCCCGGCAGCGGTAAGGGCTGAGGGCGATGCGCTGCCCCGGCTGACTCAGGGTGGGCAGCAGGTGGCGTTCCCCGGCAGCAGTGGTTCGACGCCGGTAACAGGAATTATTCTGGAGGCATATGCATGACCAACCCCATCCCGAAATTGGCAGGCCTGGGTTTGCTGATCCTTGCCCTGGGTACGACCACCCGGGCAGATGAGCTATCCAGTGCGGTGGCAAAGGACTACGACCAGCACCTGGAGGCGCTCTTCGATTATTTCCATCGCAATCCGGAACTGTCGATGATGGAAAACAACACGGCTGCGCGTCTGGCAAAAGAGCTGCGCGAGGCTGGCTTTGACGTCAGCGAGGGGGTCGGTGGCACCGGCGTGGTCGCGATCATGGAAAACGGCCCGGGCCCGCTGGTCATGATGCGTGCGGACATGGACGGCCTGCCGTTGGAGGAAAAATCGGGCCTGCCCAACGCCTCCCGCAACAAGCAGGTCGACTGGGACGGTAACGAGGTTTTTGTCATGCACGCCTGCGGCCACGATGTCCATGTCACCAGCCTGGTGGGGACGGCCCGGCAGATGACCGCCAGCCGCGATAGCTGGTCAGGTACTCTCATGCTCGTGGGGCAACCGGCAGAGGAAAGACTGGCCGGTGCGAAAAAGATGATGGAAGACGGCATGTGGGAACGTTTCGGCAAGCCGGATTATGCCCTGGCGTTTCATGTCGGCTCCGCGGTGCCCACTGGCAAGCTGGTTGCAGATCCGGGCTCTCCCTATTCCGGCGCCGATACGGTGGACATCATTATCCATGGGATCGGCGCCCATGGCGCCAGTCCCCACGGTGGTATCGACCCGATTGTGCTCGGCTCCCAGATCGTCATGGCACTCCAGACGGTCGTCAGCCGCACCCTGCCGCCGCGTGAAGCCGGACTGATTACGGTGGGCGCCTTCCACGCGGGAAGCAAGCACAATATCATCTCCGACCGCGCCCACCTGCAACTGACCGTGCGCAACGACAATCTGGAAACCCGGCAAATCCTGCTCGATGGCATCAAGCGGGTGGCCGAGAACATGGGCAGGGTAGCCGGTTTGCCGGAAGAGCTGCTGCCGGAAGTCATCGTGTCGGAGGAGTGGGTGCCCCCCACAATCAATGACGCCAGCCTGACCAGGGCGCTGCGGGCCGAATGGGCGGCCACTCTGGGTGACGATGTTTTCCATGACGTCAAGCGCCAGGGTATGGGGGCGGAGGATTTCCCCTTTTTCACTTCGGAGCCCTATATCCCCAGCACCTACTTCGCCGTGGGCGGCACCCCGCAAGAGCGATTTGACAGCGCCAAAAATGGCGGCCCCGCAGTACCCACCCACCATTCACCCCTGTTCAGGATCGAGGCGCAGGAGTCAGTGACGCTGGGTGTTGAGGCCACGGTAATTGCCCTGCGCAAGCTGCTGCAGGCAGATTCGGTTGCCGCCAGCCAGGTGCAGGGGAAATTCTGACACCAGTCGCACCGATAGTCCGCCGGAGAGAACATGCACCTGACCACACCCTATGACGAGAACAATATCTTCGCCATGATTCTGCGCGGTGAGGCGCCCGCGATCCGGATTTACGAAGACGAGATGACGCTGGCTTTTATGGATATCATGCCCCAGCTGCCCGGCCACGTGCTGGTGATCCCCAAATCACCCGCGGCAAACCTGCTGACGCTGCCACCGGAGTATGCGCAGGCGATGATGCTGACCACCCAGAAGGTTGCCCGGGCTGTTCGGCAGGTCATGGATGCGCCCGGATTTATGATTGCTCAACTCAACGGGACTGAAGCCGGCCAGACGGTGTTTCA
>JAZBNW010000427.1:0-2581 GCA_036350855.1 Halieaceae bacterium
AAGCGGTCCAGCGTACGCGCGGGATACCGCAATGCTCAACGCATTGCAGCTGCAGCAGGTAGTAGATGATGCCCACGCCAAGTACAAGGACTTGAAAGAGGGCAAGAATGCCGACTATATTCCCATTCTCGCCACCATTCCGCCGGAGCTGTTCGGGGTGGCAATTGCCCTTCCCGACGGCACTGTATACACCGCAGGCGACGTGGATTACCGGTTCGCCATCGAGTCCACCTCGAAGCCGTTCACCGCGGCGCTGGTTATGCAACAGTACGGTGGGCCCGAGGCTATCGTCGAGAAAATCGGTGTCGAACCCACCGGCCTGCCCTTCAACTCCAAGCTGGCCGTGGAAGTCCTTACCGCCCGCTCGGTCAATCCCCTGGTGAATGCCGGGGCGATGGCGACCGTGAGCATGGTCAAGGCCGACAGCGAGGAGCAGCGCTGGAAGCTGGTCCACGACAACCTGAGCGACTTTGCCGGCGAAACCCTGCCGCTGATGGACGAGGTATATGAGTCCGAGTACACCACCGCCTGGGGTAACCGGGGAATCGCCAATAACCTGTATAACTACGAGCGACTGTATGCCGATGCCGAGGAGACACTGAGGGTGTATACCAAGGAGTGTTCGCTCGGGGTCACCACCAAGGATCTCGCCATCATGGGCGCCACCCTGGCCAACGGTGGCGTCAACCCCAAGACCGGCAAGCGACTGCTGGATGAAAAGCATATCCCTGAGCTGCTGGCCATCATGCTGACTGCCGGTTTCTACGACGGTTCGGGGTACTGGTCGATGACCGCAGGCCTGCCGTCAAAAACCGGGGTGGGCGGTGGCATCGTCTCCGTTGTGCCGGGCAAGATGGCCATCGCCGCTTTTTCCCCCAGACTCGACCAGTATGGCAATAGCGTCAGGGCACAGGAAGCTATCCGCTACATTGCAGGCCAGTTGGGTGTCGGCATTTTCGGACCCAATGGCGACTAAATTTGACGATTAGGGCTATTTGCCCGCTTTTATACAGTATAGGGAGCTACTTCATGGCAATAAAACACACAGCCGGCAGCTTTGGCGGCAAGGTCGCCAGCGCCGCCCTCATGGTGGCGGCAATGGGGACACCCGCGGCACTGCAAGCCCAGGAAGCGAGTACGGAAGCAGCGAGAATCTCGGTGCTGGAAGCGCAACTGAACCAGCAAAAGGCCCTCATGCAGGAACAGCAACGCATGATGGAAACAATGAATGCTGAGCTGCAAAGACTGAAGGCCGCGGAATCCGCGGCACGAGTCGCCACGCCAGCGCCAGCGGCCGAAGACTTTGGATCGGATAGAGACGGCAATGCGGGCAAAACGGCGCAAAAACTGTCGGCCAATATCTACGGCTTCGTCATGGCGGATGCGATCTATGATTTCAAGCGGGTCGACCCCAATTGGAACGACACCCTGCGCGTTACCACTATACCTACCGCTAGCGGTACCTACGGCCAGGACGGCGACTTTGTTTTCGGCGTGCGTCAATCCCGGCTCGGTATCCAGGGCAATTACGGGGAGGACGTCACCTTCAAGCTGGAAGCAGAATTGTTTGGTACCGGCGGTGACGAGGGCCAGACCACGCCACGTTTGCGCCATGCCTGGGCAACCTACAAGAATTTCGGCATGGGCCAGACCTGGTCCAACTTCATGGACATCGACATCTTTCCCAATACCATCGACTACTGGGGTCCCACCGGGATGGTGTTCTATCGCAACCAGCAGGCGCGGTACTCCTTCCCCATGGGCGAGGATGAGTTTTCGCTTTCCATAGAAGATCCGGGCACTGCATTGAGCGTCGGCCGTTTTCGCGACGATGACGCCTGCGACCTCCCCAATGCGCCCGATGACTGTGAGTCCACCGGCTCTACAGCGGGAGACTTGTTTCAGGCCTATAACGACCTGCCGGACTTCAGCGCCCGCTATCGCAATAATGGGGATTTCGGCCATTACCAGGTCGCGGGAATAGTGCGTAAGCTGGGCTATGAACGCCTGGATACAGGTAAAAAAGATGATGAGATTGGCTGGGGAATCAACACCAGTGCGGGCATCAAGACCTGGGGTAGTGATGTATTAAAGCTGCAGGTCGCGTATGGCGAGGGTATCGGCAACTATATGAATGACGGCGGCCTTGATATCGCCCCGGATTCTGCAGATCCAACCCGAGCCAGTGCCGAGACCGTACCCCTGTTGGGAATCAGCGCCTACTATGACCGCTACTGGAATGACAAATGGTCCAGCACGATTGGCTGGTCCATGACGGATCTGGATACCAGTGACGGGCAGGGTCCTACCGAGTTTGAAAAAGGACAGATTGCCACCATCAACCTGCTGCACTATCCCCGCGATAATGTGATGCTGGGCACCGAGTTCGGCTGGGGGCAGCGCGAGGATGTCAATGGCGATACCGGTTCAGATTATCGCATACAGTTCTCGCTGAAAGTGAATTTCGACTCTGGCGACCTGATGCAGCGATAACCCGACGCCCGGCGCCCGCACGTGGGCGTGCGGGCCAGCTCCGAATGACAGGAATTCCATAAGTTAACCGTTTCCACAGGAGGAAAGT
>JAZBNW010000428.1:0-3881 GCA_036350855.1 Halieaceae bacterium
AGCAGGAAGGGCAGCCGCCGGTTCATGTGCAGGACATAGTGAAGCGCACTGACACTGGACTCGTCGCACCACTGGACGTCGTCAAACAGAATGACCACGGGTTGCCGACGGGTCTGCTCGCAGAGCTGCTCGTACAGGCTGGCGAAGGCCTGGTCCCGGGTAATCCGCTCGCCACTGGACAGCAGTTTGCTGGTGGTATTGTCAGGCAGGGCCCGCCGCAGGGCGTCATTCCAGACCGCGAACGGCCGGATTCGCTCGGACTCGAACGCCCGGGCCTTGAGGACGGCTGCGCCGGTTCGTCGGGCCAGCGCCGCAGTCAGCTGCAGCAGGCTGCTCTTTCCCATACCGGGACTGCCGCGGATGAGAACCACCGAGGCGCTGGCGGCCCGGGGTAATGCCTCCACCAGGCTGGCCAGCAGGGCAATTTCACGATCCCGCCCCACAAGGCTGCAATCGACAGCGGCGGGTACCGCGGCCGCTGCCGGGACGGCATTCCCGCTGTCGCTGCGATCCCGGCTGTGCCACGCCCGGTACAGTAGCCCGCTGTCCGCCGAGCCGACCTCCCGCAGCTTCTGCAGCCCCACGCGGTATTGCTGTTCGGCCTCCGGCTTGCGACCGAGCCGCAACAGCAGCTCGATGAGCTGTGCCCGGGCTGCTTCGTCATACGGCAGCAGGGTGACTAGGCGGTGGGCATAGTGCACAGCCTGTTCGGGCTTGTCCTGGATGCGCTCCACCAGGACCCTTAGCAACATCGCCTGGGAGCGACTGGCCTGCTCCCGCTGGCCGATGCACCAGGTATGGAAATCCTGGAGATCCGGCAGGTCCAGCCCCTCCAGGAAGCAACCGCTGTAAGCCTGGACCGCCTGTTCGAGGGTGGCGGTGGCGACGCCCTCCAGTCCCGTCTGCACCAGCCGGTGCAGGGCACGCACGTCAATCTCCACGTCGCTGGCGTCAAATCCCACGTTATTGCGGTCGGCTATGATGCGCTGGCGATGCTCGTCATCAACCAGCTTGCGTATTTTCGACAGGCTCCAGCGCAACGAGCCTCGCGGGTCGTCCGGTATCTCCCACAGCAGCTCGCAGAGCTGTTCCCGGCGTATGCTTCTATCGCTCAACGCCAGATAAGCCAGAAGACCGCGGGTTTTACGGGAGGGTGGCAGCTCCAGCGCTGCACCGCCCCGAAGCACCTCGAGATCACCAAGCACATTCAGGCCGAGTCCCGCCATCAGTCACAGGTTCCGTTGCGGTTAACCCCTTCAATTATAGGTGCATACAGCCCACCGGTCGAACCCGGCGGGGACGGCTGCCGGCGAGCGCCGGGGACAGAAAAAAACACGCCCGCAGCGGAAAAAACCACGGTCGCTCATACGCCTGCTACCTCGCCCGGGGCACAGGATCAGTACCGTGGATGGCTCCCCGCGGGAGACCGACATCAGAAAGAGGAACGTGAGATGAAAAACTACCAGGAACTGCTGACGGCCATGGCGGGATGCCGCCGGAACCGCCTGCTGAGGGCGCTGTTCACTGCTTACCAGCTGGCGGATTTTTGCAATGGACCCTATGACCTCCCGCCGCCGGTGGGGGGTGATTTCAGGAAACAGATCGAAGTGCTGTTCCCCGGCCAGCCGTCGCCGGCTGGCGTGGAAAGCGCGGGAATCGGCGGCAAAAACCACGCTTGCCTGTACGCCCACTACCGCGGCTGCGGCCCGGCATACTCGCCGGAACGCTACCGCTGACCGGGCATTGCGCACCATTGAGACAAAGGAGATCATCATGGCCCGTTATGAAACTATACTCGACACCATCGGCAACACTCCGCTGGTAAGACTGCACAAACTCGCGCCACCCGGCGTTAACGTCTACGTCAAAATCGAATCGTTCAACCCCATGGGCTCGGTCAAGGACCGCATGGCGCGGGCGGTTATCGAGGCGGCCGAACGCAGCGGCGAACTCCTCCCGGGGCAAACCGTGGTCGAGGCTACCAGTGGCAACACCGGCATCGGCCTGGCCATGGTCTGCGCCCGCAAGGGCTATCCCCTCGTCGTGGTGATGGCGGAGAATTTCAGTGTGGAGCGGCGCAAACTGCTGCGCTTCCTCGGCGCAAAGGTCGTGCTGACACCGGCGGCCGAAAAAGGTACCGGCATGCTGGACAAGGCAAGGGCGTTGGCCGAGGCCCACGGCTACTACCTGTGCCGCCAGTTCGAAAACGAGGCCAACGCCGCGGTGCATACGGAGACCACGGCCAGGGAAATCCTCGCCGATTTCCGGGAACAGCCGCTGCACTACTTTGTCTCGGGCTTCGGCACCGGCGGCACGCTCAAGGGGGTCTCTCGCGGCCTCAAAGCTGCAGATCCCGGCATTCGGGTGGTCGCCGTGGAGCCGGATAACTCCCCCGTGCTCGCCAGTGGCGTGACCCAACCGCGCAATACCGATGGCAGTCCCGCCGCCAGTCATCCCTGGTTCCGGCCGCATCTGATGCAGGGCTGGAGCCCCGACTTCCTGTCCAGTCTCACCGAGGAGGCCGTGGAGGCGCAACTGGTCGACGAGGTTGTGGGCATTGCCGGTGCGGATGCGCTGCGCCTGGCCCGCGAACTGGCTTGCGTCGAGGGTATCTTCGCCGGTATTTCCGGCGGCGCCACCCTGGCCGGTGCGCTGCAACTGGCGCATCGTGTACCCGCCGGAACCAACATCGTCTGCATGCTGCCGGATACCGGCGAACGGTACCTGTCCACGCCCCTGTTCGAGGACATCGGGGTGGATATGAATGCCGACGAGCTAGCACTGTCCGCATCGACGCCGGGTTGCCAGTTCGGTCCCCCCGGCGGGGGAGTCCCGGCGCCGGTCGACGGGCACGTCACCCCGGATTTTGGCGCCAGCCGCTTTGTGGCGGACACCGTCGGGGCACATCCGGTGGTGATGTTCGCCCTGGAGTGGTGTGAATTCTGCTGGTCCGCGCGCAATTTCTTCAAGGCACTGGGGGTGGACTTCCACAGTGTGGACCTGGACTCGGTCGCTTTCCAGCCGGAGGAGCGCGGGGTGCGTATTCGCGAGGTGCTGCGGTATCAGCTGGGGACCGGAACGATCCCCCAGATTTTTGTAGGAGGGGTACATATCGGCGGCTGCACGGAACTGTTTACCAGCTACCGGGAAGGCAGCCTGCAGCGTCTGTTGGCGCAGCATGGCATCAGGCTGGCCGATCACCCGGCGATAGACACATCCCGGTTGCTGCCCGGGTGGATGCACCCCCGTAAAAGTGCGTGAGTAGATGACCATGCTGGTGGTCGGCCGTACTGTCGCCGATCGAAAAAAACACGGTGGCCACAACGCTTGATCACACGGTGGTCCGGCATGCTGGAACCATCCGGACATTGTGCCCGGCATTCATCGCTAAAGGAGACATCTCATGAACATCATCGAGCAACCTGTCATGTTTTCGACCACCGCGGATAACCCCCACACCGCGCTGGCACTGTTTTTGATCATCGTGGCCCTGGTCCTGTTTGGCCTGACCCTGCGATTCACCGGCAGGACAAGCGGTTCGTCACTGCCGGCCCGATACCTGCAGGCGGATTACTGGGTCAACCGGGCGAGGCGCCGGCACCGACTGTTACGTCAATTCAGGGCAGGGCGGCGGGCATAGCCGCCCCTGCCCGGCGAGGTACCGCTGCGACTACTGAGGTTTCCTCGGTGTCAGGGGCCACCGGGAAGCAACCCGGATGCAGCTTGCCGGCGACGTTCCAGTTACCCGCAAACCTGTACATAAGGGCTGCAATATTGCATCTTTGGCATCTGGCTTGCAGCGTTGTTCAACACGGGGAGTCGTGAGCAAATGGATACCGTCGAATCACTGCGTAAAATCATAGGCGAAACAGCGGTGCTGG
>JAZBNW010000429.1:0-5550 GCA_036350855.1 Halieaceae bacterium
CAATGCCGGTATCACCTGGTTTCTCCTGCCCTTCCTGACACTCGATCTTCGCTATCACGACTTGCACGAAATGAACGAAGGAAATGACGATTACACCGCAGCGGAACCGCTCTCTGGTTACCACCTCGATTCACCTGTCATCTTCTCGGTCTCCCTCGGCTTATGAACGATCTGTCGGTTCGCGTCACACGGGGCTGCTTTTTTTACGCCAGCATTGAACCTTTATCGGTGGCACGCGGATTAATAGACAGTTCCACGGCAGCGAGAATTGCGAGGCAAAAAGCCGGGAAGGAATTGAACAGGAAGCCCAATAGATGATGGTCCCTGTGGACAGGCAGCTGGACGAACCAAGGGCAGCGGATCAGTCCGGAGAGGACTGGCGCCTCATCCACAGGGTGGGCATGGGCGACCAGGCTGCGCTGGAGTCTCTCTACATGCGACATTACAGCGGGCTCTACCGGTTCATATTACAGGTCACCCGGCGTGTCGACTTTGTGGAGGAGGTTATCAACGACGTCATGTTTGTGGTCTGGGAAAAGGCTGCGGAGGTCAAGCCGCTCAGCAAGGCGTCAACGTGGATACTGGGTATCGCACACAACAAAGCCTTGCAGGCCCTGCGCCGCAACCGGAGGACGGGCAGCGCGACCCTGGACCAGTCCGGGTATGCCGAGCTGACTCCCGATATGGACATGTCATTCGGCGAAATGGAGACCAGGGAGGTCCTGTTCGCCTTGCTGCGCGGGTTGTCGCCGGAACAGCGCGCGGTCATGGAGCTGGTTTACTACCACGGTCTGCACTACTCGGAAATTGCCCGGGTGATCGATTGCCCGGAGAACACAGTGAAGACCCGCGTGTTCCACGCGCGCAGGAAACTGCGCGAAATCTGGCCCGAGCTGACCGGTACCCGGGCGCCGGATGCGAGCAAAACTGACAACAGGTGAAGACGATGGACATCCATGCGACAGCCGACACTTCCACCCACGACGAGGTCTCCCTGCTCCTGCCCTGGTATATCAATGGCAGCCTGGGCGACAGGCAGAAAACCCTGGTCGGTGAGCATGTGCGCAACTGCATCGCCTGTCGCAGGCAAATGGAGAGCGAGACCCGAACCCTGGCGGCGTTTCGCGCTGAAAGCCCCCTGGACCAGTCGGCCCAGGCCGGGTTCGAGCGCCTGCATGTTCGAATCGCAGCCCGGGAGCCCTCCCGCTCCGGGAGACGCCTGGCCGGCGCCGTTGGCCTCGACTGGAACAGGGTTCTGGATAAAATTCAGTCCTGGACCGGGATGCGACCCGGTATGGCGATGGCAGCCCTGCCGCTGGCTGTGATAGCGCTGGCCTTCGGCTTGACTCGACTGCCGCAGCAGACTGCAGGAGACAGCGTGTACGGGGCCGGCAGTGCCAGCACGGCAAGAGATGGCTACCAGACCCTGTCAAGTCATGCCGGCGCTGTCGCGAAGCCCTGGGATGTCCAGGTGATATTCGCTCCCGGCACCAGCAACGATACCATCGAGCGCCTGCTCAGATCGATTCCGGCCACAATTGTCGACGGACCCACCGGTGTCGGCGTCTACACCCTCAAACTTCCGAAGTTGTCCGCAGACGCTGATTTCCAGGCGGCTATTGTCGCCCTCAGGGCGCGGCAGGAGGTCGCTTTTGCAGAAGCCGCACAACCCTTGTCGATCCCGGGTCCGGGGAAGGCAAAAACTCAATGAACGGCTTTGTGAGGGCAGTCGCCCTTGTCTTCTGCGTTTCCTGCGGTGCGCTTGCGCAACAGGAGCCGACTACCGATCCCAATACTGCCAGTACGTCTGCGACCGAGGACTCCCGGGAAATTCTCCTGACCTTCACTGATCGCGGCCTGGCAAGAACGACTAACGCCGGGCCGGGACGTTATTACCCGCGCAGCAGCAACTATCAGGCGACGACCTGGAGCCGGAACGTTGCCGCAGACATCGCTCGCAAATACCCTCTGGCTACGATACTCGAATGGCCTATTCGTACACTCGGCGTGCACTGCATTGTATACCGGGTGGACGAAAGCCAGCCTATCGACGCGGTAATCGCGCGATTGCGCAGCGACCCTCGAGTGAAATCCGTGCAGCGCATGAATACCTTCCACACCCTGGCCAGCGAGGATCCCTATAAACCGCTGCAGACGGCATTCAACGAGATGCAGGTGGAAGCGGTTCATCGCTTCGCCACCGGCGATGGTATCAGGGTCGCCATCATCGATACCGGCGTGGACGTCAAGCACCCCGACCTGGAAGGCCAGGTGACAGAACGGCTGGACACTTCCGGCAGCTCCCTGGACTTTGATGACGATATCCACGGTACCGCGGTTGCGGGTATCATCGGGGCCCTGTCCGGAAACAGTCTCGGTATAGAGGGTGTGGCGCCGGATGCCCGCCTGATCGCATTGCGGGCATGCTGGCCGGAGCAAGCCGGGGCAATAGCGGCCGTATGCAACAGCCTGACCCTGGCAAGGGCTATGGATAACGCCATCCGCATGGAGGCGGACATAGTCAATCTCAGCCTTACCGGTCCGCCCGATCCACTGATAGCCGACCTGTTGAGGATCGCACTGCAAAACGGCATTGTCGTCGTCGCGGCAGAGCCCGATACCGCTGCGCCGACTGGCTTTATCGATGGGATAGACGGGATTATCCGCGTTCGCTCATGGAGCGGGCAGTACCTAGAGCAGCGGGACTGGCGCGAGACCGCCATCATTATGGCACCCGGCGAGGACCTGCTGACGACGTTTCCGCGCGGTACTTATAACTTTGTCAGCGGGAGTTCGTTTGCGACTGCAAATGTATCCGGGATCATTGCCCTTCTGCTGGAGCTGCAACCGGGTCTTTCGCCCGGGCGAATCGAAGAGTTATTGTTGCTCGGCATGGACAATATCGGGGCTGAGGGAACGGGCGCGGTTTCCAGAAGCTTTAACGTCTGCCGGGTTGCCGCCCAACTCCGGCCCGATTTCGTCTGCGCCAACAGTGATGCCAATATACTGCTGGTTCAGCAACCCCCTGGTGACGACTTCGAACTCTGACAACGGGATTCGCGAGTTCGGGGGTGTGTTCACCGGACAACGCAGAACGTCGTGTGCTGTCCGCCGCCGGATTCGGATAACCTGATTATCCGGGAGGCCAGAATGAAACAACACTGTCTGCAGGCCCTTCTGATTTGCGCTCTCGCCGGCTGCACCCACCCGATCGACATTGTGGGGGAGGGAGACATCAGGTCGTCATCTGGTGATAACGACTGTCTGCTGGAAGAATCGCCCTGTGAGGTTGTCGCGCTCGGTGCCTACGCCGAGGATTACCGGCCCGAACCCCGATCAGGCTATGCGTTTGTCGGTTGGGATAACTGCCTGAGTGAACAGGGCGAGCAGTGCGTGTTCGACATCGATGCCGATACGGTCTTCGACAACTGGGGCAAGACCATGCCAGCCCTCGTCGCCAGGTTTGCACCGATGTGCGAGACCGCCCCGGCCACCAGCTTCGCGGCTATACAGATGGTAATTTTCAATGGCAAGGGATGCAGCAGCGGTGGCTGCCATGCGGGCAGCCGCCCCGCCGGCAGCATGAACCTGTCCAGCGGCAGTGCCTACGACGCAATCGTCAATATCACCGCGCAGGGCGGCGGCGGGCTGAAACGGGTATTGCCCGGGGATGCCGAAAGCAGTTACCTGTACCGCAAGGTTTCCGCAAGGACCAATCCCGGCAGTTTCTCTATCAACGGCAGCCCAATGCCCCTCGCCGGCAGCGCCCTGAGCGCCGATCAACTGGCCGCCCTGTCATTGTGGATCGAGGCGGGCGCAACGGAGTCTGGCCGGGCGGACGAGATGAACGAGGTAGAGCGGCTTTTGGGACTGTGTAACCCCTGATTCTTGCAGCTTAAATGCTCCCGATTCAGCGGTTGTCACGACCCCAATAAAAAAACGGTATGACGATTATTCCTTTTCCTGCGCCACCCAGGTTTTCACGCGGGCATCCAGCACGTCAAGCGGCACCGCGCCCTGGTCCAGCACCACGTCGTGAAATGCCGCCAGACTGAAGTGCTCACCCAGCTGTTCGGAGGCAAACTCACGCAGTTCGCGGATTTTCAACTCGCCTATCTTGTATGCCAGGGCCTGTCCCGGCCAGCTGATATAGCGGTTCACCTCGGCCTCGATATTGGCCTCCGTCAGGGCGGTATTATCCTGCATATAGGCAATGGCCTGGGCCTTGCTCCAGCCCCTGGCGTGAATGCCGGTATCGACGACCAGGCGGCAGGCGCGCCACATTTCATAGGACAGCCGCCCCATCTCCTTCGGAGGGGTATCGTACAAGCCCATGTCGATCCCAAGCCGCTCGGCATACAAAGCCCAGCCCTCCACGAAGGCGGTGAAGAATGCCCCGTGTTTGCGGAAATCAGACAGCGGCAGTTCCTGTTGCAGGGCAATCTGGTGATGATGGCCCGGCACGGCCTCGTGCAGCGACAGGGCTGGAATCTCCCACAGGGGACGCTGGTCCAGCCTGGATGTATTCACATAGTAAAAGCCCGCTATACCGATCTCGGGCGATCCGCGCTTGTAATAGGCCGTCGTAGTGCCTTCCGCCGTCTCTGCCGGAATCTCCTTTACGCCGTAGGGCAGACGCGGCAACTTGCCGAACAGGCTGGGCATGTTACCGTCGACCGTCTTGGTCTCCCGGGCGACCTTTTCCATCAGCTCTTCGGGCGTCCTGGCGTAGTACTGCGGGTCGGTTCGCAGGTGCTCGATAAAGGCCTCGCGGCTATCGTAGCCAGCGGCTTTGGCAACAGCGACCATTTCGGCGCGTATGCGCGCCACCTCGGTGAGGCCGATAGAGTGAATTTCGTCCGCACTGAGCCCCGTCGTCGTCTGCTGGCGCACGCGGAACTCATAATACTGCTCGCCGCCGGGCTGCGCCGATACCCCCGGCGCCTTGTTACAGGCTGGTCTGTAACTTGCCAGATACCAGTCGGCGTGCTTCTGCAGCGCGGGATTGATCACTGAATCAATAGTCGTGGCCGCCTGCTGCGCCAGTGTCGCGAAATCCTCCGCGCTGACGCTGTCGGGACGCATGCGGGTATAGGGCGCATAAAACCGCGATGCCGAAGGCTCTTCGGTAATCAGGCCTGTGATGCTTTTCTCGTAACCATCGAGGGCATCGCAGGGCAAGGTATAGCCACCTTCGATCGCCACTTTTGCCACCGCGATCGACTCGTCGTTCACCCGCGCATACTGCCGCAACCGGCTGTTGTAGCTTTCGAAATCCGCCCTGTTGTCAAAGGGTAGCGTGTCGGCCATACCCGCCACGGTTTGGTGCCAGCCGGAACGGTTGGTGAAATTGATCGCCCGCTGGCCCATGCTGTCGGCCTCCACGGTTTCGCTCAGCCTGCGTTGGAGGATGTCGTAATCCACCATGGCATCGGTGTTGAGCCGGTCCCTGGGGATCGCCCGCAGTTCCCGCAGAAAAACCGCCGCCGATGCGGCTTGCCTTTCCCGGGCGGCCAGAGTGAAGTCGCCAAGTTCACTGGCATAGGTATC
>JAZBNW010000430.1:0-4516 GCA_036350855.1 Halieaceae bacterium
GTTCCGGCAGGCAGCGCCTCTACCGGATACCCGTACATCCGGCACTGTCCTGTTCAGCAGCCGCGGCAACGGGGTGGAGCAGATATTCGAGGCAATGAGAGGTAAGGCCAGGTTATCCCTGGATCACCGGCACGACCAGAACTGGGCCCGCCCTGCCATTCCCGGGCAACAATTACAGCTGTCCGGCGAAGCACGACTGGTGTTGGCGAAGAATCGTATTACCGGCTTGCAGATCTCGGATCTTGCGCTGGACGGGAGCAGTCAGAACCTGACCGGCGAGGTGTCGATAGTGGAGGGTCGCAAACCCTGGCTGCAGGCCGACCTGACCTCGGAAAAGCTCGACCTGGACAGCCTTGCGAGCCAACGGGCCGGGAAGGACGGAGTCGGATCTACAGAGGACTCTTTGAATTCGCTGAAGGATTTGGGAGACAGTCTCGTTACCCTCAAGGCCAAATCATTGCTGGCGGCCGGGATATCGCTGGGCGATGTGGACCTGGAAGTCACAACCGCGCCAAACAGCGTCCAGGTCAAGCGACTGAACTTCTCCCTTCAAGAGGGCAGCGTGGTCAGCCACGGCGGCTTGAGCTGGCTGAAGGACGAGGCCTCCCTGTCACTGGATGCGACGGTGCAGGACATCAGCCTGGACAAATTGCTGGATGATGTGCCAAAGGCCGTCAGCCTGCCGCTGTCGGGTACTGTTTCCCTGCACAGCTCCGGCAGCTCAGCCGCGAGCCTGCTGGCCAACCTCACCGGCGATGTCGAGCTCACTGCCGACCCGGCCGGAGGCAGCACCACAGCAGGGTCACCGGCCCGGATTGCCATGACTGCACGCCAGACCGCGAACGGCATGCATGCCGATATCCGGCATTTCCAATGGGAAGGTAGCGATCTTGCCGGGAGCATTCACTACCAGCCTACAACGCCGCCGCTGCTGGAAGTGGAAATCAGCGGCGGTTCCTTGTCACTGCTGCCCTTTGAGGCCACCGATGAAGACAAAGCCAGTGACAAGAACGGGAAAAAGGATGACGGCTCGATAGTTTCCCGCACCGCCGAGGCCGGCGCGAGCCTGATCAGCGACGTGGTGATGACGCCACTGCGCCTGCTGTCCGGTCCGCGGGAGGCAAAGCCGGGGGATAAAATATTCAGCAACACTGCGCTGCCACTCGAGTGGCTGCTGCAGTACCAGGCCCGGTTCAAGGGCAAGCTGGACGAGCTTGTCAGCCGGGAAGGCAGTGCCGGCGATCTCGAATTTTCCGGCAGCCTGCTGGGAGGCAAGCTGATTGCCGAGGCCAGTGCCGGCGCACTCAACAAGGGCAGCGCCTCGGCCAAAATCAGTATCGATGCAAATCAGCAACCGCGCGCCGTGGCGCTCAGCGGCACCTTCAGCGGCCTGCGCGGCGACCTGATCAAGGCCGGCTTCCCCCGCAGCGGCTACTTCGACATCAGCAGCCGTGGCCAGAGCCAGGCAGAACTGGCGGGCAACGTGAACGGGTTGGTCTACCTGGAGCTTGGCGCCGGCCCCCTCGACTTCGGCGATATGATGCTGCTCACTGCGGATGTCGCTACGGCCGTGTTCTCAACGCTTATACCGGGCTCCGACAAAAAAAAGCCACAGCTTGAATGCGCGGTTACCCTGGGCCTTTTCAAGGACGGCCTGGGCACCACACCCTACGGCTACGCCGCCCGCACCAACCAGGCAAACCTGGTGGGACGGGTCGATCTCGACCTCAGGAAGGAGTTGATCCACCTCAACTTCAGCTCGAGCAGTCGCCAGGGCGTCGGGTTTTCCATCGGTAACGTCTTCTCCAATACGGTGGAGGTAGAGGGCCCCATCAGCGACCCCAAGGTCATCCCGAATGCCACGGGCCTGCTCTGGCGCAGCTGGGCGGCAGTGATGACCGGCGGCCTGTCCATCGTTGGTGAAAGCGTACTGAAGCGCGCGCTGTCCAGCGAAAACCCCTGCGACACAGTACAGAAGCATATCCGCAAGGAACTGTGCGGCTCGGATCAACCCGCGGCGGCCTCTCCTATGGTGTGCCCGCCGGGAGCCTAGTGTACCTTCTCACCCAGGGCGCCGTGCGTCATTCGATCTTATCCATTACCATGGGGTCACGCCCCCGCATGTGAGAAGAGACCGACTTGGCTGACGACATCCCCGACACCCTGCCCGAGGGCAGCCTGCTGGCGGCCGTGGACCTGGGCAGCAATTCCTTTCACCTGATTATCGCCAGAATCGAGCACGGCGAGATGCGCCCGGTCGAGGCACTGGCGGAAAAAGTGCAGCTGGGGGCGGGCCTGGAGGACGAGCGACTGTCCGCGGAGGCTATCGAGCGCGGCCTGGAATGCCTTGGCCGCTTCGCCCAGTTGCTGGCCAGTGTCGAGCCCGAGCGGGTGCGGGTGGTGGGTACCAATGCGCTGCGGGTCGCCCGCAACCGGCACGAGTTCACGATTCCGGCCCGCCGTATACTCGGCACCCGGGTGGATGTGGTATACGGTCGGGAGGAGGCCCGCCTGGTCTACCTGGGGGTCGCCCACACCCTCGCCGACGATGTCAAATCCCGCCTGGTCATCGATATCGGCGGCGGCAGCACCGAGCTCATCATCGGCCAGCGTTTCGAACCACAGCTGTTGGAGAGCCTGCAGATGGGCTGCGTCTCCTATGCCAGGACCTGCTTCCGCGACGGGAAAATCAGCAGGGACGGGTATCGCCAGGCCTACGACCAGGCCCGGCTGCTGCTGGCCCCCATCCGGCACCAGTATCACGCACGCAACTGGCAGGACTGTGTCGGCTCATCCGGCACCCTGAAAGCCATCGATGCACTGCTCACCCAGCACGGCTGGTGTGACAGCGGTATCAACCGGGCGGGCCTGCGCCAACTGGAAGACAGGCTGCTGGAATTCGAGACCATGGACGCGATCGACCTGGAAGGTCTCGCCGCCCAGCGGCGCAATGTCATCCTGCCCGGGGTGGCCATTATCAGCGCCCTCTTCGATGTGCTGGGGATCGAGCATATGCGCACATCGAACGGCGCCCTGCGTGAAGGCGTGATCTACGACCTGATGGGCAGGCTGTCGCATGAGGACGTGCGCGAGCGCACCATCAATGCGCTGATGCAGCGCTACTCGGTGGATACCGATACCACGCATATCGTGGAGCGTCGGGCCCGCGTGTTTTTTACCGCCACGCGCCAGGAGTGGCAGCTGGACACGCCGGACTGGGAGTTGCTGCGCTGGACCGCCCGCACCCACGAGATTGGCCTGGCCATTGCCCACAAGCATTTCAACCGCCACTCCGCCTATGTGCTGCGCAATGCGGACCTGCCCGGTTTTTCCCAGGAAGAGCAGGAACAGCTGGCGGTGATCGCCCTCGGTCAGCGCGGCAAGTTATCCGAGGAGATGTACGCCGATATCCCTGCAGCCGACATACCCCGCATCCAGCGGCTGATAAGCATCATCCGCCTGGCGGTCTGCTTCAAGCATGTGGAGAAGCTCGAGCGCCTGCCCGATTTCACCCTGGAGGCGGCACCGCAGCGGCTGTCCTTCACCTTCCCGGCCCAATGGCTCGACCAGCACCCCCTCACCGCGCGGGAACTGGCGAACGAGCAGGAGGTGCTGGCGAAAATCGGGCTGGAACTGGTTATTGCCTAGCGGATCCGCAGGGCTTTTTGCAGAAAACTCCACTCCGGTCATCCCCGGGCGGTTGATTGGCGTTATGATAGCTGCGATCAGCCCCGGCTGGGAGGGAACACGTGGCATACGATTATACCGACAGGCGCAAACACCAGAGAGTCGATGTCGAGCGGGCGATCTACATCGAGGTAGTCAAACCCGGCAGCCGCTCCGAGGCACACAATACGGTGCTGCGCTGCGAAACCGTGGACGTGTCGGTGGCAGGCCTGCGTATCTGGGTGGCAGAAGACGTGCCCGCGGGCAGCAAGCTGAACATTGCGGTACCCATGGAGGAGTGGAAAGAGAACCTGGAACTGGTCGGCAAGGTGATGTGGGCAAAGCCGGCGGACGGTCAGCCCGGCCACTGGCTCGGTCTCGAACTGGAGGACTCGAGCCGCGAGGACATGCAAAAATGGTTCAAGGTGGTGCAGTTCCTGCAGCACAGGAACCAGGGGTAAACCCGAAGATATCGCTTTTTAGCGCCACGATCGCTACTTTAAATGCAAAAATACCCTCCCCCGGCACGTCTCGCGCATCCGCGCCAAAACTGTTTACCTTGAGTTACATCGGCTTCCCAAAATATTTATGAAATAAGCCTCGCAAATCTTTATTTTTATTGGCTTTATTGTTTCCGTGTGTTAAAAAGTGTGATGTAGGTCCGGAAAAGTCGACAACTGGAGGGCATCTCCAGAGTCGACTCACAATAATCGGGCCACAGTAGTCACATAAGAGTGAAACAGCAGTATCTGACGGATTTTGATATCCCTGCGAGGTAGTGGCACATGTACGTTACCGCAGAACACCTGAGAGACAATGTCATCAGGCCCACCCTGAAGTATCTGGGGAA
>JAZBNW010000431.1:0-6458 GCA_036350855.1 Halieaceae bacterium
AAAACAGAGTAAACTGCGCGCTCAGGCCGGTTAATCGGGTTTGATTCAGCACTAATCTCAGGAGCAGAGAATAATCATGAGCAGCATTGAAGAACGCGTTAAGAAAATCGTCGCGGAGCAACTTGGCGTAAAAGAAGAAGAAGTGCAGACTGAGGCCTCTTTCGTAGAGGATCTGGGTGCTGACTCTCTGGATACTGTCGAACTGGTAATGGCCCTGGAGGAAGAGTTCGAAACAGAGATACCCGATGAGGAAGCCGAAAAGATCACGACTGTAAAACTGGCGATTGACTACATCACGCAAAACCTCGCCTGATCAACCTTCCTCTGTAGCTCTCAGAAGCCGTTTCTATTTGCGATAGAGCGGCTTTTCTTATTTTTGTCCCGTGACTTATCGGGTGTTGGTCGCAGCAAGCGCGCCAAAAAAGGAGTCAGCGTGTTGATTGGCAGAAGAGTCGTTGTTACAGGCATGGGAATGCTGAGCCCACTTGGCAATACTGTGGAGGGCACCTGGAAGGAGATTCTCGCGGGCAAGAGTGGCGTCTCACTCATTGACACCTTTGATGTGTCTGCCTACAGCACCCGTTTCAGCGCCAGCGTCAAGGGCTTTGACATCTCCGAGTACCTGCCGGTCAAGGATGCGCGCAAAATGGACCAGTTCGTCCAGTTCGGTATGGCCGCCGGCATCCAGGCGATGCGCGACAGTGGCCTCGTCATCACCGAGGAACTGGCACCGAGAGTGGGCTGCGCCATAGGCTCCGGCATCGGTGGCATTGGCCAGATCGAGAAAAATGCTGAAATAATCAGGGTTTCCGGGCCGCGCAAGATTTCACCGTTTTTTGTGCCCGGCTCCATCATCAACATGATCTCGGGCAACCTGTCGGTGATGTACAACCTGCAGGGACCGAACCTCGCAATAGTCACCGCCTGCACGTCCGGCACCCACAATATCGGCCTGGGCGCCAAGCTGATAGCGCTGGGCGACGCCGATGCCATGCTGGTAGGCGGCGCCGAAATGGCGACCACCCCGGTTGGACTGGGCGGCTTTGCGGCCGCCAGGGCGCTGTCCACCCGCAACGATGATCCCACCGCTGCATCGCGCCCATGGGACCGGGACCGGGACGGTTTTGTCCTTGGTGACGGTGCCGGGGTGTTGATGCTGGAAGAATACGAAATGGCGAAAGCGCGGGGCGCCACTATTTATGCGGAAGTGCTGGGCTTTGGTATGAGCGGGGACGCCTATCATATGACCCTGCCGCCGGAAGACGGCAGGGGCGCTGCCGCGGCGATGTCAAACGCCATCAGGGACGCTGGTGTTGCCGCTGACCGGATCAGCTATATCAATGCCCATGGCACCTCGACGAACGCGGGAGACCTGGCCGAGAGCCGTGCCGTGGAGACTGTCCTTGGCGCCGCTGCCGAAAAGGTGGCGGTGAGTTCGACCAAATCCATGGTGGGGCATCTGCTGGGTGCGGCCGGCGCGGTGGAAGCGATCTTCTCCATTCTCGCCCTGCGCGACCAGGTGGCGCCGCCGACGATCAACCTCGACAATCGCGCCGAGGGCTGCAACCTCAATTATGTGCCGAATACCGCGCAGGAGAGGCCGATCGACTGTGTCATCTCCAACTCATTTGGCTTTGGCGGCACCAACGGCTCGCTCTTGTTCGCCAAGCCGGATTGATTGACGGACCAGACCAGGCCCGTGTCCGGGGAGACAGCGATCTGGCTGAATGGGGCGGAAGCGGCGGCACTGCCGCTACCGGATCGTGGTCTCGACTTCGGCGATGGCCTGTTCGAAACCCTGCTCCTGAAGGACGGTCTGCCCCTGTACAGTGAATTGCACCTGGAACGGCTGCAGGCTGGTTGTCGCACACTGATGTTTCCGGACTGCGTTGACCTGGTGCGCGAGCAACTGCAGAATGCCGCGGCTGCCATCGCCGCGCGCGACTGGCGCTGGAGTGCAGTGAGAGTGACCGTGACAAGGGGCGCAGGTCCACGCGGCTATGCCCCGCCCGAGAAAGCCGAGCCCCGTATTATCATCGCGGCCACCCGGCTGCAGGAACCATCCCGCCGACTGTCCGGGCCCGCTCGTCTGGGCCTGTCCAGTGTGCGCTGGCCATCCCAGCCGCTGCTGGCCGGTCTGAAGCACCTGAACCGTCTTGAAAATGTACTGGCCGCCCGGGAGTGCCGCGAGGGCGCTTACGATGAGGCGGTGATGCTTGATCAGGGGGGGAGACCGATATCAGTCGTCGCCGGCAACCTGTTCGCGGTCTGCGACGGCCGGCTGCTGACCCCGCCCCTGCAGAGTTGCGGTATTGCCGGCACCAGGCGCAACCTCATCATGGAACGCTGGGCGCCGGCACTGGGCCTGGCCGTGTGTGAAGAGTTCATGAGCCTTGACCAGTTGCAGGGCGCGCAGGAGCTGTTCTACAGCAACAGCCTGCTGGGGCTGCGTGCGGTGGCCAGTTTAGGGCAGCGCAGCTGGAGTGATCATCCCGTGTGCGCGTCGCTGTATCAATTGTACCGGGATGGGCTGACGTGATCCGCAAGCTGCTGCTGATTATCCTGCTACTGGTGCTGGGCGGTATTCTCGCGTGGCAGGAGCTGGAACGGCGGTGGCAGGCACCCCTGTCATTGCCTGCGGATGGCATGGTGCTGGTGGTCGCCCAGGGGGAGTCGCTGCGGGCGGTGGCGAACAGGCTGTACGAGGACGGTGTCCTGCCCTATCCGAAGCTGCTGGTCGCCTTCGGTCGCTGGACGGGTATCGACCAGCAGATCAAGCATGGCGAGTACCTGCTTATCGATCCGCTCGATCCGGCGGGGTTGCTGGAATTGCTGCGTAGCGGCAAGGTTATCCAGTACACGGTGACAGTTCCCGAGGGTGTAACCCTCACCCAGGCGCTGGCTATCCTGGCCGCGCAGGCCGAGCTGGAATCCGTGCTCGAAGGGCCCGAAGACGAGCGCATACAAGCCATGGTCAAACCCTTCGACCACCCGGAGGGCCTGTTTTTCCCGGACACCTATCACTACACCCGCAACACCAGCGACCTGGAACTGCTGCGGCGCGCCAACGAAAAAATGCTGAGTGTGCTCGAAGAGGAATGGCAGGGCAGGGCGCAGGAGTTGCCTTACGAGACACCTTACGAGGCCCTGATAATGGCGTCGATAATAGAAAGGGAAACCGGACTGCCCGAGGAGAGGCAGGAAATTGCCGGCGTGTTTGTCCGCCGCCTGTTGCGCGGGATGCGGCTGCAAACAGACCCGACCGTGATCTACGGAGCCGGGCCGGAGTTCGACGGCAATCTGCGGCGCTCCCATCTGAACGATGAAAACAATATCTATAACACCTACCGTATCGACGGCCTGCCGCCGACGCCGATCGCTTTGCCCGGTCGGGCCGCCATCCACGCGGCCCTGCACCCCGCGGAAGGCACGACCCTGTTTTTTGTTGCCAGGGGCGACGGGGGGCATGTATTCAGTAACACCCTGAAACAGCACGAGGCGGCGGTTCGCAAGTACCAGCTGCAGCGCAGGAAGGATTATCGCTCCAGTCCGGAGGAAAACTAGTCGATGGCTACACGGGGATTATTCATTACCGTGGAGGGCGGCGAGGGTGTCGGCAAGTCGACCAATATCGCCTACCTCGAGCAACAGCTGACCGGGCAGGGCGTTGAGTTGCTGGTGACACGGGAACCCGGCGGGAGTGTGCTCGGGGAGAGAGTCCGGCAGCTGTTACTGGCGGTCGATGACGAGGCGATCGATCCAATGGCGGAGTTATTGCTGGTGTTCGCGGCCCGGGCACAACACATCCATACCCGCATCGAGCCGGCACTTGCAGCCGGAAAGTGGGTGCTGTGTGATCGTTTTACCGATGCGACCTACGCCTACCAGTGCGGCGGACGCGGCATTGACCGCGCTGCCGTCAGTGCCCTGGAACAACTGGTGCAGGGTGAACTGCGGCCGGACTGCACCCTGCTGCTGGATGCGCCAGTGGCGACCGGCATGGCCAGGGCCCAGGGCAGGGGAGAGCTGGATCGCTTCGAGCGGGAAGAGCTGGCGTTTTTCGAGCGGGTGCGGGCCACCTACCTGGAGCTTGCCGAGCTCAGCAGCGGCCGTTATCGCATCATCGATGCCGGTCAGTCGCTGGACAAGGTACAGGAACAGTTGCGTAAAGTGTGCACGGAGCTGACCGAGTGCTGGGGTGTCAGGCACACCGACCCATGAGCGAGATAGTGGATATTCCCCCGATAAGTGCCCCGTTACCCTGGCAGGCCGACGTATGGTCGCGCCTGAACCAGCAGATCGACGAGGGAAAACTGCCCCACGCCCTGCTGATCAGCGGTCCGGAATACACGGGCAAGTCACGCCTGGCCCTGGCCCTGGCGCGTTTGCTGTTGTGTGCCCGCCCGGCCTCGGGCCTGAACTGTGGCAGTTGCCATCCATGCGAACTCAGTGCCAGCGGCAACCATGGCGACTTTCGCTGGCTGGAGCCCGAAGGGAAGAGCCGGGTTATCAAAATCGACCAGATCCGCGGTGTTGTGGACTTTACCAATCGCACCGCCGGGTTTGGCCTGCGCAAGGTGGTGGTGATCTCACCGGCGGAGCGCATGAATATCAACGCGGCCAACTCGCTGCTGAAGGTGCTGGAGGAGCCGCCGGCCAACACCTACCTGATCCTGGTATGTCACCGGCTGCACGGCTTGCCCGCTACTATCCGGTCCCGCTGCCAGTTGCTCAGGCCGGCGCTGCCCTCATCGCAGCAGAGCCTGGATTGGCTGGACAGGGTCAGTGGCGAACGCCGGCAGAGTGAACAACTGCTGGCGCTGGCTGGCGGGCGACCGCTGTTGGCCGCGCAACTTTACGGGGATGAGAGCGCTGAACGGCTGCAGCTGGTTCGCAAGGCCCTGGGTGGGCTCTTTGCCGGACAGCAGGGCGTGAACGGGCTGTCGACGGCCCTCGCCGGGGAGGAACCGGGCAGGGCGTTGGCCCATCTGGTGGAGGGCATACAGGCGTTGCTGCGGAGTCTTGCGGCGCCTGAACTGGCAAGCCCCCGGGCGAGAGGGGGGTTCCAGCTGCTGGACGAGATCCGACAGGTCCAGCGGGCGATCGAGGCGGGCTCGAACCCCAATCCCCAGTTGTTGCTCGATGCTTTGTTGGGAAAAGTACAGAGAATGTTGGGCGACGGAGGGCTAGGTGATAATATCGGGAGCAACCAGAAGGGCGCTCTACGATGAACGATGAACGACAAAACAGCCGCAATGGCATTCTGTCCCTGACCATCAAGGACAAGGCCGTTCTCTATTCTGCCTACATGCCGTTCCTGCAGTACGGGGGCCTGTTTGTTCCCACCAACAAGACCTATGACATCGGTGACGAGGTCTTCATGCTGCTCACCCTGATGGACGAGCCCGAGAAAATCCCGATCGCCGGGAAAGTGGTGTGGGTGACCCCGCGCGGTGCCCAGGGTAATCGCACGGCGGGCATCGGTGTCCAGTTCAGCGAGCAGGATGCCAATGCCAATGCGAAGATCGAGAATCACCTGGCAGGTTCCCTGTCATCGGACCGGCCCACCCATACAATGTAGCGGCCCGCTCTTAATGTAGTTTTTAGATATGCGGCCTAACACATTGATTATATAGTATTTAAGTTAAAAAAAATGGGTCCCAAAAGGGACCCAAGAAGACCATTAGGAGTGAAACATAAAGGAATTTCTTCCCTCAGGGAGCATTGGGTTTGCTCCCGCGGCCACCCGATATTTCCAGGGGATAGGCAACCACGACTTAAGTATCGCCGATCAAAAGCATTTTGCCATGTCCGTCCGGTTGTTTTTTTAGCCTTTTTTGGAATATCTAAATATTTTTATATTACATAATCAGCTAAAGGGGTGGTCATGCCGTCAGCCAGCGGGTTTCTAACCGGCATCCTCGAGGGTTTTTATGGACGGGTCTGGCCGCTTGAAACACGCCTTGCCTACGCGGGCTATCTTCAGCAGGCCGGCCTGAACACCTGCCTTTACTGTCCCAAGGCGGATCCCTGGCTGCGTAAGCAGTGGCAGGATGATTGGCCTGCACCGCAGTGGCGCGAGTTACAGGAACAGTCGGCGGCGTACCGGCAGCGCGGGCTTAACTGGGGCGTCGGTTTGTCTCCTTTCGCCCTCTACCGGCAGTACGGACCAGGCCAGCGGGAGCAACTGCGGCGCAAAGTGGCACGGCTGGCGCAGCTCGATGCACCCTTGCTGGCTATTCTGTTTGACGACATGCCCGGCGAGCTCGATCAGCTGGCCAGTCGGCAAGCCGAGATCATCGCCGATGTGGTGGCCTGGTTACCCGACACCCGGGTGCTCGTCTGTCCCACCTATTATTCGTTTGATCCAGTGCTGGAAAAGTACTTTGGCCGCATGCCCGCTGATTACTGGCCGCAGCTCGGCCGCGAGCTGCCCACCGGGGTAGATGCCTTCTGGA
>JAZBNW010000432.1:0-7831 GCA_036350855.1 Halieaceae bacterium
CCACCACATCGCCGGTCTGTACTGGGGTGGTAAAAAGGGGATCGCCATCGCCGGCCAGCCTGAACAGGAGCAGGACGACCACGTCCCGGCCCTGGTATTGCTGCATAAACAGGTAACCACCGGCGACCATTTCCCCCAGCCCCGGGGGGTGAAGAAAGATCGGCGACAGGACCGTCCGGGATCCACAGCGGATGGCTTGCGCCAGTGGCTGCTCGCCCGCCCCGGGCAGACCCAGCGCTGTCCACCAGTGCTCCCCCGAAAGGGCGTCGGCCGACCTGCCGAGCAGCGCCACCGCGCCGGAATTGCAATAGCAGATTCTACCGCTTTCGCGATCGACATGGAGCACAGCCGCCCCGGGCAGATCCGCAATGTGATTCTTCGCCGCCATAGCTTCTGTTAGTAGTCCCGCCCTGCGGAGTCGCCGCGCACGCCACTGGCCAGCCCGAATTCGACGAGACTGCCAATTTTCCCTTGTGCTTTATCCGCAATAATCATATATAAGCTTCGACTGTGGCAATCTCTGCCCTGTCCCCATCGCCAGCAATTGTACCGCAACCAAGCAGGATTCGTTCACAGCCATCGCCATGACAGATGTTATCCACCAGTTAGCCCGCATCGTGCAAACGGTGGCACTGGCAGAGCAACCGATCGACCAGGTCAACCTGGTCGTGGAATCGATCAGTACCGGCATGGCTGTCGATGTCTGCAGTCTCTACCTGGCCAATGCCCGGGGGGAAATGCTGCTGCTCGCCTCCCACGGACTGGCAGCTGGTGCGGTCCGCACAGTCAGGCTACCTCCCGGCAAGGGCCTGGTCGGCCTGGTCGCCTCGAGTCGGCACCCGGTCAACCTGGCCGATGCGGAATCCCACCCCGCCTTTTACTACGTAGCCGAGACCGAAGAGGAACGTTTCCACGGATTCTGCGGGGTACCACTGGTCCATACAGGCAGGGTAATAGGCGTTCTTGTCGTGCAGGGCCGGGAAATCCGCCAGTTCAGCGAGGAGGAACAGGGTTTCCTGGTAACCCTTGCCGCCCATCTCGCCCTGCTGTTGGCCAACAGCCCGCTGGCGCGGGATGAACTGGACGGGCGCAATGGCCGCGTATCGGGTATTTCGGGGGCGCCGGGAATCGGCATCGGCAGAAGCCGGCTGTGCGATCACGGCGAACTGTACGCGGTTGCCAACGCCCCCTGCGAGGACGTGGCAGAGGCACTGCGGGACTGGCACGACCTGCTGGTGGCGGTGCGCAGCGAAATAGAAGAGGAACAAGAGTCCATCGCGGGTGAGCTGTCGGACAGCGTCGCCGGGATATTTTCGGCCTACACGATGTTGCTGGCCGACCCCGTCTTCCTCGGGCATGTCGAGAAGGGCATCATGGAGGGGAACTGGCTGCCCGGCGCCCTGCGACAGGCGATCCAGCATTTTGCCGAATTGTTCAGGGCGATGGATGATCCCTACCTGCAGGCGCGGCACGAGGATATCCACCACATCGGCAACAAGCTGTATAACAGCTGGCGCGGCAAGCGCGCACCGGCGATGCCCACGGACGCGCGAATCGTCCTGGTCGGCGCCCAGATCAGCGTATCGGAGATTGCCGCCGTACCCAACGGGATGCTGGAGGGTATCGTCTGCTTCGAGGGGTCGAGCCTGTCCCATACCGCAGTTCTCGCCAACGCGCTGGGTGTACCCGCGGTGATGGGTACCGGTGTCATCCGCAACCTCGCAGATGACTGCCTGGTGATTGTCGATGGCAACAGTGGCCAGGTGATGCTCAATCCCGGGGAGTCACTGCTGGCGGAATACCGCAAGCTGGAAGACGACCAGCGTTTCCTGACCAGGCAACTGGAACAGCTGCGCGAACTGCCCGCGGTGACCACAGACGGCGCCGAGCTCACACTGTATACCAACACCGGATTACTGGCGGATATCTCACCCGGGCTGCTCAACGGCGCCCAGGGCGTGGGCCTGTACCGCACTGAAATTCCCTTCATGATTCGCACGAGTTTTCCCTCCGAGGAGGAGCAGGTCTCGGTCTATCGCCAGGTTCTTCTGGCCTATAGCGGAAAGCCGGTTCACATGCGCACGCTCGACATTGGCGGGGACAAGCAGCTGCCGTACTTTCCGGTTGAAAACGAGGACAACCCCGCCCTGGGCTGGCGCGGCATACGCTTCACCCTGGACAACAGCCAGTTGCTCATGACCCAGGTCAGGGCCATGATCCGCGCCGCCCAGGGACTGGATAACCTGCGCATACTGCTCCCGATGGTGAGCTCCACCAGCGAGATCGATGATTTTTCCAGCCTGCTGGACGACGCCATGGCGCAGCTGCAGGCGGAGGGTAATGCCGTCACGCGACCGGCCCTGGGAGTGATGATCGAAGTGCCGGCGGCTATTTCACAGATTCCGTTCTGGGCGCACAAGATCGACTTCATCTCCATCGGCTCCAATGACCTGAGCCAGTACCTGTTGGCACTCGACCGCAATAATCCCAGGGTCGCAGCACGCTACGACCACGTCCACCCGGCGGTACTGCTCGAAATACGCCGTATCCTGCAAACTGCGGCGGAATACAGCATACCGGTGAGCCTCTGTGGTGAAATGGCCTCAGACCCGGTGGCCGTCGTGTTGCTGATTGGCCTGGGTTTACGCAAGCTCAGTATGAGCGCCACCAAAATCCCCCGTATCAAGTGGTTGATCCGCAGCCTGCCACTGCGCACCGCGCAACAGCTGAGCCGTGATGCGCTGGAGTGCGGATATCACAGGGAAATCCGCGGCCGGGTGGAAGAGGCGCTGCAGGCCGCCGGCCTGAAGGAACTGTTCAGCCGCAACGCTGGCATCGGGTCCGCCTGATGACAGCCGCGGCCAGCAGGTGCACCGGTCATGGTTTCAATACCAGCCTCCCTTCCCCGCTAGCGGTTCTCGTAGCGGTTCAGGTCGAACAGCCCGGCGGCGGCGGGCGACGCCTGCCGGTAGTAATCGTAGAGCGTATCGCTGAGCTGCCAGAAATCCGGTGAGGTGCGTCGCACACCGAAGTCGCTGACAAGACGGGCGTAGTCCTGCTCATCCTGCATCGTTTCAATCTGCGCAACAAAAGTGCCGAGTTCGCTGGCGGGAAGCTGGAAAAACAGATTCGGGTAGGACCCGATGAAACCCTTCACGACAGTGAGATAATCCTCCACCGGCAAGCGTCGTGCTTCCTCGCGAAACAGCTGGGTATTGTTGAGATAGGCGCTGTTGTGAATGATCGTATAAACGCTGTCGCCTCCCGCGCCACCGACAACATGCACAAACGCCACTTCGGGCATCAGGCTGAAACTCTTGCCCGTGAGCCGCTGCATCTGCGCAAAACGTGGATCCAGGGGCTGGTAACGGTGCGCCGACGCTCCGGGCAGCCTGCCTTCCAGTTGGGTGAAAAACTCCCTCTTCGGGTCGTTGGTCTTGTACTCGATCCGGCTGTCATCGTAGATAAACGCCTTGCGACCCAGCACATATTCCTTCACGTCCGGGCTCGCCTCGCGATACCAGAAATCCCGCAACTCCACCCGCTTGTCTTCCGGCATGAACACCAGGAAATTGAACTCGCCCTCCATGCGAAGGAAGTCCATGTAGCGCCGTGTTTCCAACTGATGCGCCACATTGCCGTACACGTCAAAACCCGCCACCAGCAGGTAGTGAATACGCTCCAGCAGCGAATACCCTATCACCCAGGCGGTCTTGGGCACCTGGCCCACCAGGCCCTTGACTACAGACGCGCTGTCGTTATGTCGGAATATCGTCAGCGCTGCGTTATCATTATGACCATCGCCATCCCAGATCAGATCGAGGTTGAGGGGCAGCTGGTCCTTTTGCGCCTCCGCCTCGAGCATCCGCGACTTCGCCTTGAGGAATTTTCGTTGGCCCCTGGCGTACTGGCGCCACTCGACCAGGGCACCGATCAGGCCACTATTGCCCGAAGGCAGGCGCATATTATCGCTTTCGCGGGCGAGAAATTCGGCATTCTGGTCCGGATCTATCAGGTTGGGGTCGGTAAATACCACCCAGAAATGGTCCTCGATCACATTGAGCGCCACCTGCCCACGACAGACCGGGCCCTTGATGTAGCCCATGATCGTAAACTGGGCCTCATCGAGCATGAATTCATAACGGGACTGGACGGGCAATTCGCGGAAGGCGACAAAGGGGTTGGATGCCACCTCCGGTTCATAGCCGGGCAGCCGGCTGACCGTATAGGGGGCCTGCAAAAACAGCTCACGCCAGCGCGCCATGCGTGCGTCGCTGAGCGCATACGGCATATGGCGCTTGTCCAGCACACTGGTCCTGACACTTTGCAGGCGGTAGTAGAAATCCCCTTTCCCCGGCGAGTCATAGGGCCGGCGTGTGGCGATAATATCGATCGGCTCCCCCGGAGGGGTGCGTGACCTCACCAGATTGTAAAACGCAACCTCGTCCGGGAGATCGGAAAAGTACAGGTTTCCCAGGAAAAGATGCTCATAAATATAGCGCGATGCCAGCTGCTCTTTCAGGCTGGAACCGTTGAAAAATGCCTCCCAGCGCTCGATGCTCGCCTGCTCCCGGGGCCCGGGGGTCGGTCGCGGTACACCGGGGGACCCGTTGGCCAGCCACTCGGACAGCTGCCTGTGCTGGACATCTGACAGGCCCGGAAAACCATAGGGCATCCCCCACAAGGGATAGTCGGTGGCAAATCTCTCGAACTCTTCCGGTTTCGGGCACTGCTGATCCCTGTCGAGCTGGAAGTCGAAGTTCGCCGGGAGAATCTCCCCTGCCGGCAGCGGGTGCTGCCGCTTCAGTTCCAGCATCCTGTAGGCCACACCCTGTTCCGGCTGGTTTTCATTCAATACGGGATAAAAGCCCTTTCCCCGCCACTCTTCGGTCGTGTGCGCATCCTCGAACAGGCGGGTCAGTTTGGCTGTCAGCAGGCGCGTACCGTCATAGACCTTGTCTTTACTGGCGCCACGCTGAAAGCCCTTCCAGGCATCGAGCTTCAACTGGCAGGGGGCGTCGTAACAGCCGTGGCAGACCATACAACGTTGTTCCAGCGTGATTTTGATCTGCGGGGGATAATCCGTGTCCGCGGCGACTGCCAGGGACAGGAAAGAGAAGATACAAAGCCACGAGGCCTTGAAAAAGCGGCAATTCAGCATGGCGGCCATTCTGGGGGGCGCGAACCCCCAAGGCAAGCATTCCGTCACTGCTGGCCGAGCAGGGCAAGCCGGAGTTCGGGACGACTTGTTTCCGGGGACAACCAGATGGCCAGGAAGTCCCTGCCAAAGCCGGGGTCATCGATAGCCCCCAACACCTCACCATTCAGCAAAAAGGTGGTTCTGTCCTGATTGTCCAGAGCCAGCGCCAACACGTCGTTTTTCCTGACATCGGGCCACAGTCGCGCCACGGTATCGAGCCACTGCTGCGCCTGCGCACCGACCACACCCAGGCGCTGCCATTCCTTGCGGGTGTTCTCTACCAGGTCCTCCCTCCGGATATCCCGCAGGTATTGAATTTCAAGGCGCAGGGGTCTCGTGCCCTCGGTGTAGGCACCGCCGGGTGTAAAAAGACGGGAGTCGTAAACCGGCCACCACAGTACCTCGAGTCGCGCCTGCCCGACCATCTGCAGGGCATCATCCCCCGCCCGGGCTATCCCGCAGACAAACAGCGCCAGGCACAGCAGTCCCATTCGCTTCACGATGCCGCACCTCCCGTCCCGGCCACCGGCGCCAGGCGTGCGGTAAGCCGGAACATGAGCGGCAGTAACACGGCCCAGGTGACGGCCAGTATTGCCATGGTCGCGGGCAGGGAATACCCGAACTCCACCGCCCCGAGCCGCAGCCCTGCCCAGTAATTCAATGGAAAGGCTATGGCGCCGGCGAGTGACGCCGCCAGCGGGCGCACGCCTACCCAGGCCAGGCTCCGCCCCAGCACCGCGGCGAAAGCCAGCCACAGACAACACAGCCACAGGGGTATGAGCACCGAGCCTGAAAACTCGAACACGCCACCGACGGACAGGGCCGCGTCTGCACCGATGCCGAGTCCGCCGATGATGGCGAGCTGGCGCAGTTCCGCGCGGTAATCGTGAACGAGCCACAGATGCAAGCACAACAGCGCCACGGCCAGTGGCAGGAATTGCTCGCGGCCCACTACCGTGGAGAACCAGAGCGCCTGAAACCAGAGGGCGTTAAAGGCGATACTGTCAGCGAACCTGCTCGTCATTGGAGCTGCTCCGGATAGCTTGCTGTGCACGCTCAATCGATCGATCCTTTCCACCAGTTGGTATCTTCCGCACAGTATACGCGCGCGCCGGCGTAGCGGATTAACGCGATCACCCGCTCCGTCGGTCGCCGCTATTTTATCCCCACCTGCAACTCCAGCTTCACGGCCCCCGCCGCGCCACTCTTGTTCACCTGGAATAATACCCTGCGCTCCTCAGTGAGCTCGAGACCGGCGGCCTCCACCGCCGCCAGAAACTCTGCCCACACGGCGGCCAGGGCGTCCGCCTTGCCCTCATGCAGAAGATAGGCACACTTGAACGCCGCGGCGCCCCTGCTCCGGTACTTGCCACTGGCCTGGGGAGATCCCTTCACGGGGAAACCGAGTTGCAGGACACCATCCTCCCCCTGACCTTCTGCGATGATCTGCAGCGGGCCGACAATGCTGCCGCCGGCTTTGACCACGGCCTTCACCATCGGCGTCGCCAGGGACCTGGCCTCACCCGCCAGGTCGGCAATGGATTTGGTGTAGTTCTGGTAGAAAAACGCCATTCCTGGGACTGTCTTTGTGTCGACGGCGATTTTTCCCTGCCCGCTGGATCCACCGGCTGGTGCTGCAGTGTCACTGCCGGGCCCGTCGGCCCCGGCAAAGGCCTGCGCCGATACCTGCTTGTCGCCCGCGCCGTGGCAAACACCCACGATACCCCGCGCCTCCCGGTCGGTGGCGGGCGCGGCTTGCATGAAATCCAGCCATTTGCCCGCCTGGGCGCCCGCGCCGCCTATGAGTGTCGCGTTGATGAAGGAGCGCCGGGCCGATGACTCGTCCCCCAGTTTCAACTGGCTGATTCCCAGCAGCAGGTTGGCCCTGCCAACGTACCTGGCCGGCAGCTGTTTGCTGCAGGCGGCCAGCATGGTGTCGTACATCGGCTGCCACGCCTCCTGCTCCATCTGCAACTGGGCCAGGTACAGGTACAGCTCGATGTCGCCGCTCAGGCGCGCCGCCTGGACCAGTGCCGCGTTGGCCCGCTCCACTTCCCGGGCCTGCAGCCAGAACTGGAATAATTTGCGGTAGTTTGCGCCGTTGGCCGGCACTCGTTTGTCGGCCAGCGCTTCCTGCAGCACGGTTGCCGCGCCATAGGGATTGCCGTTGACCGCCTGCAGGTCCGCGAGCAACACGATATCCTGCTCGCGAAACGGCACCCGTTTTTCCCTCGCCAGGGTCAGCTGGTCCAGGGCCTGTTTTCTCTTGCCCTGCTGCAGATAGACCGACGCCAGCTGGTGCCAGCTTTCAGGATTATCCGGCTCCGCCTCCAGCAGTTGTCGCAACAGCTGTTCACTCTGGGCATAGGCACCGGCCTGGTAATACAGTGCCAGCGCCTGGCGCTTCTGGGAAATACTCAGGACCAGGCCCTGCTCGCGAATGGGGTCCAGCGCCCCGACCACCTGCACCAGCTTGCCCAGGCGGTAGTAGGCCTGGGCCAGCAACAGGTAATCGCCGACCTCCGGCACCAGCTTGATGCGCAGCGCCTGCTCCAGCGCATTCGCCGCCCCGGCGTAGTTCTCGTCCAGCAGGTATACCTGGGCCATCTCCCGCAGCATTTCCCGGTTGGC
>JAZBNW010000433.1:0-15514 GCA_036350855.1 Halieaceae bacterium
CGCTGGCACCCGCCCGGTCGTGCAGCAGTAGATGATCGCCGGCCAGCAGCACCGGCCGCTGCTGCGGGCTGACCGCGATGCCGCTGGCCCCGGTGAGGGAGGGCCAGGCGGGCAGGCTGAGCAGGCGCGCGGCCAGCAGCAGCGCGAGGGCGAAGGCGATAGCCGCGCCCGCAAACGCCTTGCGCATGATGCGCTGCGACTGTGCGGGCCTGTCGCGAATGGCGGGGGTGTTGCGAAAGGGTGTGAGGCTGTACAGATTGGGAGCACCGGGCTGGCGCTTGCGCCTGGTTTCGCCCGCCGGGCCGCGCCGGCGCGAGGGTGTTTCCAGGCGGGTTCTCACCCGTGCCTCGACGGGCTTTGACAGGTTTTTTTGCGCGAGTTTGTCGGCCGCGCGCGCCATGGCTTGTTCTTCCAGGGCACGTTGCTGTGCCAGTTGCTCCTCCCGTTCCGCCCGGGCTCGCGCCTGCTCCTGGGCCCGCTTGAGTGCCTCCTGGGCAAGCTTGCGCTCGCGCTCGGCCTTCTCAGCCGCCTGCCGCGCGACCGCCTCGGCTTTGGCTTGCTCCTGTGCGGCCTTGAGTTTCGCGGCTTCCAGCTTTGCCTTGTGCCGGGCTTCCCGGGCGAGGGTTTTCTGCCTTGCCCGCTCGGTGGCCCTGGCGCGTCTGGCAGCATCCCTCTGCCTGGCCTTGAGGGCTTTTTTCAGCGCCTTTTCCTTGTCGTCGAGCAGGGCGGCTTCTTCCGCCTGCAGGTGCTTACGGGCCGCCCGGTCGGCCCGGCGGGACTCGGCCGCTTGCCTGGCCTCCTGGCCCGTGGTGTCAGTCGCAGGCGCCATCCTGTCTTCAAGAGTATCTTTAACCGCGGCAACGGGGCCGGTTACCCGGGCTTCAGCCGGTGGCGGGCTCGCCGGCTCGATTGGTCCCGTACCTGTGCTGGCCCGGCCGCTATCAGGCTCCCGGTGCGCGGGGGAGCTGACTTTCTCGCCACCGTGCAGGTCGCCTCTTTCACCGATCTTGACCAGTTCGGCATGCACCCCGAAGCGCCGCAGGCGGGCGTAGAGCTCGGCGGCCTCCCTGCGTTCCAGGTTGCGCCGCAGTACGACGGTGTTACCGGAGAAGCAGCGCTGTATCAGGTCGGGGTCGTCTATCGCCAGCACATGCGCCATGCCCGCTTGCGCCAGCTCGGGGTCATGGCCCTCGATGATCTCGCCGCTGAAAGTCAGGTTAAAGCGGTTCACGCCTGTGTTTCTCGCCTCTCTTGTGGTAACTGGCTTGTAGCAAGTGGGTGGCTCGCGCCGGCTGTCGGATAGTCACGCATCGCTAGTTGGGCTCGACGAACTCAAACTCGAGACCAGCATTGCCGACCAGGCGCTGCTGCAACTGCTCGCCCATGGCGGAGGCGGGGGTCCAGAAGCCACCGCCCGTGCGCGGCTCATCGAGGGCAAGGCAGACCGCCGCCTCGCCCAGCATTTTGGCAGTGGAGCCATAACCCGGGTCCATGTCGCCGGTGACTTTCAGCCGCAGGTCCAGGTCCCGGTCGTCGGGATGCACGCCGTGGAAAAATACCTCCCAGTAACCGTTTTCACGCTGGCGTCGGGAGGGGCCATCGCCGGGCGACGGCAACAGCTTCCCGGCGAGTTTGCGTGCGGGACCAAAGCCCAGCGCCAGCATCCCGATACCGGCGCCGACCGCGGCCGCAGTCGCCTGGCCCCGGGATCTGTTCAATACCGCCTCGTCGTACTGGAAATCCTCGCCCCAGGGCAACCCCAGCAGGGCGTGGGTGCGCCGCACCACCCGGGTGTTGACCGCGGCCATCAGGAAAGGCGAGGTCCACTGGCCGAAATCCTTGTCAAAGCGGGCGTCGGCCTGGTCGGGACCGTCCTTTCCCCGGGGCGCTGTGGCTGGATTGAGCGCGTAGGGGTTGTCCATCACCTTGCGGATAGAGGGATCCTGCTGCATCTCCTCCAGCATGTTGAGCATGCTAGCGATGGTGCCGCCACTGGCGCCGCCGCGGGTGCGGCCGACCCGGGTCTTGACCCTGCGGGCGGGCACACCGCGCCGCTCCAGCATCGCCTGTTGCAGGTACCAGGTGCCGATATCGAAGGGGATGGAGTCGTAACCACAGGTGTGGACGATGCGCGCGCCGGAGCCCTCGGCGGCGCCCTGGTAGGCGGGAATAACCCGCGCCATCCACTGGACCTCGCCTGTCAGGTCGCAGTAGTCGACGCCTTCCTCGGTGCAGGCCGCCACCAGTGGCGTTCCGTATTTTGCGTAGGGTCCGACCGTGCTGCAGATCACCCGGGTGCGGGCCACCATGCGCGCGAGGCTCCCGGGATCGCCGCTGTCGGCGATCAGTACCGGCAGGGTTTTTCGCTTGTTTTTCGGCAGGCATTCGTCGCGCACCTGTTCCAGTTTTTCCGGGTTGCGCCCGGCGATGGCCCAGTGCAGGTCGCCCCCGGTCCCGTAGGTCCGGACCAGGTATTCAGTCACCAGGTGGCCGGTGAAACCGCTGGCGCCCCAGACGACCAGGTCAAATTCGCGTTCTGCCATCGTGTTACCTCCATAAAGCTATCCCGTGCCGCGGTGCCGGGACCGGCGCTGCAGCGGTGTGCAGCGCAATACCCGCAGTCGGGATGGTTCAGTGAATGCCGTGCATCATTTTCTTCAGTATCGGTGTCGCCAGCAACAACAGGCCGGCACAAGCCAGGCCGATATACCACAGGTTCGTGAACAGGTCGGTGTAGCTGGCCAGCGCGACCCCGGTGTCAGCCACCACCCCATCGACAGTCTCAATGGCCGCCAGCTTGGACAGCTGGACGGCGACAAACTCGGAGTAGGCCGTGGCCAGGAACCAGGCGCCCATCATCACCCCGACCACGCCTGGCACCGCCAGCTTGGTCACGGCGGAGAGTCCGACCGGGGACAGGCACAACTCCCCCGTGGTATGCAGCAGATAAGCCAGCACCATCCAGTAAGCGGCGACGAGGCCAGCCTCGTCGGGGGAGGCGGCGCCGATCACCAGGGCGCCGAAGCCGAGCCCTGCCTGGGCGATCCCCAGTGAAAATTTCAGGGGGGTGGACGGCTCCAGTCCGCGCCGCCCCAGTACTGTCCAGAGCCAGGCAAAAACGGGAGCGAACAGGAAAATAAAGAATGAGTTCATGGCGCCGAACTGCGAGGCCGTCAGTTCGACTCCCAGCAGCGTGCGATCCATCACCCGGTCCGCAAACAGGGTCATGGAGGCGGCGCTCTGCTCAAACAGGGCCCAGAAAACCACGGTGGACATGGTGAGGATCACCAGCACGATCATCCGGCTGCGCTCCACCGGGTTGCACTTTACCGTGATGAACCAGCCCAGCCCGACCAGCACGATCGCCGTCATGAGGTGCAGCAGGTGGCCGACGGCGCCGTGAAACTGCAGCATCTGCCATGCTACTGCCACCCCCAGCAAGCCGCACAGGTAGATGGTCAGCTCCTTGCTGATGCCCAGGGGCGACGTCTGTCGCAGCAGGGCCGGGTCCCGGGGCTCTGCCTTGCCGTGCAGGTGGCGCTGCCCGGCGAGGAAGGAGGTGAGCCCCACCAGCATGCCGATACCCGCGACACCGAATCCGTAGCGCCAGCCAAAGGTTTCGCCCAGGTAGCCGCACAGCAGGGTGGCGCTGAAGGCACCCAGGTTGATGCCCATGTAAAAAATCGTGAACCCCGAGTCCCGGCGCGGGTCATCCTCGCCATACAGGCTGCCCACGATGGTGGAAATATTCGGCTTGAGAAAGCCCACTCCAATGACGATCAGTGCCAGCGAGAGGTAAAAGACCTGCAGGGCGCTCTCGTCGCGCAGGATCTGCCCGCCCTCGTTGCTGGCCTGCTCCCCCTCGAATGCCATTCCAAGGTGGCCCAGCACCAGCAGGATACCGCCGAACACGACCGCTTTGCGCATGCCCAGGTAGCGATCAGCCAGCAGGCCGCCGATGACCGGCATGGCGTAGACCAGGGCGGCATAGCTGCCCAGGACCTCCAGCCCACTGCGGTCCGTGAACAGGTGGTATTTGGTGAGATAGAGCAACAGCAGGTATTTCATGCCGTAGAAGGAAAAGCGCTCCCACAGCTCGGTGGTGAAACAGATGAGCAGCCCCCGCGGGTGGCCAAAGAAGCCGGTGTCGCTGGCCGGGTCGTTACAGGGAATGCTGACTGCTGTCATCGTTGTTATGGTCCCGTTCTAGCGGCCGCATCAGGATAGGCCAGCCGGCTATTATAGGGACAGAAAGGGAGCCTGGGCACGTTTTGCCTGTAAATACTGTGAACGTCCCGGCATACCGCCATTGGGGTACTGGTCCTGACAGGCCTCACGGGGTATCCTTGCGCGCTCGCAACGGGAGCTCTGGCATAGTGCCAAACCGAAATACAGCGCTGGCAACGGGCAGTAGGCCCGGCCCTGCCGTCTCCGGAACCCTGGCCATGCTGGTGATACTGCTGGCGGGATGCGGCGCGCCCCCCTGGAATAACCCCAATCCGCAGTACGAGGACGATTTCATCACCTACCAGTCGGTGATGAGCCCCGCCCCGCCCAAGCACCTTGACCCCGCCACCTCCTATGCCTCGGATGAAAGTCTCTTCATCGACCAGATTTACGAACCCCCGATGGGCTATCACTTCCTCAAGCGGCCCTACCAGCTGGTGCCGCTTGCCCTGGAAGCACTGCCTGAAGTGACCTTCCTCGACGCGCAAGGCAATGCGGTGGCGGAGGACGACGAGGCACTGGCATTTACCCGCTATACCATGCGGGTAAGGGAAGACGCGGTCTACCAGCCGCACCCGGCCTTTGCCCTGGACCCGCAGGGCAGGCCCCTGTACCTGTTCGAGACGGCCGAGGCCGGTTCGCGCTATCGGCAGGTACCGGATTTCCCGGCAACCGGCAGCAGGCCGGTGCGGGCCAACGACTTTGTCTATGCCATCAAGCGCCTGGCAGATCCGGAAATCGGCTCACCGATGCTGGGTTTCATGGCGCATTACATAGTGGGCTGGGAGGAATTCTCCAGCAGGGTGGGGAAGGTTCCCCGCAGCGGCTGGCTGGACCTCAACGACTTTGCCATGGACGGGCTTGAGGTACTGGACGAGCGGACCTTTTCCATCACCATCAATGGCCGCTATCCCCAGTTCAGTTATTGGCTGGCCATGCACTTCTTCTCTCCGATAGCTCCGGAGGTGGATCGCTTCTATCACAACCCCGGTTTTGCCGAGCGCAACCTCACCCTCGACTGGTGGCCGGTGGGGGCGGGTCCGTTCATGATGGTTAAAAACGATCCCAACAGCGAGATCGTGCTGGAGCGCAATCCCAACTTCCGCGAGGAGTTCTATCCCAGCGAGGGCGAGCCCGGCGATAGGGAGGCGGGCCTGCTGGATGACGCCGGCAAGCGGATTCCCTTCATCGACAGGGCCGTTTATCGCCTTGAGAAGGAGGTGCTCCCCCTGTGGACGAAGTTCCTGCAAGGCTATTATGACCGCTCCGGTGAGGTGCACGGCAATACCAACGGCGTCTATGACCAGGCTTTCGTGGTGGGCCCCGACGGGGTCGAGATGTCGGATGAACTGGTGGACCACAACATCACCATGTCCCCGGACGTGAAGCCGGCCATCTATTACTACGGCTTCAATATGCGTGACCCTGTGGTGGGTGGCTATACCGAGGACAAGCGCAAACTGCGCCAGGCCCTGCAGATTGCCTTCAACACCGAGGAGTACCTGAATATTTTCTACAAGGGCAATGGCATCGCCGCCCAGTCCGTGATTCCCCCGGGAATCCCTGGCTTCCTGGAGGGCGAGGCCGGTATGAACCCCTACGTCTACGACTGGGTGGACGGCGAGCCCAGGCGCAAGTCGCTGGACTATGCCAGGCAGTTACTGGCGGAGGCCGGCTTTCCCAACGGGCGCGATGCGCGCACCGGAGAGCCGCTCAAGATATTCATCGACGTCCAGTCCCAGGCCATCAGCAATACCATGATGAACTGGATGGACCGGGCCTTCGGGGAGATAGGTGTGCAGGTCGAGTACCGGCCCGCGGACTGGAACCGCACGCGCGAGAAACTCCTCACCGGCAACACCCAGATTTTTTCCCACGGCTGGCTGGCGGATTATCCGGATCCGGAAAACTTCCTGTTTCTGCTGTACGGCCCGGAGAGCCCCCTGGACTGCAAGTGTGATGGCGCCAACAACGCCAACTATGCCAGTGAGGCCTACGACGAGGCCTTCCGCCAGATACGCATGTTGCCCCCGGGACCCGAGCGCGACGAGCTGGTGGCGCTCGCCGTGGAGCAGTATCGCAAGGACGCGGTCTGGCTGTTTGCCTATTACCCCAAGGATATCTACCTCAATAACAGCTGGGTCTATAACAACAAGCGCCATGGGGTATCCAAGGCCAGCCTGATGTATACACGGATCGATGCCCAGGAGCGGGCGCGCAAACAGGTCGAGTGGAACCAACCGATAACCTGGCCCCTGTACGCCGGTGCACTTCTGCTGCTCGGCCTGTTGCTGCCCGGCGTCATTGCCTACCGGCGACGCCAGAAAGCCACCGCTCGCGTGGCGAGGGACAACTGATGTTTGCCTATATTATCCGTCGTCTCATCTATGCCATACCGATCCTTATCGGTGTGAACCTGCTCACGTTCACGCTGTTTTTCGTGGTCAATTCCCCCGATGACATGGCGGCATCCCAGCTCGGCGACAAGTATGTCACGCCGGAGGCGATAGCAAACTGGAAGCGTAAGAACGGTTACGACAAACCGCTGTTTATCAATGACGATGCCAGCGGGGTCGCCGCCATCACGGATACGATTTTCTTTACCAAGTCGGTCAGGCTCTTCGCCTTTGACTTCGGTCGCTCCGAGAGTGGCCGGGACATCACTACCGATGTATCCACCCGCATGTGGCCCAGCCTCGCGGTAGCCCTGCCCAGTTTTGCGATCGGTATCTGGGTGAATATCTGCGTCGCCCTGATGGTAGTCATGTTCCGCGCCACCGCGCTCGACCGCTGGGCGGTGTTTGTATTCGTCTCGCTGATGTCGATCTCATATCTCTTTTATATCATCGGTGGCCAGTACCTGGTGGCCAAGCAGTGGATGCTGGTACCCATTTCCGGCTTCGACCCCGATTTCCAGCCCTGGAAGTTCCTTATCCTGCCGGTGCTGGTCAGCGTGGTATCCGGTATCGGCTCCGGGGCGCGCTGGTATCGCACCCTGTTCCTGGAAGAGGCTGGCCAGGACTATGTGCGCACCGCCCGTGCGAAGGGCGCCAGTGAAATCAGTATCCTGTTCAGGCATATCCTGCCCAATGCACTCATTCCGATCCTGACGGGCATCGTCGTGCTCATTCCCTCCCTGTTCATGGGCAGTCTGCTGATCGAGTCGTTTTTCGGTATACCCGGGCTGGGCAGTTACATGCTCGATGCCATCCGCTCCCAGGATTTTGCCATCGTGCGCACCATGGTTTTCATAGGTTCCATCCTCTATATCATCGGTCTTATCCTGACGGATATTTCCTACACCTGGGCTGATCCCCGGGTGCGGCTCAGCTGATGTGGGAGCTCGATGCAAAACCGGTTCTGCTGTGGTCAGACGCGCTGGTCTTCATGCTGGTTGCATCGCTCACGCTTTTCTTTTTTCGGCTGCGTAACGACCCGCAATCCAGGGAGCGCTGGAGCCAGGTTTTTTCCTCGCGCCTGGGGATGGTCACCTTCACCATCATCATGGTCTACGTGGGTATTGCCCTGCTCGACTCACTGCACTTCCGGCGGGCGCTGCCACCCCCCGAGGGCGTCACGACAAATGAGGTGTTCTACGACAACAAGGTGACAAGCGTACTGGATGTGATGCTCGACGGTATGGGGGATCGCTTCGAACGCACCTACTCGGCACCGTTTGCCCTGAAATCCTTTGAAAAAAGCAATATGCAGGATGAGCAGGGCAACATGGTGCGGGATTTCGACTGGCTGGAACACGCGGGTCAACACCTGGCGGATCCGGCCGACAGGTGGCGGGATGTGTTTACCCTCAGCCTGATTGCGTTGGCCTGGGGCTTGCTCGCTTCCGCCGTGGTGGTGGGTTTGCAGTGGCGGCTGCTGCGCAATAGCGCCTATCCCTGGTACGCCTCCTGGACCGTGCAGACGGCGGTGATCTGTTTCATGGTGTGGCTGGTGTACATCAGCCACTACTACCACGTGCTGGGCACCGACCAGGGCGGCACGGACGTGGCTTACCAGAGCATCAAGGGTATCCGCACCGGCGTGTTGCTTGGCACCCTGTCCACCCTTGTTATGCTGCCCATCGCCGTCACGCTGGGGGTGATGGCGGGCTACTTCAAGGGCTGGGTGGATGACCTGGTGCAATACCTGTATACCACGCTCAGCTCGATTCCCGGCATCCTGCTGATCGCCGCGTCCGTACTGCTGTTCCAGGTGTATATCGACCTCAACCCCGACTTTTTCTCCATCGGCATGGAAAAGGCCGATGCCCGCTTCATTGCCCTTTGTTTCATTCTCGGACTGACCAGCTGGTCCAGCCTGTGCCGCCTGATCCGCGCCGAGACCCTCAAGATCAGCCAGCTGGGCTATGTGCAGGCGGCCCACGCTTTCGGGGTGAGCCATACGCGCATCCTCGGCCGCCACATCCTGCCCAATGTGGTGCACATCATCCTGATCACCTTCGTACTGGATTTCAGCGCACTGGTTCTGGCCGAGGCCGTCCTGTCCTATATCGGCGTCGGCATCGATCCCTCGATGGGCAGTTGGGGCAATATGATCAACGGCGCCCGCTCGGAGTTATCCCGCGAGCCGGCGGTGTGGTGGACCCTGACCGGCGCATTTTTCTTCATGTTCGTGCTGGTACTGGCCGCCAACCTGTTTTCCGACCTGGTACGCGATGCCTTTGATCCGCGCAGCAGCAGCGGGAGGTCGGAAGCATGAGTACATCCGCGGACGTGCGCATGCAGGTGCGTGACCTGAAGGTAGTACTGGCCGAAACCGGGGAGGAGATCCTCAAGGGTATCAGCCTGGAGCTGCGGGCCGGTCGCATATTCGCCCTGGTGGGTGAGTCCGGCAGCGGCAAGTCGGTGACCTCTCTCGCCGCGATGCGCCTGCTGCCGGAGGCACTGCATATCACCGCTGGTGCAGTAATGGTCGACGGGCAGGACCTGTTCGAGTTGCCCGAGGCGAGGATGCAGAGCGTGCGCGGCCGCCGGGTCGCCATGATCTTCCAGAATGCCATGAGCGCCCTCAACCCGGTGCAGACCGTGGGGCAACAGGTGGCGGAGACCCTGCGCCTGCATACGCCCCTGCGCGGCGACGCCCTGCGCAAGCGGGTAGTGCAATTGTTTACGGAAGTGGGAATTCCCGACCCCGACAGTCGCTTCAGTTTTTACCCGCACCAGTTATCCGGGGGCCAGCAGCAGCGCATCATGATAGCGATGGCGCTGGCCTGCGAACCCGACATCCTGATTGCCGACGAGCCCACCACGGCGCTGGATGTGACCATCCAGGAGCAGGTCCTCAAGCTCATTCGCGACCTGACCCGGTCGCGGCAACTGGCTGTACTGCTGATCACCCACGACATGGGCGTGGTGCGCAACACCGCCGACGAGGTGGCGGTGATGTACCGCGGCGAAATTATCGAGCAGGCGAATGTCGATGACTTTTTTCACCATCCCGAACAGGAGTACAGCAGGCGCCTGATCGATGCGCTGCCCGATCTCACCCACTTCCAGAGTGTCGCGGTGGAAGAGCCCCTGTTGCGCCTGGACGACGTCAAGGTCTATTTCCCCATTCGCAAGGGCGTGCTGCAGCGGGTGGTGGATTACACCCGGGCAGTAGACGGCGTCTCCCTGTCGATCGGCCGCGGCGAGACCTATGCCCTGGTGGGGGAGTCGGGCAGTGGCAAGTCGACCCTGGGCCGCGCCATTCTCAACCTCGAAGACATCAGCGGTGGCGAGATTCACTTCAAGGGCCATGCCATCGGCTCGCTGACGCGGGGCGCGATGCTGCCCTATCGCAAATTGATCCAGGTAATTTTCCAGAATCCGTTCTCCTCCATGAACCCGCGCATGACGGTCGGTGAGATCATCTCCGAGGGCATGGTGAGCCTGGGGATGGGCCTGTCCGCGCAGGAGCGGGAGGAGCGCATTGGCCTGTTGCTCGACCGGGTACAACTGCGCCGTGAATACAGCCAGCGCTACCCCCACGAGTTTTCCGGGGGGCAGTTGCAGCGAGTCGCCATTGCCCGCGCCCTGGCGGTGGAGCCCGAGCTCATCGTCTGCGACGAACCCACCAGCGCGCTGGACGTGTCCATCAGGGCCGAGGTCCTGGGCCTGCTGCAGGAGTTGCAGCGCGAGTTCGGGGTGTCCTATCTGTTCATCACCCACGACCTCTCTATCGTGCCCAGCCTGGCCCATCACGTGGGCGTGATGCAGGCGGGCAAGCTGGTGGAGCAGGGCAGCGCTGAGCAGATTCTCACCGATCCCCGGCATCCCTACACCCGGGCCCTGCTCGATTCCGTCCCCAGGCTCGACCCGGCGTAGCAAGTCCGGCGGCTGTGTCCTATGCTTGTCGGACAGAACATACCGAATAACCAAACGACAACCGGAGTACCAGCCCATGAACGGCGCCGAAAGCCTGCTTACCACCCTGGTCAATAACAAGGTCGAGGTCTGTTTCACCAACCCGGGCACCTCGGAAATGCACTTTGTCGCTGCACTGGACGAGGTCGATGGTATGCGCTGCGTGCTGTGCCTGTTCGAGGGGGTGCTCAGTGGGGCCGCCGACGGTTATGCGCGAATGGCGCGCAAGCCCGCTTCCACGCTGCTGCATCTGGGGCCCGGTCTGGGTAATGCCCTGGCCAATATCCACAATGCAAAAAAAGGTCATGTGCCTGTGGTGAACATCGTCGGCGACCATGCCACCTATCACCTGCAGTACGATGCGCCGCTGACCGCCGACATCGAGGGCATCGCAGCCCCGGTGTCGCACTGGGTGTACACCTCGAAGGCGCCACAGGATATCGCCCGGGATGCCGCCGAGGCAGTGCGGCAGGCCGGCATCGGTCGGGTGGCTACCCTGATGCTGCCGGCGGACGTCTCCTGGGGCGATAACCCGAACGGGGCGGAGCCCGCCGTGGCGGTGCCGTCGCCTGCACAGGTACCGGCGGACCGGGTTGAAGAGGCCCTCGCGATGCTGCGCTCGGGCGATAAGTGCATGATCATGATCGGCGGCAGGGAGGTGGATGGCCAGCGTGGTCTCATGCTCAGCCGCATCGGCAAGGCCGCCGGGGTGCGGGTCTGTACCGAGGTGTTTCCCGGTCGGGTGGCGCGCGGTGCCGGCACCGCGGTGATCGACCGGCTGCCCTACCTGGCAGAGCTCGCTATCGACCATATCAAGGACATCGAACACCTGGTGCTGATCGGGGCGCCCGCCCCGGTGTCGTTTTTCGCGTATCCCAATGTACCCAGCGCCATCGCCGCGCCGAACTGCGAGCAGTTTGTCCTGGCCGGCCCCGATGACGACATCGACCAGGTGCTGGAGGATTTGCTCGAGCGACTCGACGCCGTGGATGCCGCGCCTGATGTGCACCCCCTGACCATACCCGACCTCGGGACCGGGGCGCTGGATGTGGGCAAGGTGGCGCTGGCGGTCGCCCATTACCTGCCTGAAAACGCCATTGTGGTGGACGAGTCGATAACCTCCGGGTTTGTGCTGTTCCCGGCGACCGCGACGGCCCAGCCCCATGACTGGCTGAACCTTACCGGCGGCAGTATCGGCTGGGGACTGCCCGCCTCGGTGGGAGCGGCGGTGGCCTGCCCCGGGCGCAAGGTGGTCTGCCTGGAGGGCGACGGCAGCGCCATGTACACGATACAGTCCCTGTGGACCATGGCCCGGGAGCACCTGGATGTGACCGTCGTGATTTTCAACAACACCAAGTACAGCGTGCTGGAGATGGAATTCGCCCGCACCGGCGCCCGCGGCGGCAAACCCGGCCCTAACGCTGCCAGTGTGCTCGATATCGGCGGCCCGGATATGGATTTCGTCGCCATCGCCAGCGGCATGGGCGTCGCGGCCACCCGCGCCACCACCGCCGAGGAGTTCAACGAACAGTTTGCCGCGGCAGTCAGGGCAAAGGGGCCACGGCTGATCGACGCGATTGTGCCAACGCTGTTTTGAGGCGTCGCCCGCGGTTCTTATGAAGCGATGCGCGCCCCCGGTTCGTCAGCAGCCTGTGATTCCGCCAGCAGCACCGTGTGCAGTTGCACGGGATCGCGCAGGCGCTTGACCCGCTCGAACAGCAGCGCCGCCTGGGGAAAATACGCGCGCAGGTAGGCCAGCCACTGCTTCACGGTATTCGGCGCATAGCGGTCATCGTAGTGTGCCAGGTTCAGTTCAAAAAACTGCAGCAGCAGGGGGGGAATGTCCGGCCAGTGCAGGGAGGGGCGGGTCACTCCCGCCGCCGCGGCCGCCACCAGGCCGGGCAGGTCGGGCCGGCACAGGGCGCCGCGGCCCAGCATCAGGTCGTCGCAGCCGGTGACTTCGCGGCAGCGCAGGGCGTCCGCCGGGCTCCAGATCTCACCGTTGGCGATGACATTCAGCGAGACGACTTCCCGGGCCCGGGCGATCTCTTCCCAGTAGGCGGGCGGTCGATAGCCGTGGCGCTTGGTGCGGGCGTGCACAGTGACTTCATTCACTCCCGCCGCCTCGATTCCGCGCACGATATCCAGGAACAGGCTCTCGTCCTCGTAGCCCAGGCGGGTTTTTACCGTGACCGGCACTTGTGCCGGCACCGCTGCGCGCACGGCACGGGCGATTGCGTGCACGCGCTCCGGTTCGCGCAGGATGATGGAGCCGCCATCGGAGCGGTTGACGGTTTTGGCGGGGCAGCCGAAGTTCAGGTCGATACCGGGAGCACCGAGCTCGGCGGCACGCGCCGCATTTTCCGCCAGCACGCCGGGTTGGCCGCCCAGCAACTGGATGTAGACCGGCACACCCGAGGCGGTCTTGCCGCTGTTGCCCAGTTCCGGGCAGAGGCGATAGAAAACCTTCGCTGGCAACAGGCGCCCGGTGACCCGCACGAATTCCGTGACGCAGCGATCGATGCCGCCCAGCGAGGTCAGCAGGTCGCGCATGGTGTGGTCGATCACGCCCTCCATCGGGGCGAGCATCAGTTGCATCGGCAGTCCTCGATCGCGCTCAGGCGGGCGTCACTCGAACTTGTCCAGGCGCGCATCCCACTGGTTGATGATCGCCTCAAGTGAGCCGTCCTTGCGGGTTTCCGCCAGGGCCCGGTTGAACTGCTCGATCAGCTTTTCATGACCGGGCAGGTCACGGGAGGCGGCAACATGCCGCTGCACATCCGGCAGGGGTATGTCGACCACGGCAAAGTCGGTAATCCTGTCCTTCATGTATTCATTCAACTGCATGATGATCGAGCGGCGATCGCCAATGACCACGTCGACCGACCCGGATTGCAGCTTGAGCAAATTCTGGATCAGGTGATTTTCTTCCACCAGGGCCAGGTTGGGGATAGCGGCGAAATCGATACCGTAGGCGTAGTCCACCAGGACCCCGAGTCGCGCCCCTGCCAGGTCCTGCAGTTTGCCGTAGTTGCGCGGATTGCTGCGCAATTTGAGCATCATCAGCTTGCTGCTGAGATAGGGCTCGCTGAACTGCAGGTCCTTGTTGCGATCATCCGAATACCAGGCCGCGGCCAGACCGTCGTACACACCGATGCGGGCGCCCTCGACAGCGCGGGACCAGTTTTCGATGGTGATCTCGGGCGCATAGTCGGTGCGCGCGAAAATATGGTTCACCAGCTCTATGGCAAGACCCCGCTCCGGCAGTTTCTCGTCAGCGTAGGGCGGCGATGTATTGGCCATCAGGCGCACCGTCTGCTCCGCGCTGGCCGCACCGTTGTGAAGCCCTATAGCCATAATCAACAGCCAGACAAATCTCGTCATCTGCACACCTCTTTTCAACAATAACGGGGAAAAACAAGGAGGCAGCAGGATAAACCGCATATCACTGAATATCCACGCCTTTATGGTCGCAGCGGCGGTTGAGTCGGCAATCTGGGGGAACGACCGGCGGGAGCCCTGCGCACTTTATTGAGACTGTAAATTAGTCGGATGATCCCCACTGCGGCTTTACGATCGCAAATGGTAGTATTGCGAGGGTTTCATCGACTTTTGGCGTCAGCTTTCTTTCCTGGCTGGATACAGAAAGAGCGATCCGAAAGACGAAAAATAATTATCCGGGTTATGACAGGGGTGTTGGGATGAACAGTATTTTTAGCAGGTTTTCCTGTGCGGTCGTTATCGGTCTCTCCGGTGGTTTTGCAGTGGTCAGCGATTCCCATGCCGCGACGCTATCAGGGGATATCAATGTCGATAATTCGCACACCACCTATATCTCCACGGATGACTCGGTTGCCGGCACCCAGATAGCAACCGGCAACAACTGGCCGGTTACCAATTCTTTTTCCGGTGTCGACCTCGAGGCCGGTCGGCCCTATTATCTCCATGTAAACGGCGTGGATGCCGGTGGCGTGGCGGCATTTCTCGGGGATTTCACCCTGACCGGTGGCGGGCATAGCTTTGCCGGCGGTGGTACAACCGTCACCACCGGTACCAACTGGTTGGTGAGTACGACGGGTTGGTCAGGCTATGTGGCCGCCACCGGTTACGGCACCAATGGCGTGGCACCATGGGGTTTGCGTCCCGCACCGGCGGACCCCAGTGCCGTGTGGATATGGTCTGCGAACAACAATGCCGACAACGATGTTTATTTCAGCATGGCCATCCTGCCCACACCAACCGACCTTGCGGTCATCAAGACGCTCGATACCGCTGGTCCTTTCTACATCGGCGGCAGTGTCCAGTTCACCGTGACGGTCAGTAACAGCGGGCCGGCCACAGCGGCGGATATCGAGATCACCAACTTACCTGACAATCTAACGATCACCGGCGTGTCAAGTGCGAACTGCAGTGCGTTCCCGTGCCTGCTCGCGGCCATGGCCAGCGGCGCAAGCGAAGTCATAACGGTCACGGCCACGATCGATTCGGCAGGCGATTTCAATATCACCCCTGGCGTAGCCAGTATCACGGGAGACCCTGACCCTGCCAATAATACCGATGCCAGCGCAAGTGGGGGCAGTGCGGTGGCTGCGCCGCCGGCGCCTCCTGCGCCTCCCGTGCAGGTCCCCACCACCCCGCAGTGGGCGTTGATTCTGCTGGCTCTGCTGACGCTTCTGGTAGTGCTGGTCCATGGAGTTCCAGGGGTGCGGGGACCGGGCAGGCCTGCCAACTGATCGCTTCCCCACAGGCGCCAGGGGTGCCACCCGGCGCCTCTTCCAACTCTGCCCTGCCGCCCGGCATGGCGCCCTTTACTTTACTGCTTTAAAATAACCGCCTCGGCGCCCGCGGAATAGGCGGGCCGTGCCAGCGGGTGAAGATATGCAGGGCGATATTGTAGCGCAGGGAATGGAGCTGATGCTGTA
>JAZBNW010000434.1:0-3565 GCA_036350855.1 Halieaceae bacterium
CCTGCGCGAGCTCCTGGTCGGCCCGATCGACAACTATCGCTGGACCCCGGGCAACGCCGTGGCCCAGCGCAGCGAACGCATCGGGCTGCGGTTCGACGGGGCGCTGGTAAAGGCGCAGTACGGCGAGATGATCGCCGCTTACCGGCAGGCCGGCGTCAACGTTCATATACTGCCCGCGCAAGAGGGCCTGCCCTACCAGGTCTACGCCCGGGACAGCAGCGTGATGACCCCCTGGGGTGCGATCATCATGCAGCTGGAAAAGCCCTACCGCCGGGGTGAGATCGCCCCGGTGTTGCGCTTTTACCTCGACAAGGGGATCCCCATCTACGACATGGTCACCGCCGGTAATGTGGAGGGCGGCGATTTCATGGTGCTCAAGCCCGGTGTCGCCATCTGCGGTTATTCCGGCGAGCGTTCCATCGCCCCCGCCGTGCAGCAGATCAGGGGCTGGTTCGAGGCGGAGGGCTGGGAGTTCATGACCTATGCCTTCGACCCCCACTTCCTGCACCTGGATGTGCAGATGGGAATGATCGCCCAGGACCTGGCGGTGGTGTGCGTCGAGGCGGTCGAACCGCAGCTGGTGGACTGGTTGCGGGCCCGGGGTATCCGGATCCTGGAAATCTCCTACGGGGACGCCATGAATATGGGCACCAATATCGTTGCACTGGGGGATGAGCGCGTGCTCATTCCCGCCGCTGGGAAGAAGCTCATTGCCGCCTGCCGCGCCGAGGGGCTCGAGGTGTTCGACCCGGATGTCTCGATGATAGCCGCCGGCGGCGGGTCGGTGCACTGCATGTGCCAGGCCCTGCGCCGGGACCCGGTGGAGTAGCGCCATGACGGAGCAATTGCGAATCGACGGCCAGCGCCTGTGGGACAGCCTGATGGAGATGGCGCGGATCGGCGCTACCGGGCGTGGCGGCTGCAATCGCCAGGCCCTGACCGACGAGGACAGGCGGGGCCGCGACCTGTTCGTCAGCTGGTGCCGGGCAGCCGGCTGCGGGATCAGCGTCGATGAGATGGGTAATATCTTCGCCCGCCGTCCGGGCACGGACGATTCCCTGCCGCCGGTCATTACCGGCAGCCACCTGGATACCCAGCCGACCGGGGGTAAGTTCGACGGCGTCTACGGCGTGCTCGCCGGCCTGGAAGTGATGCGCACCCTGCAGGACGCGGGTGTGGACACGCAGGCACCGCTGGAAGTGGTGGTGTGGACCAACGAGGAGGGCGCCCGTTTCGCACCCGCCATGGTCGGCTCCGGGGTCTGGGCCGGCGAGATGCAGCGGGACGAGATCTACGCCATCACCGACAAGGCGGGCAAGTCCTTTGGTGAAGAGCTCGAGCGCATCGGCTACAGGGGCGAGGTCCCCGCCCGGCCGAAACCGGTGCGGGCGGCCTTCGAGGCCCACATCGAGCAGGGGCCCATTCTCGAGGCCGAGGGGCTGCAGATAGGGGTGCTGACGGGTGTGCAGGGTTGTCGCTGGTACGACCTGGTCATCGTGGGCCAGCCGGTGCACGCCGGCCCCACGCCCATGGAGGTGAGGCGGGACCCCTTCATGGCGGCCCTGCCGATACTGCAGTTCTGCTATGACCTGGCGGCCCGTTACGCCCCCTGGGGGCGCGCCACCTTCGGCGACATCAGGGCGGAGCCGGGCTCGCGCAATACCGTGCCCGAAAAGCTCGTCGTCAGCGTCGACCTGCGCCACCCCGACCCCGCGGTGCTGGACGCCATGGACCGTCAGTTCCGCGATTTTGTCGACGACACCTGCGCGCAGAAGCAGCTGGAGGGCCGGGTGGAAGAGCTGTGGCATATGCCCGTCACCGTGTTTGATCCCGACTGTGTCGAGGCGGTACGCAGCGCCACCCGCGAGCTGGGTTACTCCCACATGGAAATGGTCAGCGGTGCCGGCCACGATTCCCTGTACCTGGCGAAAGTCGCTCCCACCAGCATGATTTTCGTGCCCTGTGAGGGCGGCATTTCCCACAACGAGGCGGAGAACGCCCGGCAGGAGGACCTGGAGGCCGGCTGTAATGTGCTGCTCCAGGCCATGCTGAAGATGGCGGGTTAGCCCGCGAGCGTACCCTGATGCCGCAGAATCTGGCGGAATGTGAGGTTGATTCTCGGCCCGCAGGGCCTCGACAGCTTGCGGATGCCGTGTTTCCAGTTGCGCTGGGTCGCGCCCCGCATCACCAGCAGGCTGCCCGATGGCAGCGGCACATTGACCGTGGCCAGTTCCCGGCGGAAGCGGTGCCGGAAATAGAGGGTGCGGGTTGCCCCCAGGCTTAGGGAAGCGATGACCGGCTCGGGGCCCAGCTCGGGCTCGTCGTCCGCGTGCAGTCCCATAGCGTCGCGCCCGTCGCGGTAATAGTTCAGCAGGACGCTGTTGAAGCGGCTGGCGGATGCCTGTTCGGCCAGCGCTTTCAGGCGCAGCAGGGTGTTGTCCCAGGGATGGGGGTCGTAGGTCTTGCCGGAGTAACGGTAACGGGCCTCCCTGTCGCCGTACCAGGCCACCAGCCTGGGCTGTTTGTGGGTCTTGCCGAACAGGGTGACGTGTTCCTGCCGCCAGTCGACGTCATCGATCAGCCGGCGCAGCAGGCTATCCTCCCTACAGCCCAGTCGCAGCCCTGTATATAGCAGCAACTCGCCGTCGGGCAGTGGGAGGCTTTCCGGCTCGCCGGGGGTGGGGACAGGGCAGGGCATTGGATCGGCAGCGCTTCAGTGAGTGGAGGTCAGCCCATTATAGGCGAGCCGCGGCTACAGGTGTCCCTGCGCCAGGCGCGGCAATACTTGCGGCATTGGTGGTTTTAAGGCCACTTCTTTTGTTATCCTCCGGTCCCGCCTCAGGCTGCCCGCAACGAGGTAATCCCGGGGCCACTTCCAAGGCACGCTGGAACCAGGCAACACCATGACATCCATAGAGATACCTGAGAAACCCCTGTTGCAGGACTGGCTCGAACAGGCGGGCATGCAGTACTACCAGTGTGGCCAGTGCGAGGGTCTGCACATCCATGTGCTGAAAGAGACCCCGGGTGTCATCGACAGCCGCCTGTTCCTGGAGGACTACGGCCTGTTGCTGTCAACAGAGCTGGAGATCCGGCCGACGGCGCTGCTGCAGGTATCCGCTGACCTGGGCCGCCTGAATATGGACTTTCCCACCCTGAAGGTTTTCCTGGACATCGTGGACGAGGCGATGCCCCAGTTGGTGGTCGCGGGCCTGTTTCCCCTGGCCGGTGGCCTGTCCCAGGAGCAGTTCGATCACTTCATTGCGACCACGGTGGAAGCCACCGGCCAGCTCGCTGAGGGCTGTGCCCAGCTGAATTACCTGTTTGGCGCCGCGGAGCCCGGGTCACCGATGCTGCACTGAGCCCCGTTGGCGGCGCTAGTTACCCCCGAAATCGGGATTTGTTGGCACTAATCGGCCGGGGCGGGAGACGCGGCCGGCGAGCGGCTGTAAGTCAATAATTTTATTGGAAGAAGCGGTTGACAAGGGGGTTGGGCATCAGGACAATATGCCGCCTTTCGGAGGGGTTCCCGAGTGGCCAAAGGGATCAGACTGTAAATCTGACG
>JAZBNW010000435.1:0-4585 GCA_036350855.1 Halieaceae bacterium
AAGTAGCGGCTGTCGCCGGGCTGGGCCCTTGGGAGGGCGTGGGGTTCCAACCGAGCAGGGGTCCAGCACGGCGGCAGTAGCGGCGAGGGACAAGAATAAAGCCTGAAGGGGATGCAGCCAGCACCATCCCCGATCGAGAAAAAAGGTCAGTACTTCGCAGGCAACCGCGTGTTGATGATGATGTGGCGGCCCTCGAAGCGGATGTACTCGCCGATCGTGAGGTCCTTGAGGATGCGCGCCACCATCTCGCGGGAGGCACCGACGCGGTCGGCGATATCCTGCTGGGTCAGCTTCTCGGGGATGTACAGAGTGCCGTCACCGCGCTCCTCGGACAGATCCATCAGCACATTGGCCACCCGGCCGTAGACGTCCTGCAGGGCCAGGCTCTTGACGTCGGCGGTCAGCTTGCGCACCCGCTGGGACAGATTGCGGATGAGCTTGCGACCGATACCGGGATGCTCGTCCAGCACGCGATTGAAATCTTCCTTGTAGATGATGCAGAACGTCGACTTCTCCACCGTGCGCACCGACGCGGAGCGGGCGGAGTCGTCCAGCAGGGCCAGTTCGCCGAAATAATCGCCGGGACCCTGGGTGTTCATGATGAACTCTTTGCCGTTCTTGTCGCTGCAGTAGACCTTGACCTTGCCGCTCTCGATCACGAACAGGGAATCCGCTGGATCGTTCTCGTGGATGACGACCGTGTTCTTGGGAAAAGAACGGCTCGTGCTGCTGCTTTCCAGAGCGGCGAGTTCTTCCGGCGAAAGTCCTTGAAATATTTCTACTTTTTGTAACATCCAGCCACCCGTCAGGTTCCATGAAAGAAGACAGGATCGTTTCTGCCCCCGCCCGCGAATAGTAACCCAAAGTTTTGTTAAAACGCACCCATGGGCTCAAATTTGCGACGCGGTACCATCCTGAACCGCCAAACGGCGGGTTCGAGACAGTTTCCCCGCAGCCGCCAGCCTCGTTATACTCCCGGCTGGCAGCAACTTTCAAGGATATTCCCGTGAACACCGGCGCCACCAATCCCGAACCCGCCCTCTGGCGCGAGATGTTGTTGCGCTCGATGGCTGAACTGCGGGAGCTGCTCGCGGGACAGGGGGAGCAGCTGGGCCAGGAATCTGCCGAGGACTTCGACCACCTGTTCGAGGGCGGCAGGCGCCTCAACGAGATGCTGGCCGCGCCGGAGTCCAGCGTGAGCCGGCACGACATCATGAACGTGCTCTCCGCCATTCGCGGTTATGCGGAGCTGCTGAGCGAGGACATCGGGGCGGAGTTCGGCGAACTCAGGGAAGCCCTCGTGCGCCTGCTCAAGGCGGTTCAGGCGGCGAACGATAACGACAGCACCCCGACAGGCAGGGGGGCAAAACGCGCGATCACGTCCGAGCCGGGGTTCATCCTGGCGGTGGATGACCTGCAGGAAAATCGCGAGCTGGTTGCCCGCTACCTGTCCCGCAGTGGCCATATCGTGGTGACCGCGTCCAGCGGCCCGGAAGCCCTGGCCACGCTCGGGCAGACCGACGTGGACGTGGTGCTGCTGGACCTGATGATGCCCGATATGGACGGCCGCGAGGTCCTGCGCCGCATCAAGGAGCACCCCGAGTGGCGGGCAACACCGGTGATCGTGATCTCCGGCAGCCAGGACATGGACGGCATCATCGAGTGTATCGAGGCGGGCGCGGACGATTACCTGTTCAAGCCCTTCAACCCGGTGCTGCTGCAGGCGCGGATCAAGGCGGGCATCGAGCGCAAGCGCTGGCATGACCGGGAAGAGCAGTACCGGCAGCAGCTGGAACGCAACGAGAAATTTATCCGGGCCACGTTCGGCCGTTACCTGTCGGATGAGATCGTCACGGATATCCTCGAGCGGCCCGAGGGCCTGGAACTGGGCGGCGACCTGCGGCGCGTGACCATCCTGATGTCCGACATCCGCGGCTTCACCACGCTCAGCGAGCACCTCGCCCCCGCCCAGGTGGTGACCCTGATAAACCGCTACCTCGGGGCGATGACGGATATCATCATGGCGCACCAGGGCACCATCGACGAATTCATCGGCGACGCCATTCTCGCGGTATTCGGCGCGCCCCAGCGCAGGGACGACGATGCGGACCGGGCCGTGCACTGCGCCCTGGCCATGCAGGCCGCGATGGCCGACATCAACGCCCTCAACCGGGCCGAGGGGCTGCCCGAGATCGATACCGGCATCGCCCTCAATACCGGGGACGTGATCGCCGGCAACATCGGCTCCGAGCGCCGCAGCAAGTACGGGTTTGTCGGGCACCCCATGAACGTCACCTCGCGCATCGAGGATATCACCGCCGGGGGCGAGATCCTCGCCTCGGACAGCACCCTGCGCAGCCTGAAAGTCGGGGTTCGCGCCGGCAACAGCAAGGAGATCAACGTCAAGGGCATCGAACAGTCGATTGTGGTCCACCAGATTCTCGGGGCGTCGGAGTGATGAGCGGGCCCGTCCTGCTGGTGGAAGACAATGAGCTCAACCGGGAGATGCTGCACCGGCGCCTGAAGCGGGCGGGGCTGACGGTGATCACCGCCTGCGACGGACAACAGGCCCTGGACCTCATGATCAGCGAGCTGCCGTCGTTGGTCCTGATGGATATGAGCCTGCCGGTGCTCGACGGCTGGACGGCCTGCCGCCTGGCAAGGCAGGACGATCGCATCAGGCACATCCCGATCATCGCGCTCACCGCCCACGCGATGGAAGAAGACCGGCTCAAGGCCCTCAAAGCCGGCTGCGATGACTATGCCACCAAGCCCGTGGACTTCCCCGCGCTGCTGGCAAAAATCGAGGCCCTTGCCGCTTCATGAGCCTGCGCCGTCGACTCACCCTGTCGCTTGTCACCATTCTGATACTGTTCGCGGTCAACGTGGGCACCCATTTCTGGGGTAGCTACGCCCGAAACGAGAGCATGATCGCCTATCGCAACTCGGTGACCGCCGCCCAGTTGTCCACCCAGATCGAGCAGTTGCTCAACGACCAGCGCCAGCAGATTCTGGTGCTGTCCACCCTGCGCGATACCACCGAGGACCAGCTCGAGGCCGACGAACTGGCGCAGGCCGAGGGCGAGCTGGAAGAGATCAGCAGCAGGATTACCGAGCTGGGTGAGCTGAGCCACGACGTCACCCAGATGGACTACCAGAAATTGCAGGCAAGCAGCGTCCGGCTGCTGGCGGGCTGGCTGGCGTTTTACCGCAATTACAACGACCCGGCCTTCAAGGCCGACATGGATGACCCCCTGCCCTACCTCGAAACCAGCCAGCGCCTGAAGGAGCTGGAACAGCGCCAGGCGTTTATCGCGGTGCAGCGGGCCAATATCATCGACCGCACCATCGCCCTCACCGATCGTATTACCGTGATCGGCTTTTTTGCCTCTATCTTCCTCACGGCGACCCTGGGTTTTTTCCTGGTGAGATATACCAACAAGTCACTCAAGCGACTGAAGACCGGTACCCAGCGAATCGGCAGCGGCGACCTGGACTACCGCATCAGGAATATCGAGGACAGCGGCGAACTGGGCGACCTGGCCAATGCGTTCAATGACATGTCCGACAAACTGCGCAACGCCATGGAGGATGTGAGCAATGCCCGGGATGCCGCCGATGAGGCCAATGCCGCGAAAAGCATGTTCCTGGCCAATGTCAGCCACGAATTGCGCACCCCGCTGAACGGCATCATCGGCTACAGCGAGATGCTGTATGACGAACTGGCCGATGAACAGGCGATAGACCGCAACCAGTTCCAGCGCGACCTGGAGAAAATCATACAGTCGGGGCGCCAACTGCTGTCACTGATCAATGACATCCTCGACCTGTCCAAGATCGAAACCGGCAAGATGTCCCTGCATCTCGAGGAGTTCCAGCCGGCGGACATACTGGCGCAGGTCTGTGAGGCCCTGGCCCCGCTGCTGCGCGACAACGACAACGAACTGGTGGTCCCGGATTTCGCCGGGCTGCCGACCCTCTACAGCGATGCCACCAAGTTCCGGCAGATTTTCACCAACCTCCTGAGCAACGCCAGCAAATTCACCCACAACGGCGTCATTACTGTCGGTGCCCGCACCCTGCCGGAACGGGAGGGCTGGATCGAGATTTCGGTGGCGGACACCGGTATCGGCATGACCCGGGCGCAACAGGGCAGGATCTTCGACGCCTTTATCCAGGCCGAGGCCTCCACCAGCGCCAATTACGGCGGCACGGGGCTCGGGCTGGCCATATGCAGGGATTACTGCGAGTTGATGGGTGGGCACATCAAGGTGAAGAGTGCGCCAGGGAAGGGGTCGACCTTTACTGTGCAGCTCCCTTCTGGCTCAGGGTCAGGTCCCGCAGACGCTTGAGGGCCTCCTCGCGTTTCCTGAGGTCCTCGTTCAGGCTTTTGTTGTTCGACTTCAGCTCGTCAATCTTGTCCTGCAGCTCCAGCAGATTCAGCAGTGACTGCCGCATCAGGCGGGTGTAGTCGTGTACCCCGAGTTTCTTGGCGTTCTGTTCGCGCAGCAGGCGGAAGGAACTGCGCGCCAATACCGGATCGTAAAAGGAACTGCGCGGGAGCATCTGCACGTACGCTATCGCT
>JAZBNW010000436.1:0-4765 GCA_036350855.1 Halieaceae bacterium
CGAAATATGGAGCGGGTGAGGAGAATCGAACTCCCGTATGCAGCTTGGGAAGCTGCCGTTCTACCATTGAACTACACCCGCGCAAACCCTGAGATGGAAAAGCGCGCATAGGATAGCAGAGTACGACCAAAACGGGAGCGGTCTTTGCAAGTAAATGTGGTGCCTGCAGGATGGCCGACACCGCGGCCGGGCTGGCCGCCCGCGTCACTAGCCGCTTTGCCTGGTAGTGACACGGCTGACAACTGTCACTAAACTCAAAAAAATGGAGTCGGGGTTTACCTTGGAATTGAACGATCAATGTCGGGCCGCAGTCGGTGCGGCCAAATGGCAAAAGGTCCTGTTTCTGCTCCTTGGCCTGTATGCCGCCTGCGGTGCGCGGGCTTCGTCGGACGTGGTCGGCCAGACCACCCGATTCACCTCTCCCAATGATGCCACGGAGCGATGCGTCGTCCTGGATCATATGCCCGGTGGCCACTACAGCGATGCCGACCTCGCCAAGGAAGCTGAGCTCTGCGCCATGGATTTCCATGACGGTGACCACGCCCTGTGCCCGAAAGTGTTCAGCACCAGCCCGGGTACCCTCATCTACGAGATCAACGGCGGGGCCGGCGGCACTGATCCCGAGGATATCGAGCGGCAGGCCTGTGGTGTTGGAGTCAACAAAAACGCCGCGCTGGGCGAACCAATCTCGTACAAGATGTCGGTGAACACGCGCGAGTCCAGTGCCACTTTCGCGAACTCCTCTTTGATCTATTACCACTTCGCGCGCTATTTCCGCACCAATGTGGATGTTCCCGTAGCCGTGTTCCGCAGTATCGATCGCAAGGAACATTCCCGCCGGGTCAGTACTCGCGGAGTGAGTCTGTCGGCAGGAAACACCGGGCTAAGGATGAACCACGCGGCATGGCAGGCCCTGCAGGCTGCCGAAGTGGATCCGTCAAGCTACCAGCCGGGTTCGGAGTTATTTACGCCCGAAGGCCTGTTATATGGCGTGATGCTGCATCCATCTGGCAAGCGCTACAGTGAGGAGATCAACGGCACGCGTGAGTCCGGCTGGGGGAACGGGCAAAACCTCGACTTTCAGGAAACGGCACCCTTTCGCGCCTTGCGCAGTAATAAGCCACTGGCAGCGGCCATCGAAGAGGGCAAGCGGGTCGCCTTGCAAAACCCACGCCTGGCAAAGGCGACGGGAAATGACGCGACACCTCAACAGATGGTCTACTGGATGAGCGACCTTATCGATATCACCCTGTTGGACTTTATCTTCAGCCAGCAGGACCGCATCGGCAACATCGACTACTTGTCCTTCTGGCGCTGGTCCGAGGACGGCAGCCTCCGGTCCCGACCAGCTGACAGTCGGGTAGTGCCTGCAGACCTGGCGGCCCTGGAGCCCATTTATATCAAACAGACAGAACTGGGAGACAATGATGCCGGGGTTCGCCTGACGTATGTCAACTATACGAAGCGTACCGGCATGCTGCAGAAGTTGCGCCACTATCGTGCCGATACTTACCTGCAGCTGATGCGGCTCGATCAGGATTTCCGTTCTTCGGGTCCGCTGCATGAGTACGTGCGCACAACCTTCGGCCTCAGCGAGAGGGAGTTCAGGCAGGTGGTGGCCAATACCATGGAAGCCGCAGGTATTCTCCGCGAAAGCTGCAAGGCGGGCAGCCTGCGCTTCGATGTTGAGCCGGAAGAATTTCTGCTGACCGCAGAGGTGGCACCGAAACCCGTCCAATGCCAATTACCTTGAAGTGCTGTCTGGCAAGGCAAATCCGCCTGTTGGCGGCGATGGTGTTGCTCACCCTCGCGTTTCCGGCCGCAGTTCTGTCAGCGACGCTGCGGGTCGCTGTCATTTCCGACCTGAACGGGTCCTATGGCAGCACCGTTTATCATACTGCCATCAAGCAGGATATAGCGCGCCTGGTGGAGCTGAAGCCCGATCTCATTATCAGCACCGGCGATATGGTGGCTGGCCAGCGCTTGCACCCGCCCCTCACGCGGGATGTGGTCGAGTCGATGTGGTCGGCGTTTCACACGCATGTCACTGATCCAATCCATGCCGCCGGCATTCCGTTTGCCGTGACGCCCGGAAATCACGATGCCTCTGCCTATCCGGCGTTTACCATGGAACGCGCCATCTACCGTGAGCAATGGCAGGAGCGGACAAATGGCCTGCACTTGATTGCCCGGGCGAACTATCCCTTCAACTACGCTTTCGCGCTGGGTGATGTGTTGTTCATATCACTCGATGCCACCCGGGTCGGGCCGCTCGATGACGACCAGCGGCGCTGGCTGGACGAATTGCTGCGGCAGGAAGGGGGCCGCTATCGCCACCGGGTTGCCTTTGGCCATCTGCCGATTTACCCCTTTTCCCAGGGCCGCGAAACCGAGGTGACAGCTGACCATGAACTGGAGCAGCTGTTGCATGACCATGGGGTTGAAGTGTACCTGAGCGGCCACCACCACGCGTTCTACCCTGGCGTCCACGGTGGTATCCGACACATTGGACAGGCCTGCCTCGGCGCCGGTCCGCGCCGGCTGATCGGGACGTCACGGGTCACAGAGAGGGCTGTCACATGGCTGGTCTTCGGCCATGAGGACGTCACTGTCAAAGCACTGACAGGGCCAGTGCTCGAACGGGCCATCGATTTGTCCACCTTACCCGAGTCTATCGAGTCCCGCTATGGCACGCTGGTTCGCGATGACCTGCGACCGGTCAAAACACGCCGGAAAGGCGCAAATGGCAGCGGATCGATCGCAGCACTGGCTGAGGCAAAAGAGTGACCAACGCCGTCAGATACCTGAATCCAGACAGCCGTTCACCGCCAGAGCGAATGCCCGGGCTTTTTACAGATGGACGCGCCGGCGAGGGTACTACAGTATTGGCGCTGGCGTTCAATGACAAGTTGACTTATCGGTACCCGGCAGAACCAGCATGAAGTCGAATTTGACAGGCATCAGGCCAGCACTTTTGCTGACTCTTCTGGCCTTGCTGTCAGCTTGCGCCACCATCCATCCACAGCTGGAAAGAGCACCCGAATTCGCACTTGATCCGGCCCCCATTGCGCAATGGTCCGGCTTACAGGATTTCACGCAATACGATGTGTTCGTACCGATGAACGCTGGCCCGGCGGCACTTGCCTGGCGGTTGCGGACTCTCCAGGCAGCGACTCGCAGTATCGACCTCCAGACTTTCATCTGGCAGGACGACACGTCCGGACGAGCACTGACTCGCGAAATAATTGCCGCCGCGGATCGGGGCGTAAAAGTCCGCGTCTTGCTTGATGACAGTTTCCTGGCACACGCCGAACCCGCATTGCGCGCTTTGGCAGAGCACCCCTTGATAGACTATAGAATCTATAACCCGATGGGCAATCGAGTCGGCGGAGCTGAACTGCGTGAGTTGCAGAACCTTGACGAATTCTCCCGCATCAATCACCGCATGCATAACAAACTATTGTTGGTTGACGGGCGAGTAGCCATTGTCGGCGGTCGCAACCAGGCGGACGAATACTTCGGCTATCGACCCGATCAGAATTTTCGCGATTTTGAGGTGATGCTGACGGGTCCCATTACCGCGAATCTCGCCAGTGTATTTGACCTCTACTGGAACGATCCCTGGACGCTGCCGATAGAGGACCTGGCCGATAGCGAACTGACTCCACCTGAAATAGACGCATGGCTGAACGAGGGCGTGGCCACATTTGATCACCCGGAGCCTGTGTCACAGCAAGAGTGGCAGGCGTTGTTTGCAGCGGGCCACCTGGGCAGCGTAGACGTTATCGTGGATACGCCTGCCGGGGAGGACCCGGCCGTCGATTTCCCAATCCAGCTCGCCAGCGCGTATATCGATCTCATCGAGGCCGCGGAAAAAGACCTGCTGCTTATTTCAGCCTATTTCATTCCCACACCAGAGCTTACCCAGGCATTGGCGCGCGCAGTAGATCGCGGCGTAGAGGTGCGCATATTGACGAACTCGCTGGGGTCCAACAATCACGTTACGGCCCACGCTGCCTATGCCCGGCATCGCCCTGCGTTACTCAGGTCGGGCGTCCAGTTATACGAGTTGCGCGCCGACGCCAGTACGCGCGCAATGTATACATTCAAGTCGCTGGAAAATGGCATTCTCGGCCTGCACGCAAAGCTGGCCCTGTTTGACGACTGCTGCCTGATGGTCGGTTCATCCAACCTGGACCCCCGCTCACTGCGACTGAATACGGAAATTGGCGTAGTGGTCGACAGTCCCAGTCTCAATCAACACCTGCGCCAATTACTCGCCGTGGATCTGCTTCCTGCCAACGCCTGGCGGGTGACCCTGACCGACGATGACAAGATCCTGTGGAACGGGCCGGGAGGAGAGATAGAAACCGCCCCGCCAGCGTCTTTTTTCATGCGGTCCGAATCCTGGTTCTTTGGTCTCCTTCCCCTGGAAGACCAGATGTGAAAGTCCTGTCTCGCTGCCTGCGCGATTGCGGCGATAGCGGGCCGCAGGATCGCGGATAATCGTTTTGTATTTGCCGTTGGGAAGGGAGAGGATCCTGGCCGTTTTACACCTACAGTAAAGGGAAAAACGGCGAGGTACAGTTTTTGTACCCCGCCTTTTTGCACTTCACTTGAGGGACTGAAAAACATCCTGTCTTTCAGGTACTTAAATGGCTCCGCCTGCTGGGCTCGAACCAGCGACCCATTGATTAACAGTCAATTGCTCTACCAACTGAGCTAAGGCGGAATGGCGTTAACCAGAGGTCGCGTATATTAATGA
>JAZBNW010000437.1:0-11296 GCA_036350855.1 Halieaceae bacterium
TCGCGGAGATCATGGCCGGCGGGGCGGCCCGGCCACCCGACCAGGTCGGCAAGATCAGCTCCACTTTCAAGCGCGCCTCTCCCGGCATCGGTTACGGACTCACCGAGACCAATGCACTGGGGGCCGTCAATGCGGGGGCCTTTTATGTGGCCAACCCGCGCAGCACGGGCCGCGTGGTGCCGGCGGTGACCGACTTCAGGATAACAGGCGAGGACGGCAGGCCGCTGCCGACCGGCGAGCGCGGCGAGGTTTGTATCAAGTCGCCGGCGAATGTGGTCGGCTACTGGAACAAGCCCGAGGCCACCGCGGAGGCCTTCGTCGACGGCTGGTTCCACACCGGTGATGTCGGTTACATGGATGACGACGGCTTTGTCTACATCGTCGACCGGATCAAGGAAATCATTATTCGCGGTGGCGAGAACATCAGCTGCATAGAGGTGGAGGCGGCCATCTACAGCCATCCGGACGTGGTCGAGGCGGCGGTTTTCGGCCTTCCCGATGAGCGCCTGGGAGAAATCGTGGGCGCCGCGGTCGTGTTGCGCGAGGGTGCGCAGATGGCGGCTGAAACCCTGCGGGAGTACCTGGCCGGGCACCTGGCGAGTTTTAAATTGCCGGCCCATGTGTGGTTTCGCAGCGAGGCCCTGCCGCGCATTGCCTCGGGCAAGATATTCAAGCGCCAGCTGAAAGCCGATTACGCCGCGGAGCTGGCAGGCGCGAAGTAGTACCATAACGATACACGATTAACGCATACACACGAAGAGGGAGAGCAGAATGGATCTTGGAATCAGCGCAAAAATCGCCCCGTTACTGGCGGACGTCAGGCGCTTCATGGAGCAGGAGATCGCTCCGGTAGAGCATGAATACCTCAGCGAAATCGCGGTTGGCGACCGCTGGCAGTTCACCTCGCGCCAGACCGAAATAATGGAGGGTCTCAAGGAAAAGGCCCGTTCGCGCGGGCTGTGGAACTTCTTCCTGACAGACGGCGATGCGGGCTCCGGCCTCAACACCGTTGAGTACGCCTACCTGGCGGAGGAGATGGGCAAGTCCCACATTGCCGCGGAGGTGTTCAACTGCGCCGCCCCCGATACCGGCAATATGGAAGTGCTGCACAAGTACGGCAGCGAGGCCCAGAAAAAACAGTGGCTGGAACCCCTGATGAGAGGCGAGATCCGCTCCGCCTACGCCATGACCGAGCCGGGCGTTGCATCCTCCGATGCCACCAACATCTGTACCTCCGCCGTGCTCGAGGGGGATGAGTGGGTTATCAACGGCGAGAAGCATTATGTCTCCGGTGCCGGCGACCCCCGCTGCAAGATCATGATCGTCATGGTGAAGACGGATCCCGATGCACCCAAGCACCTGCAGCAGTCCCAGATCCTGGTGCCCACCGACGCCCCCGGGTTTGAGAACCTGCGGGCCATGAACGTGTTTTCCCTGGACGACGCGCCTCACGGACATATGCACCAGAAATTCACCAATGTGAGGGTGCCGAAAGACAATATCATCCTGGGCGCAGGCCGCGGCTTCGAGATCTCCCAGGGCCGCCTCGGCCCCGGTCGCATCCACCATTGCATGCGCGCCATCGGCGCAGCGGAAAAAGCGCTGCAGCTGTTGTGTGAGCGCGCTGTATCGCGCACCGCCTTCGGCAAGCCGCTGGCGCGGCTGGGCGGGAATATCGACATCGTCGCCCAGGCCAGGATGGATATCGAGCAGGCCCGCCTGCTGACGCTGAAAACCGCCTGGATGATGGACAACGTCGATGCCAAGGAGGCGCGGATCTGGATCTCCATGATCAAGACCGTGGTGCCCAATGTCTCTATCCGGATCGTGGATCAGGCGATCCAGATCTTCGGCGCCCTGGGTATTTCCCAGGACACCCCGCTGGCGGGCATGTACATGGCCCAGCGCACCCTGCGCCTCGCGGACGGGCCGGATGAGGTGCACCGCATGGTGGTGGGGCGCAATGAGCTGCGCAAATATGCCGAACAGAAAGACGTCAACGCGACTTTCCGGGACGGCTGAGCGAGCCAGCTCCCGCTCTATGGCCCGGTGGCATCACACAGCCGATTCCTCCGGGCCGCCGCAGACAAACCGGCGGCCGGATCATAGCTGAACATTCCCGGAACCCGACACAAGAGGATCAGAACATGGCGATAAAGATTGTACCCAAGGATGAAATGGTCAATGCGGTAGGCACGACATTCGAGCCCAGCGAGTGGATAGTGGTCAGCCAGGACCGCATCAACACCTTTGCCGATTGCACCGAAGACCATCAGTTTATTCACATCGATGAGGAAAAGGCCGCAAAGACGCCGTTTGGCGGCACGATTGCCCACGGTTTCCTCACGCTCTCACTGCTGTCCAGGATGGTGGAAGGCAACGGGGTCATACCGGAAAATGTCGTCATGGGCATCAACTACGGCTTCGACAAGGTGCGCTTCCTGGCGCCGGTTCGCGCCGGCAAACGGGTGCGGGCGCATGTGACGGTCACTGCGGTGGATCGCAAGGACGACAACCGTTTCCTGATCAAACAGTCCATATCTGTCGAGATCGAGGGTGAGGAAAACCCGGCACTGATCGCCGAGTGGCTGACCATGGTGGTCACCGGCTAGGCTATTTATTTCAAAGAATTCAGAGGAATACATGCAATGACCATACGATATGACGGCAAGGTTGCCATTGTTACCGGTGCTGGGCAGGGACTCGGCCGCAGCCACGCCATCGAACTGGCCAAGCGCGGCGCAAAAGTGGTGATCAATGACCTCGGCGGTGCCAAGGACGGTACCGGTGGCTCCAGCGATGCGGCCCGGGCCGTGGTGGCGGAAATTGAAGCGCTGGGCGGCGAGGCGATCGCCAATGGCGCGAACGTGGCGAAGTACGATGAAGTGGAGGCCATGGTCAGGCAGGCCGTGGACAAGTGGGGCAGGGTGGACATCCTGGTCAACAACGCGGGCATCCTGCGGGACAAGAGCTTCGCCAAGGGTTCCCTGGACGACTTCAAGCTGGTGCTGGATGTACACCTGATGGGCACCGTGAACTGCACCAAGGCCTGCTGGGACATCATGCGTGAGCAGAACTACGGCCGGGTGGTGGTTACCACCTCTTCCAGCGGTTTGTATGGCAATTTCGGCCAGACCAATTACGGCTCGGCAAAAATGGGCGTGATCGGCCTGATGAACACCCTGGTGCAGGAGGGCGCCAAGCACGATATCCGCGTCAACGCCCTGGCCCCCACCGCCGGCACCCGCATGACCGAGGGCCTGATACCCGAAAAGGCCTTTGAGCTGCTGACCCCGGAGACAGTCACTCCCGCGGTGCTCTACCTGGTGGGCGAGGACGCGCCCAACAAGACGATTCTCTGCGCGGGGGCAGGCGCCTATGCGGTGGCCAAGATCGTCGAAACCGACGGCGCCTGGTTGTCACCTGAAGAACAGACACCGGAGGGTATTGCCGCCCACTGGGCTGCCATCACTGACACCGAGGGCGAGAAAGTACCGCAGGCCGGCTTCGAGCAAACCATCAAGTTTACTGCCAAGGCCGCGAAAGGCCTGGGTGTGTCACTCGACTAAGCGCAGCATAAATTGACGCCGGTCACACCGGCATTCACTTATTGAGGAGAAAACGCATGAAAGAAGCAGTTATCGTAGCGACAGCCCGGACGCCCATCGGCAAGGCCTACCGCGGCGGATTCAACAACCTCGGCGGTGCCTCGCTGGGGGCCGCTTCCGTGGCTGAAGTGGTGAAGCGCGCGGGCATCGATCCGGCGCGGGTGGAAGACGTCATCATGGGCTGTGCCATGCAGCAGGGCGCCACCGGCAGCAACGTGGCGCGGCAGATCGTGATACGCGCCGGTTTGCCCAACACTACCTCGGGGATGACCATGGATCGCCAGTGTTCCTCCGGCCTGATGGCGGTCGCGACCGCGGCCAAGCAGGTGATGTACGACGGCATGAGCTGTGTAGTGGGAGGCGGCCTGGAGTCCATCTCCCTGGTCCAGAACGAGCATATGAACAAGCACAGGCTGGTGGACGATGCACTGATGGCTATCGAGCCCAACTACTTCATGCCGATGCTGCAAACCGCAGAAGTCGTGGCCAGGCGCTACAACATTTCGCGGGATGTCATGGACGAGTACGGCCTGCAGTCCCAGCAGCGCACTGCAGCCGCCTATGAGGCCGGCAAGTTTGCGGACGAGCTGGTGCCGGTCACCTGCAAACGGATCGTGTGGAACAAGGAAACCGGGGAAGCCTCGGAGGCGGAGGCTACCGTATCGGCCGATGAAGGGGTGCGAGCCACCACCCTGGAGAGCCTGCAGGGCCTGAAGACCGTGATCGAGGGCGGCACTATTACCGCGGGCAACGCGTCCCAGTTGTCCGATGGCTCCTCCGCCCAGCTGGTCATGGATGCCAGGGTCGCGCAGCAGGAAGGCCTCGAGCCGCTGGGTATTTACCGCGGTATCGCGGTGGCTGGCCTGGCCCCGGATGAGATGGGCATCGGCCCGATATACGCGGTGCCCAGGTTGCTGAAGCAGCACGGGCTCAAGATCGACGATATCGGGCTGTGGGAGCTGAACGAGGCCTTCGCGGTGCAGGTGGTTTACTGTCGCGACAAGCTGGGGATCGACAACGACAAGCTCAATGTCAACGGCGGCGCAATTTCCATCGGTCACCCCTATGGCATGAGCGGCTCGCGCATGATCGGCCACGCCCTTATCGAGGGCAAGCGCCGCGGCGTCAAGTACGTCGTCATCACCATGTGCGTGGGCGGCGGGATGGGCGCTGCCGGACTGTTTGAGGTAGCCTAGGCCCCGCCGCGTTGAAGAACAGCGCCCCCGGGGCGCTGCCTTGTCGTGGCCACCCTATACTTGAGATTGCAGCACCCTGAGACTCGCGGGAGAGGATATGAAAGCAGTTGTATGTAGAGAACACGGTCTGCCGGAAAAGCTGGAGCTGGTCGATGACTGGGCGGAGCCGGAGGTGGGCGAGCACGATGTGCTGGTCAGGGTCAGGGCCGCCGGGCTCAATTTCCCGGATGTACTGATCATCCAGGGCAAGTACCAGTTCCAGCCCGAGCTGCCGTTTATCCCGGGCAATGAGTGCTCCGGCGAGGTCGAGGCCGTGGGCGCGGCTGTTACCCGCTACAAGGTCGGCGACAAGGTCATCTCCGCCGCCGGCACGGGCGCGTTCTGCGAGCGCATCGTGGCGAATGAGAACGCGGTGTTCCCGATGCCCCAGGGCCTCAGCTTCGAGCAGGCGGCCGGCGTGAGCATCACCTATTTCACCTCCTACTACGCGCTGAAGCAGCGCGCCAATCTCCAGCCCGGCGAAACCCTGCTGGTTCTGGGCGCAGCGGGCGGGGTAGGCACCACCGCTATCGAGCTGGGCAAGCTGATGGGGGCAAGAGTCATCGCGGCGGCCAGTTCCGAGGAGAAGCTCGAGTTGTGTCGCAAGCTGGGCGCGGATGAGGTTATCAATTACAGCACCACGTCGGTAAAGGATGCGGTCAAGGAATTGACCGGCGGCAAGGGTGTGGACGTGGTGTACGACCCGGTAGGAGGCGATTATGCCGAGCCGGCCATCCGCAGCATGGCCTGGAACGGCCGCTACCTGGTCATCGGTTTTGCCAGTGGCCCGATCCCCAAAATCCCCCTCAACCTGACGCTGCTCAAGGGCTGCTCGATCGTGGGGGTTTTCTGGGGCCGCTTCACCAGCGAGGAGCCCAGGGTGCACCTGCAGAATATTGCCGAGTTGTGGGATTTGTTCGCCAAGGGCAAGCTGAATCCGGTTGTCACCGACGTGTTTCCGCTGGAAAAGTATGAAGACGCCTACAACTGCATGATAGAGCGGCGAGCCCGTGGCAAGGTTATTATCACGATGTAGTCCCAGCGAGGAGGTCAGCCCATGCAGGGCTTCGAGTTCAACACCGTAAAACGCATCATCAGTGGCGCCGGCAGTGCGCTGCAGCTGGCGGACCAGTGCCGCGCCCTGGGCATGGCGAGGCCGCTGCTGGTCACCGACCCCGGGCTGATGGCCATCGGCCTGGTGCAGCCCGTGTTGTCGGCGCTGGCAGATGCCGGCGTCGCGGCGGTCGTGTTTGACCAGGTGCGCGAGGACCCGCCGGAAGCCACCGTTCTGTCCGCGGCTGACCTGGGTCGCAGCCAGGGGGTGGATGGTGTGCTCGCGGTCGGCGGCGGCAGTTCCATGGACGTGGCCAAGGTCGTGGCCGTCCTGTTGGGTGGGCGGCAGGCCCTGGCCCAGCTGTACGGCGTGGGCAATGTCACTGGCGCCCGCTTGCCGCTGGTGCTGGTGCCGACCACCGCCGGTACCGGCTCGGAAGTGACGCCGGTCGCGGTCATTACCACCGGCGAGACCACCAAGGCCGGCGTGTCCTCGCCGGTGCTGCTGCCGGATGCGGCGGTGCTGGATGCGGACCTGACGCTCGGCCTTCCCCCGGCGGTCACCGCCATGACCGGTGTTGACGCGATGGTGCACGCGATAGAGGCCTATACCTCCCGTCACCAGAAGAACCCGATCTCGGACAACCTGGCACGCCAGGCCCTGCAGCTGCTGGCGCGCAATATTCGTACCGCCGTGCACGATGGCAGAAACCGGGAAGCCAGGGAAAACATGCTGTTGGGGGCCTGCCTCGCCGGCCAGGCCTTCGCCAACGCGCCGGTAGCGGCGGTCCACGCCCTGGCTTACCCGCTGGGCGGCCACTACCACATTCCCCACGGCCTCAGTAATTCCCTGGTGCTGCCCTCGGTGCTTGAATTCAATGCGCCTGATGCCTGCGAGCTTTACGCCGAGTTGGCGGAGATCGTGGTGGGCGGCGCGGTGGCTGGAGGCGCAGAGGCGAAGACCGCCGCGCTGATAGCGGCGCTGCGGCAGCTGATCGATGACGTTGCCCTGCCGGCGACCCTGCGCCTGGCCGGCGTCGACGAGGACAAGCTTGAGATGCTGGCGGAGGACGCCATGTTGCAGCAGCGCCTGCTGGTGAACAACCCGCGGGATGTGGCCTACGATGACGCCCTGGCGATTTACCGGGCGGCCTATGGGGCGGGTGCATGAGCAGGGAGGGCGTGCCGGGGCGAGCGGACTATCGGGTGTTCTACCCGATCTCCACCCGCTGGTCCGACAACGACATCTATGGCCATGTGAACAACGTGACCTACTATTCCTATTTCGACACCGCTGCCAACCGCTACCTGATAGAGGAGGGCGGGCTCGATATCAGCGACGGAAGCATCGTGGGCTACGTGGTGAATTCCGGTTGTGAGTACCATGCGCCGATCACCTACCCGGAGCCCATAGAGGCGGGCCTGCGGGTGGACCGGCTCGGCACCAGTTCGGTGCAGTACGGCCTGGCAATCTTCCGCCAGGGTGAGGATCGGGCGGCCGCCCACGGCCACTTCGTCCATGTCTTCGTCGAGCGCGCCGCCAACCGTTCGGTGCCGATCCCGGCGGCACTGCGCTCGGCGCTGGAGCGGCTGTTGTCCTGAATTGGCCCCGCCGGCACATTTTTCTGGCACGGGTCGGCCGGCAGTGACATCATCGGGGGAAGTTCGGTAAACTCGCGGTAAAAACCGGGGACCTCCACACGTGTATAACATCTTGCATTTGCGCCGCAATGCCGCCGCCTTTCCCCTCCATGTTCTGCTGACCCTGTTGCTGTCACTGCAGCTGGCGTTTGTCCCGCCGAGTGCGGCCGAGGCGGAATCGGACGAGGTCTGGCTACTGGTGGACACTGAAAACCTGACCATTTCCGTGATGCGGGGAAAGTCACTGCTCCACAAGTACGACAATATCGCCATTGGCAGTAACGGGCCCTCCGTGGCCAGGCGGGTAAGTGACCAGACAACGCCCCTGGGCGAGTTCAGGATCAGCGGCATCAACCCGCGCAGTCGTTTCCGCCTGTTCATGGCGATCGACTACCCGACCATGGAGCACGCGAGGCTGGCCCTGGCCGATGGCCGGATCAACCCCGAGGAGTATAAGGCCGTGAGCAACGCCTGGCTGGGTGGCGAGCCGCCTCCCCAGGACACCCCGCTTGGGGGCTACCTCGGTATACACGGCGTTGGTGACGGCAGCACCGAGATACACGGCCGGGTAAACTGGACCGACGGCTGTATTGCCGTGACCAATGAGCAGATCGAGGAGCTGGCGCGCTGGGTCGGTGTCGGCACCCGGGTCAGCGTTCGTTAGTGTAAAACTACCCGATTTGGACGCCGCCGTTTGAAAATAATCGCTTGCGAACGGCGTTGGTATCCCAGAGAATATGGCGCGGTAGGGGGTTGAATGCAGTTTAAGGCGCTCACTTCCATATTTGGTGACTGGCCCATGTCGCCCCTCTCTGGAAGATCGGGGTGCGTGGTTCGGGACGCTTCAACAGGCGAAGGCCTTTTTTTGTAGGGTAAAGGAGATTCAAAATGCGTAATTTTTACAAGACTATGGCGACTGGCACTATGGTTGTTGCACTGGCCGGCCTGACTGGTTGTGCGACCACTGGTGACCTGGATGCCCTGCGGGCTGAAGTTGACAAGGTAAGCGCCACTGCCAACCAGGCTGCTTCCGACGCTTCAGCTGCCAAGCGTGATGCTGCTGCAGCCAAGACCGCTGCTGAGCAGGCTCGCGACGCAGCCAACATGACCAACGAGAAGTTGGATCGCATGTTCAAGAAGTCAATGATGAAGTAAGCTGAGTTCGTTTCAGCGAAGGGCCGTGGTTTCCACGGCCCTTTTTTTTGCATACCCCCGCGCAACGCGGGTGCGCGTCCACCTGTTGCAGCCGTGTCGTCAGATATTCTTGGAGATTGGTACCGGCATGCCGGTCTGCTCCCTGATAGCCCGCTCTATTGCTTCTTCATCCAGCTCCACCAGGCGGCTGGCCTGGGCTGCGTCGATCAGCCTGATGGCCGTGCCGTGCAGGGCTTCATGGCCGATCCTGTCCTCTTCCAGTGGCTCGTGTACCTCCAGGTAGAGTCTGCCACCGAACCAGCCGACCTTCGCCGGTTCGCTGATGATGCGCACTGGGGTACCCACCGGTATTTGCGGGAACAGGTATTCGATATCCTCCGGCATCATGCGAACGCAGCCGTGGGAGGCGCGCATGCCCACGCCGAAGGCCTTGTTGGTGCCGTGAATGAGGTAGCTGCCGCCGCCAATGCCCAGTCGCATTGCGTACTGCCCCAGGGGGTTGTCGGGGCCCGCGGGTACCACCGCCGGTAGCGGGTCGCCATTTTCCGCATGCTCCTTGCGGATGGATGCCGGGGGCGTCCAGGTGGGGTCTTTTTTCTTGCCAACCACCTTGGTCAGGCCCAGCGGGGTGCGCCAGTCCTGCCGGCCGATGCCCACCGGGTACGTCTGCACCACGGGCTGTTCCCCGGCCCTGGGCTTGGGATAGTAGTAGAGTCGCATTTCCGGCACGTTCAGTACCAGGCCCTCCCGCGGGACCGAGGGCAGAATATAGCGGGTTGGGATGGTGACAGGGGTGCCCTCCCCGGGATACCAGCGGTCGACGTCCGGGTTGGCCCGCACGATCTGCTCCTGGCCGATATCGTAGCGGCGCGCAATATCCAGAAGGGTATCTTCCTGGCGGGCTTCCGTCACATGGATGGCGCCAATGAGGTCAAACTCGGGAAGCGGCATGTCGAACGTGGCGGCGCTTGTCAGTGTGGGCAGCAGGAGTGCCAGCAGGGGCAGGTGGATACGCATGGTGTCAACTGTCATAAGGGACGCCTAGAATACTACAAGCTGAGGCTTAATTGCAGGGCTCACTGCGACGTTCCGCATAGATAAGGGTGATCAGAACCGCCAGGAAAATGGTGGCGCTGAACAGGGGCGCCAGGGGACCGTGAACCTGGTAGAGGGCGCCCGCGGCGATGGGTCCGGCGACGAAGCCGATAGCCGGGCATGAGCTGACCAGGCCGGCAGCGGCGCCCTGTTCCGTCGGGCCTACCGCGAGCGACGCCCCGGCTGCGATCGCCGGCATGCACAGGCCCATGCCTGCTCCCATGAATGCCATGCCCACAGCCAGCACGGCAAAGGTGTTGAAACTCGAAATGATGATCGCCCCGACGAACAGGGACGAGAGGCCGATACGGATAAACAGGCCGGCCTTCAGGGCCATGCGCTGCATCACGGTCACCTGGATGAGAAAGGTAAACGCCGCGGACACCATCAGGGCCGCGCCGGTCATCTGCGCCGTCTCGATACCGTCCAGATCGAGTTTGTCCTGTAACTGGAAGCCCAGGGTTTGCTGGATGCCTGAAAAACCGACAAACAGGCCCACCGCGGTGGCCAGGAAAATGACGATGCGCCGGTCGGTAAATCGCAGGCGGGTCGTGATCTTGCGACTGGCGAGGTCCCCCGCCGGTGTCATGGGCAGCTGGCGCCAGACGATCAGGGCCGCCACGGCGGCCATCGCGGCGGCGAAATACAATGGAGCGAGCAGGCCGAAGGTGGCCAGCGCGCCACTGACCGCGGGCCCCAGGATGGTGCCCATGCTGTTCGCCGTTCCGAGGCGTGCCATGGTGGCAGTGCGCTGGTCCCGGGACGTGTGATCCGCTGCATAGGCGGTGCTGGCCGGGTTGGTGGCCGACATAATGACCGACTGGCTGCAGCGGGCCAGCAGGGCAACCCCGTAAAGCGTCGCGCCCCCCAGCAAGCCGGTCAGGCCGGCGTAAAAGACGCTGGTAAAACCCAGGGTGCCCAGGGTGTAGCCGATCAGTCCCGTTATGATGATCGGTTTACGCCCGACGCGGTCGCTGAGGCGGCCCCAGGCGGGTGCGGCGAGACCGAACACCAGTGCCGAAATTGCGATGATGGAGGTAATCTGCAACTCGCCGAGCGCCACTTCGCGGCCCAGGGGCGCCAGGATGGCGAACACCAGTGACTGGCCCATTGCGGTGGTCATCAGGGCGACAATCAGCACCGTGATCTGGTGGCGACTCAATGGCTCAGGCACGTTGGATGTCTCCGTCGCGGTAGGATAACCCCCCGATAGAGGGTGTGTGATGCCCGGCCAGCCGCGGGGACCCACGGAAACTGGCGATAGTACCCATCATAGGGATATATCCGGGCAAATCAATTGGACCCCCAGGTCCCGCTGGCCCTGCGCCGGTGACCGTCCGGCGGCGCTGCGGGGTACAACAATGATTGCCGGTCGGTCTGGACAGTCCGGGACTCATCCCCTACAATCGGGCGCCAGATTTCACAGGCCCGGCCAGCGCATCGGGCTCCGTGTATCCCCGTGAATAACCAGAGCTGAATTCATGTGACAAGGCGAGATGCGGTTTCCCA
>JAZBNW010000438.1:0-16512 GCA_036350855.1 Halieaceae bacterium
CCACTGGCCCAGGCGAGCGAGATCCTTCCCGGTAACCGTTTGCCCGACCTGGGTATCGCCGCCAAGGGGGAACTCGTGCTGAGCGGGGACGAGGTCGGGTACCGGGCCTGGAACTACCCGCAACAGCCCGGCAAGGTTCACGTCCTGCAATACATGGCCGCCACCCGCTCCGCCAGCAATATCAACATGCCGTTCACGGACAGGATGAAAGCCGACCTGCCCCAGGGCGCTTTTCTGTCCACCACCATACTGAACCTCGACGAGGCCATGTGGGGTACGGCCGGGCTGGTGGTGAGCGAACTGAAATCCAACAAGAAGGAATTTCCCAACGCGATCCTGGTCGCCGACGAGGACGGTGTCGGGCTCAAGGCATGGCAGCTGGAAAAAGAGAATTCCGCGGTGATTGTCACCGACCCCCAGGGCGTGGTGCGCTATTTCAAACAGGGCGCCATGTCAGCGGCGGAAATCGACAGCACCCTGGCGCTGGTGATGCAGTACATCGGCGCCAGCGGCGCGGCGGCGGCCAGCCAGGCGGCAACGGACGCGACTCAGTAACGCAGGCTTTGGGTCGAATTCATAAGGCAACTATCCCGCGGCCGGTGCTCGCGCTTACTCCCGGCCGCCACCGCGAAACAGTTTACGCAGGCCGACCCAGACCAGGGTCGCGGTACCGGCCAGGACGATAACCAGCAGTACCACCAGACCGGTTACCAGCATCAGTTCCAGCATCTCCTGCCGCGACACGCCGAACTGGTCGACGGCCATCCACACCAGCGCGGCCAGGGCGAAGGTTCCGATCAGGATGGTGCGGACGTAGCGCCGGGCAGCCCTGCTCATTGCGCCGACGCCGCCTTCAGCCGGCTTCTTTCGGGCTGTTGGCGGATGCGGGCAGCACCGGAGTGTCGCACTGGACATCCATGTTCTGGGCGCGGTGGCGCAGGGCGTGGTCCATCAGCACGATCGCCAGCATGGCCTCGGCGATCGGTGTGGCGCGGATACCGACGCAGGGGTCGTGACGGCCGTGGGTGGACATTTCCGTGGCGTTGCCTGCCCTGTCGATGGTAGCGCCGGGTTGGCGGATACTCGATGTGGGCTTGAGCGCAATGCTCACCGTGATGTCCTGGCCGCTGGAAATTCCGCCGAGTATTCCCCCCGCATTGTTGCCGACAAAGCCCGCGGGGGTCAGCAGGTCGCGATGTTCGCTTCCGGCCTGCTCCACCGAGGCAAACCCCGCGCCGATTTCGACTCCTTTCACGGCGTTGATGCCCATCATGGCATGGGCGATATCCGCATCGAGGCGGTCGAACACAGGCTCTCCCAGTCCGGGCATCACGCCGCTGGCAACAACGTTGATACGCGCACCAATGGAATCCCCGCGTTTGTTCAGGGCGGCCATGTAGTCTTCCATCTCGCTTATCTTGCCGGGATCCGGGCAGAAGAACGGATTGGTCTCCACCGTGTCCCAGTCCAGCTGCCCGGCGACAATCGGACCGAGCTGTGCGAGGTAGCCGCGGATCTCGATACCGTAGCGCCAGGACAGGTATTTCTTGGCGATCGCGCCGGCCGCCACCCGCATGGCGGTTTCCCGGGCGGACGAACGCCCGCCGCCGCGATAATCGCGAAACCCGTATTTCTGGTTGTAGGTGTAATCGGCATGGGCCGGACGGAAGGTGTCCTTGATATTGGAGTAGTCCCTGGAGCGCTGGTCGGTGTTCTCGATCAGCAGCCCGATCGGTGTCCCGGTGGTGACGCCCTCGAAGACACCGGACAGGATACTCACTTCATCGGCCTCGCGGCGCTGGGTGGTAAAACGCGAGGTGCCGGGTTTGCGCCTGTCCAGGTCGCGCTGCATGTCGCTGGGAGCGAGTTCCAGCCCCGGAGGGCAACCGTCGACAATACAGCCCAGGGCCGGGCCATGGCTCTCGCCAAAGCTGGTTACCGTGAACAGTTTTCCAATTGTGTTGCCCGCCATCGTGTACTCGCGCCCGTCTCCGAAAGCCGCATATTATAAGCGGATCAGGCCAGCCATGCCCCGTAATCTTGCAACTCTTTGGCACTCAGCGCGAACACCCCATGACCGCCGTGTTCGAATTCAAGCCAGGTGAACGGGACATTCGGGTATGCCTCCTCAAGGGCTGCCCAGCTGTTGCCCACCTCCACCACAAGCAGCCCCTCGGGGCGCAGGTAACGGTGGGCCCCGGCCAGTATCCTGCGCGTCAGATCGAGCCCGTCGTGACCTGAACCCAGGGACAGCGCGGGCTCGTGGCCGAACTCCGCCGGCAGGCCCGCCAGGTCCTCGCTGTCGACATAGGGCGGGTTGCTGAGAATCAGGTCGTAGCTCACGTCACCCAGCGCGTCGAACACATCGGACTGGACGATATTCACACGTTCGGACAGACCCATGGCCTGCGCATTCTCACGGGCGAGGGCCAGCGCCCCGGCGTCGATATCGAGCAGATCAACCTGCACGTCGGGGTAGTAATGCGCCACGGCCAGGCCGATACAGCCGCCGCCACAGCACAGATCCAGTACCCGCCGCGGCGCCGGGCCGCTGTACCAGGGCTGGAACTCGTTGAGGATCAACTCCGCGATCGGTGAACGCGGAATGATGGCGCGGGGGTCACTGTGAAACTCCAGCCCCGCAAACCAGGCTTTACCCAGCAGGTAAGGCAGCGGTGTGTGGTCCTCGATACGCGCGCGCAGCAGCATCTCGATCCGCCTGAACGCTGCAGGCGCCAGCGGGTGGGGTAATACACCGTCATCCGAATCCAGCGGCAGATCGGCCACTGACAGCACCAGCTGTACCGCCTCGTCCCACGCATTGTCCGTGCCGTGACCGAAAAATACGTCACTGTCCTCCAGGGCTGCGCTGCAATAGTCCAGGGCCTCGCCTATGGTGCCGGGGGGAGTCATCGTCGAATCAGTCTGCTTCATGGGGCCCGTTTTACCTTGTTGATCACGCTGCCTGCTGCACAGCGGCAACCGGATGCGTCCAAGTGTACCCGATAGCGGGCCCTGTCGGCTCGATTGCCACTCGCATGACCGGTTGCTACTATTCGCTGCCCCGCCCTTCGGCTTACGCGTTCGGGCATACAAGACAAGGAGCACGGCCTGTGGAAGAGCACTGGGCAAAGATCATCGAGGGTATCGGTGAGAACCTTGAAAGGCCAGGTCTGGCGGATACCCCGAAGCGGGCGGCCAAGGCATTTCAGTTTCTGACCCGGGGCTACGGGCAGTCCATCGAGGACGTCGTTAACAACGCGCTGTTCCCCTCGGATTCCAGCGAGATGATCCTGGTGCAGGACATCGAGCTGTACTCCCTGTGCGAACACCATCTGCTGCCCTTTATCGGCAAGTGCCATGTGGCTTACCTTCCCACGGGCAAAGTGCTGGGCCTGTCGAAGGTCGCGAGAATCGTCGACCTGTATGCGCGGCGCCTGCAGATACAGGAAACCCTCACCGTGCAGATCGCCGAGACGATCATGGAAGTCACCGAGGCCGAGGGCGTGGGCGTCATCATCGAGGCCCGGCATATGTGCATGATGATGCGCGGTGTGGAAAAACAGAACTCCGTGATGAAAACCTCCGCCATGCTGGGAAGTTTCCGCAACGAACACAAAACCCGCGAGGAGTTTCTCTCCCTGTTGCAGATGAGGAATTAGCGCTGCGAACACCTCATCACTTATGAGGTGGTTGCAGCACTAGGGCGTTACTTCCAGCAGTTCCGCATGCAGGTACTGCCTGTCCGCGGTGCGTGAGGCGGCGAACAGGATCAGCAGGCTGCGGGGATCGCTGCCCAGGGAATAGACCCGGTAACGTTGCAGCCCCTCCCGGCCATACAGCAGCGGCTGGTGAAACACGCGGTTGGCCCACTGCACGCCGCGGCCACAGGCCCTGCCATCGCAGGCAAACAACAGCTGGGCGCCCTCAAGCTGTTGCGCCGCGCTGACCAACTCGCCCAGGACCTCTATCGACGTGAAGCCATCGACAATCTGCCAGGTGTAGCTGCTGAGCTGGCCGTTGAAGCGTTCGCTGTCCTTGAAACGCCAGGCGCCACCGATCTTCTGAATGGCGCCCAGGCCCACCTCGTAGTCCAGCACTTCCTCCTGTTCAAGGTTCAGGAGTTTGGCGTGTGGGTAATCATTCAACTGCTGCAGTAACTCCAGCCCCGTGGCTGAGTGAGTCACCGTAGCGCCCAGCCCCGACAGGAGCCCGAAAATCACACCAATCAAAATAGTACCGCCGCCTCTCATCTTTCTCCCACTGGCGTCATGCCTGTAAAAATCCATTGATCCTTTGCGCCACGATAGCAGCACCGGGCTCCATATGAAAATGATGCCCACCGCTGACCTGGACAATGTCCAGCTGTCGGATATACCTGCTCGCCTGCCGGGCCAGCTCCGGCTGCCCGCCATAGCCCTCCTGTGCCAGCAACAACAGGGTGGGCATGCTCAGCGCCCCCAGCACCGCCTCGATCTGGCCCTCGGTCAGCTTTACCGCGGAGGCGCCGCGCAAGCGCAGGTCCGTGGTCCAGCTGTACCCTCCCTCGCAGGGGCGCAGGTTGCGCTCTACCAGCGCGCGGGCAGCGGTGGCGGGCAGGGAGGAGCGCTTGCGACTCGCCAGCGCCGCCTCCACGCTGGGATAGACCCGATTATGGCTGTGCAACCAGCGGCGTTTATCGTCGAGAAAACGGCGCATCTGTAAGGGGAACTGGTCCTCGCCGACCGGTGCGGGGACAACGCCGTCGAGCAGCACCAGCCGCTCCACCCGCTCGGGTATCGCGCTGGCAAGCAGGCTGGATATGATGGCCCCGCGGGAGTGTCCCAGCAGCGAAAAACGATCCCAGCCAAGGGCCTCGAGTATGCCCAGCAGTTCGGGCAGGTCATCCCAGATCTGGTAGCCCGCATCCGCGGATCGATTGGCACTGAGACCATGGCCGGTGAGATCGACTGCAACCACATGGTGTTGCTCGAGCAGGGGCGCCATGACACTGAAGCTGGCGGCGTTGTCCAACCAGCCGTGCAGCGCCAGCAGCGGCCTGCCCCCCGGATTCCCCCAGGACAGGCCGGCGAGTGACAGGCCATTCACCTCCCAGCTGAGAGCCACGGGCGCTACCACGCTTATATCCCCGCCTCGTAACCAGGGGGCATGGCCCAGAAGCACAGTTCACCACAGCCGCGCGCCGCCACCTCGAGTGAGAGCGTGACGAGTCCCCCGGGGGACAGCGGGGGCACCGGGTTGGTTGCGCCCAGGTAATGGTCCACCAGCTGCGATACCAGGGGCTGGTGCGACACCAGGACGACATGGCGGGGGCTGTCTGGTCCGCTTTCCATGTCCGCGAGTACAGCCTCCAGGGCGGCCACATTACTTGCGGGGCGCAGGGCATCGAGCTCGCGCGAGCGCGCGTGGGTAAACGCTGCGGCGATGACGTCCGCTGTCTCCCGGGTACGCAGCCAGGGGCTGAATAATATGAGTTCGGGAGCTGTCATACCCCGCGCTTCCAGCGCGGCGTGAAATTGCCGACAGCCGAAGCCGACATCGTCAAACCCGGTGTCGGTCAGTTCTCGTTGCCGGTCAGTGGCTGCACTGCCAGCCTCGCCATGTCGCCAGACGGTTATGATCATCACTTATCGGCCCGTAACAAATTCCACATCCTGCGCCTGCTCGGTATGCATCATATCATCGAACACCTCGGCCACCGGCCGGTGTTCATAGAGGATGGCATAGAGCCCCTTCACCAGCGGCATATGCACCTGCCGCCGGTCCGCCTCGGCCTTGAGCAGGCCCAGGGTATTGATCCCCTCCGCCACCTGGTCCATCGCCGCCAGGATATCGTCCAGTGGCTGTCCACGCCCCAGTGCCAGCCCCACCTGGTAGTTGCGCGACAGCGGGGAAGAGCAGGTCACAAACAGATCCCCTACCCCGGCCAGCCCGAGAAAGGTCATGGGATTTGCGCCCATGTGCACCGCAAAACGCGACATCTCCGCCAGTGAGCGTGTGAGCAACATACCGACGGTGTTTTCGCCGAATTCAAGAGCGGCCGCAACCCCGGCGAGGATGGCGTAAACATTCTTCAGGGCCCCGCCCAACTCGACGCCGTACATATCCTGCGAGCCGTAAATCAGGAAGGAATCGCTGTGCAAAAGATCGTGAATACGGGTATTGATCCAGGCCTGGTCACTGGCGATCACCGAGCCGGTCACATGTCCGCGGGCGATCTCCCCCGCCAGGTTGGGCCCGCTGAGGACACCGGTCGGGTTGGCGGGCATCTCCTGGCGCAGGATCTCGCTCATCAGGCGAAAGCCACCCGGCTCTATCCCCTTGGTAAGACTGACCAGCAGGGTGTCGGTGGAAACGCAAGCGGCGAGCTCCCGCACCACCGCCCGGAACGAACTGCTGGGCACCGCCACCAGCACCACGTCCACGCCCTCCACCGCCAGGGACAGGGATGATGTGGCTTCGAGCTTTTCGTGCAGGAGGTAGCCGGGCAGGTACTCGCTGTTCTGCCGCTGGCTGTTGATGGACTCCGCCAGCGCCTGGTTGCGCAGCCACAGCCGCACCCGGTTGCCGTTACCGGCAATGATATTGGCGATGACGGTACCGAAGCTGCCGCCGCCGAGCACCGCGACGTTACAGGAATCGGGCATTGGCTGTATTCCTTCGGCCTTTTATCGTGTGGGGCGCAGTCTAACAAAAAAGCGGACCCGGGAGTCCGCATTTGCGCCGGCTGCGCGCCGGGCCGTCAGCTCCGGCTCAGCTCCAGCAGGAGTTTGTTGAGCCTTGACACATAGGCCGCCGGGTCGTCCAGCTGCCCGCCCTCGGCCAGGTTGGCCTGGTCGAACAGGATGTTGCCCAGATCGGCGAAGCGGTCCTCGTCCGCCTCCTGGTCCAGCATCTTCACCAGCGGGTGGGACGGGTTGATCTCCAGGATCGGCTTGCTCTCCGGGACGGGTTGGCCTGCGGCCTCCATGATACGGCGCATCTGCGCCCCCATGTCGAAATCACCCACCACCAGGCAGGTGGCAGAGTCGGTCAGGCGATTGGTGGCGCGCACTTCGGCCACTTTGCTTTCCAGCACCCTGGCCAGTCTCTGCACCACTGCCTCGGACTCCCTGGCCAGCTTTTCCCGTTCCGCTTTCTCCTCCTCGGACTCGGCAGCCAGGTCGAGCGCACCGCGTGCCACGTCCTGGAACTGCTTGCCGTCAAACGCCTGCAGGTGGTTCATCAGCCAGTCGTCGACACGGTCGGACAGCAGCAGGACCTCGATACCTTTCTTGCGGAACACCTCGAGATGCGGGCTGTGCTTCGCGGTCTTGAAGTTCTCCGCAACCACGTAGTAGATCTTGTCCTGGCCCTCCTGCATGCGGGACACGTAGCCCTCCAGGGACTGGTCCTGGGTTTCCTCGTCGGTATGGGTGGTGCTGAAACGCAACAGTTTGGCAATCTTGTCCTTGTTGGCGCTGTCCTCGGCGGGACCCTCCTTGAGGACCTGGCCGAACTCCCGCCAGAAGGTCGCGTAGTCGTCCCCCTTGCTCTTGGCAAGCTTGGCCAGCATGTCGAGTACGCGCTTGGTAAGTGCGCTGCGCATGGACTCCACCGCCGGGTCCTGTTGCAGGATTTCCCGCGATACGTTCAGCGACAGGTCGTTGGAGTCGACCACGCCCTTTACAAAACGCAGGTACATCGGCAGGAACTGCTCGGCATCGTCCATGATGAAGGTACGCTGCACGTACAGTTTCAAACCGCGGTTCATCTCGCGATTCCACAGGTCGAAGGGCGCCTTTTTCGGCAGGTATAACAGGCTCGTATACTCGAGTTTGCCCTCCACCCTGTTGTGCGACCAGGTCAGGGGATCCTGGAAGTCGTGGGAGACGTGCTTGTAGAATTCCCTGTATTCCTCATCGCTGATGTCCGAGCGCCCGCGGGTCCACAGGGCAGTCGCGGCGTTGATCGCCTCGTATTCCACCGGGGCATCCTTGGCGGGCTTTTCCCCCTCTTCGGCGGGTTTGGCAGGCCTGGCCATCATCACCGGCACCGAGATGTGGTCCGAGTACTTCTTGATGACACTGCGCACGCGCCAGTCATCGGCGAACTCCTGGCTGTCCTTCTTCAGGTACAGGGTGATGCTGGTGCCGCGGGTTTCCCTGGGTCTGGCCTCGATGGAGAACTCGGCCTCCCCGTGGGACTCCCACAGCACGCCCTGATCCGGGGCCTCCCCCGCTTTGCGGGTATGCACCTCGACCCGCTCCGCCACGATGAACGCAGAGTAAAAGCCCACGCCGAACTGGCCGATGAGCTGCGAATCCTTCTTCTGGTCCCCGGTCAGGTTTTCCAGGAATGCGGCGGTGCCGGATTTGGCGATGGTGCCGAGATTCTCGATAACTTCTGCACGGTTCATACCGATGCCGTTATCGCTGATGGTAATCGTGTGCTGCTTTTTGTTTTTGGCTACATCCACCTGAATCTGCAGATCGGAGCCCCCTTCCAGCAGCGCGGGGTCCGCCAGGGCGGCGAAACGCAGCTTGTCGATTGCATCACTGGCATTCGAGATCAGCTCGCGCAGGAATATCTCCTTGTTGCTGTACAGGGAGTGAATCATCAGGTGAAGCAATTGCTTGGCTTCGGTCTGGAAACCCAGGGTTTCCTTGCGTACGTCGGCGGTCATAGGATCCTCATCTATTGGTTGAGTGTGTCCAGGCTGGTCTACCAGGTACAGGGGGAGATGGGGACTGAGGAGGAGATTTTCAAGGCTTTACAATGCAGATGCCCTGCATTGGGCGACAGCAGGGGGAGAACTGTCGCGGCAAGGATCTTCGCGAGTCGGAACCCGGGAAGCCGAGCCGGCGGCGGGCCGCAGCCGACTGCAGGACAAGCTGCAGCCCGCTGCGCGGTCGATCTACAGTTGCGGTCCGGCAGCCACCAGGGCCTTGCCCTCGTCGTTGTCGGTAAACATGGCAAAGTTCCTGATGAAGCGCTGCGCCAGGTCGGTTGCCTTTCGTTCCCACTCGCCCGGGTCGCTGTAGGTATCCCGGGGATCCAGGATCCCGCTGTCGACATCGTGCAGGGCGCGGGGGATGGCGAGGTTGAAAACAGGCAGCATCGATGTCTCCGCCTCTTCGATGGAGCCATCGAGAATGGCGTCGATAATCGCCCGGGTGTCCTTGATGGATATCCGCTTGCCGCTGCCATTCCAGCCCGTATTCACCAGGTAGGCCTTGGCATCGGCGGCATCCATGCGCGACACCAGCGCCTTGCCGTAGGCCACCGGGTGCAGGCTCAGGAATGCCTTGCCGAAGCAGGCGGAAAACGTGGGGACAGGCTCGGTGATGCCGCGCTCGGTGCCGGCCAGCTTGGCGGTAAAACCCGAGAGGAAGTGGTACTTGGTCTGCTCGCGATCGAGGATGGACACCGGCGGCAGGACCCCGAAGGCGTCGGCCGTCAGGAATATCACTTTGCTGGGGTGTCCCGCCCGGGATACGGGCTTGACGATATTCTCAATATGATAGATCGGGTAGGACACGCGGGTGTTCTCGGTGATCGACCGGTCGGAGAAATCGATTTTGCCGGCCTCGTCCACCACCACGTTTTCCAGCAGGGCGTCGCGCGAGATAGCCTTGTAGATGTCGGGCTCGCTCTCGGGGTCCAGGTCGATGGTCTTGGCGTAGCAGCCGCCCTCGAAGTTGAACACCCCGTGGTCGTCCCAGCCGTGTTCGTCATCGCCGACCAGGCGCCGTTTCGGGTCCGTCGAAAGGGTCGTCTTACCGGTGCCGGACAGACCGAAGAAAATCGCCACATCACCGTCTTCACCGACATTGGCCGAGCAGTGCATGGACGCCATATTCTGCAGGGGGAGATAGTAGTTCATCATCGAGAACATGCCCTTTTTCATCTCACCGCCGTACCAGGTGCCGGCGATGATCTGCATTTTCTCGGTCATGTTGAATACGGTGAAGACCTCGGAATTCAAGCCGTGGGACTGCCAGTTGGCGTCACTGGTTTTCGATGCGTTAAGCACCACGAAATCCGGCTCGCCGTAGTTGGCCAGTTCCTCATCCGTCGGCCGGATAAACATATTCTTGACGAAGTGGGCCTGCCAGGCGACCTCCATCACGAAACGCACTTTCAGCCGGCTGTTCTCGTTCGCGCCACAGAAGGTATCCACCACGAACAGTCGCTTGCCAGAGAGCTGCTGGCTTACCAGACCCTTGAGTATCTGCCAGTTCTCGGGCGAGATCGGCTTGTTGTCATTGGGCGATTCCGGCGAATTCCACCAGATGTGCTCCCTGCTGACATCGTCCAGGACGATGAACTTGTCCTTGGGGGAGCGGCCGGTAAAAATGCCCGTGTGGACGGCCACCGCACCGAGTTCCGTGACCACGCCTTTCTCGTATCCCTCGAGATCCGGCCGGGTCTCCTCGGCGAACAACTGCTCATAAGAGGGGTTGTAGATGATCTCGTGCGCATCACGGATGCCATAGCCGGATAAATCAATATTGTTTGTCATAAGTGTCTGCCTGAATTACTGCCACATCGTGCGTGGAGACTGGATTTTGCGGTATCCAGGGATCGCCTCCACCCCAAGTTCATCTGTTATTTTTTCCATTTTATCGCCACAGCGACGCTCTGGATACGCCGGATCTTGAGCTATATCAAGCCGGGGAGCAGTTGCCCCGGGGCGGCGCCCGGGTTGCTTACCGTCATATAAAAACGGGGGCCGCCCCAGGGCGGCCCCCTTCTCGCATCAAACCCGCACAGCCACTACCAGCCGGTAATTTCAGCCAGGCCTGCGGCGATATCCGCCAGGCTGCGCACGGTTTTCACACCGGCGTCTTCCAGGGCTGCAAACTTCTCGTCCGCAGTGCCCTTGCCACCGGATATGATCGCGCCCGCATGACCCATGCGCTTGCCCTTGGGCGCCGTTACGCCGGCGATATAGGACACGACTGGCTTGCTGACATTGGCCTTGATATAGGCCGCGGCCTCCTCCTCGGCAGTGCCGCCGATCTCACCTATCATGACGATGGCCTCGGTGGCCGGGTCCTTCTCGAACATTGCCAGAATGTCGATGAAGTTTGATCCCGGGATCGGGTCGCCGCCGATACCGACGCAAGTGGACTGGCCATAGCCCGCATCGGTGGTCTGTTTTACCGCTTCATAGGTCAGCGTGCCCGAGCGGGACACGATGCCGACCTTACCCGGCAGGTGGATACTCGCGGGCATGATGCCGATCTTGCATTCCCCGGGGGTAATGACGCCGGGACAGTTCGGGCCGATCAGGCGCACGCCCAGCTCGTCGCATTTCACCTTGGCGACCAGCATATCCAGCGTTGGAATGCCCTCGGTGATACAGACGATCAGACTGATGCCCGAGTTGGCGGCTTCCAGGATCGAGTCCTTGCAGAAGGCCGCTGGCACATAGATGACAGACGCATCCGCCCCTGTGGCCGCCACCGCTTCGGCCACGGTGTTGAACACGGGCAGCCCCAGGTGTTCCTGGCCGCCCTTGCCGGGGGTGACGCCACCCACCATTTTGGTGCCGTAGGCAATCGCCTGCTCCGAGTGGAAAGTACCCTGCGAGCCGGTGAAACCCTGGCAGATAACCTTGGTGTTCCTGTCGATAAGTATGCTCATTTCGCCGCACCTCCCGCTGCCGCTACCGCTTGTTTGGCGGCGTCCGTCAGACTGTTGGCCGCTATGATATTGAGGCCGCTGTCGGCCAGGACCTTGCGGCCCAGTTCCGCGTTGTTTCCCTCCAGCCGCACGACCACGGGAACGTTGACTCCAATCTCTTCCACCGCCCCGATGACACCCTCGGCGATCAGGTCGCAGCGCACGATGCCGCCAAAAATATTGATCAGCACCGCTTTCACGTTTTCGTCCGAGAGAATGATCTTGAAGGCCTCGGCCACCCGCTCCTTGGTCGCGCCGCCCCCGACATCAAGGAAGTTGGCGGGAAACCCGCCGTGGAGTTTCACGATATCCATCGTTCCCATGGCCAGGCCGGCGCCGTTGACCATGCAGCCGATAGCACCATCGAGCGCCACATAATTCAGCTCCCAGCGCGCGGCATGCGCCTCGCGGGCGTCTTCCTGGCTGGGGTCGTGCATCTCCTGCAGTGCTTTCTGGCGATAGAGCGCGTTGCCGTCCACGCCGATCTTGGCGTCCAGGCAGTGCATGTTGCCCTCTTCGGTAATCACCAGTGGGTTCACCTCGATCAGCGCGAGGTCCTTGTCAACGAACATCTGGGCAAGGCCCATGAATATCTTGACGAACTGCTTGATCTGGTCGCCCTTGAGGCCGAGCTTGAACGCCAGCTCCCTGCCCTGGTAAGGCTGGGCGCCCACCAGCGGGTCGATGGTTGCCCGCAGGATTTTCTCCGGCGTCTCCTCCGCGACCTTCTCGATTTCCACCCCGCCCTCGGTAGAGGCCATGAAGACGATGCGACGGGAGGAACGGTCGACCACGGCCCCGAGATACAGCTCGTCGGCGATGTCGGTACAGGATTCCACCAGTATCTTGCTCACAGGCTGGCCGTTGGCGTCAGTCTGGTAGGTGACGAGGTTCTTGCCCAGCCACTGGCTGGCGAAAGCCCGGATCTCATCCTTGCTCTTGACGAGCTTTACGCCGCCGGCCTTGCCGCGTCCACCGGCGTGCACCTGGGCCTTGACCACCCACATATTACCGCCAATCTTGTCCGCTGCATCTGCTGCATCCTCGGGCGTGTCTACTGCATAACCCCGGGATACCGGCAGTCCGTACTCTGCAAACAGCTGTTTGCCCTGATACTCATGAAGGTTCATCTTCTGTCCTGTAGTCGTCTGCTGCTCTGGTTATCAAAAAACCCTGCTTGATAAGGCAGAGTTTCTCTCGTTACGCCCGCGCGCGTCGGGGATTATGTTGTTATTCGCGCCCGGGCAAATTCTATTTTCGTTTTTTCCGGTTGGCGATGTGAATCGCGTGACCGTCTACCGCCAGGGCCGCCTCGTGTACTGCCTCCGACAGGGTGGGATGACCGAACACGATCAAGGCCAGGTCCTCGGCACTGGAGCCGAATTCCATCGCGATGACCACCTGCTGTACCAGATCGGCAGCGGAGGGGCCGACGATGTGGCACCCCAGGATGCGATCATTGTCTTCATGTGCCAACACCTTGACCATGCCATCCGAGTCGTTGGCCGCCAGTGCGCGCCCGCTGGCCACGAAAGGGAACACGCCGACCTTGTACGGGACGCCGTCCGCCTTGAGCTCCTGCTCCGTGCGGCCCACCGCGGCGACTTCCGGATGCGTGTAAATCACCGAGGGAATACAGTCGTAATTCATCTGGGCCTTTTTGCCGGCGATGCGCTCGGCGACCATGATACCCTCCTCTGAGCCCTTGTGGGCCAGCATCGGTCCTCGCACGACGTCACCCACGGCGAAAATATGTGGTGCCTCGGTCTCACAGAAGTCGTTGACAAAAATATAGCCCCGTTCGTCCAGCGTGATCCCGCTGTCGCTGGCAAACAGCTCCTGGGAGCGGGGTTTGCGACCCACGGCCACAATCAGCCGATCGAAGGTCTCCACATGCTCCTCGCCGGCTGTGCTGTAGGTCACCTCAACCGCGCCGTTTTTCACCTCGGCGCCGGTCACCCGGGTGCCAAGGCGGATATCCAGGCCCTGCTTCCTGAATATCTTTGCGGACTCCTTGGCAATCTGGACATCCATCATGGGCAGGAAGTCATCCAGCGCCTCCAGCATCACCACTTCCGAACCGAGCCGGGACCAGACGCTGCCCAGTTCCAGACCGATGACACCCGCTCCGATCACACCAAGGCGCCGGGGCACCTCGGTCAGCTCCAGCGCACCGGTGGAGTCGATGATGTATTCGTTGTCGACTGGCGCGGGGGGTATGTTCACCGGCAGGGAGCCGGCGGCAATGATCACATTGCCGGCACTGAGCACCTGCACATCACCATCCTTGTTCGTTACCTCCACCCGCGCACCGGACAGTACCTTGCCGGTACCCGAGATAGCGGTGACGCCATTGTGCTTGAACAGTCCGGCAATACCGCCGGTCAGCTGGTCGACGATCCTGTCCTTGCGCCCGAGCATCGCCGGCACGTCTATTTGCGGGTCGTTCACCGTGATGCCGTGCACCGCCAGGTGATCCCTGGCCTCGGCAAATTTCTGGCTGCTGTCCAGCAGTGCCTTGGACGGAATACAGCCGACATTGAGACAGGTACCGCCCAGACGCACCTTGCCCTTGGCATCCAGCCACTGCTCCACGCAGGCTGTCGACAATCCCAGCTGGGCGGCCCTGATTGCGGCTACATAGCCGGCCGGGCCGGCGCCGATCACTACAACATCGTATTTATCAGACATGTCTATTTTCCAGTCTTGTCAGTTTGTGCACCTGTCGAATGCTCACAGCTGCAGCAGAATGCGCGCCGGATCCTCGATCAGGTCCTTGATGGCGACCAGGAACTGTACCGCGGTCTTGCCATCGATGAGCCGGTGATCGTAAGACAATGCGAGATTCATCATCGGCAGAATGACCACCTGGCCGTTCACCGCCATGGGCCTGTCCTGTATCTTGTGCATCCCCAGGATGCCGGTCTGGGGAGGATTGAGGATAGGCGTCGACTGCAGTGAGCCAAATACGCCGCCATTGGTGACGGTGAAGGTGCCGCCGGTCATGTCCTCTATGGTCAGCTTGTTCTCCTTGGCGCGAATCCCCAGGTCGCGGATCGCCGCCTCGACATCCGCGAGGCTCATGAAATCCGCATCGCGCAGCACCGGGACCACCAGGCCGTTTTCGGTGGAAACGGCAACGCCGATATCCTGGTAACCGTGGTACACCACATCGCTGCCATCGATGGAGGCGTTGACCGCGGGGAAACGCTTGAGGGCCTCGCAGGCCGCCTTGACGAAAAAGCCCATGAAACCCAGGCGGGTACCGTTGTGGACCTTTTCGAACTGTTCCTTGTACTTGCTGCGCAGGGCCATCACCGGCGCCATGTTCACCTCGTTGAAGGTGGTCAGCATGGCGGTCTGCTGGGTCGCTTCCAGCAGGCGCTCGGCTATCCTGGCGCGCATACGGGTCATGGGCACCCGCTTCTCCACCCGCTCGCTGGACGGCCCGACCGGCGCGGCCGGCACGACCGAGGCTTCGGCGGACACTCGCGGTGGCGCGGTGTCCCTGGTCTTGAGATGTTCGAGAACATCTTCCTTGGTGATACGACCACCTTTGCCGGTACCGGTGATGGTGGATGGATCCAGCTTGTGTTCCTCGAGCAACTGCCTCACCGCCGGGCCCATTTGCTCTGCGGCACCGGTATCGGCTTTGGCGGGAGGCGCCGCAGCCGGGGCAGCCTCGGCTTTTGCCGGTGCGCTGGCAGCCGTTGCACCCTGCTCCAGCGTGGCCAGCACCTGTTCGCTCTCGATAGTATCGCCTTCCCGGGCATGGATTTTGGTGATTACCCCATCCTCCGGCGCCAATACTTCCATCACGACCTTGTCGGTTTCTATCTCGACAATCAATTCATCGCGAGAGACCGTATCCCCCTCCCCCTTGTGCCAGCTGGCGATTTCACCGTCCGCCACCGACTCGGGAAATGCCGGCGCTTTTATTTCAATAGCCATTACGCTTCCTTGTTGTGCTGATCACTGCCCGGCTCGTATTCCGCCAGTGCGTCATTGATGAACTGTTCCTGCTGCGCCACGTGCAGGGCCATGTACCCCGCCGCGGGAGCCGCGGATGACTCACGCCCCACGTAGCGCAGGTAGACGTCCCTGTTGTGCTGGTGAATGATCCTGCGCATATGGTGCTGGCTGGAATACCAGGCGCCCTGGTTCATCGGCTCTTCCTGGCACCAGATGGCGTCGTTGATGTTCGGATAGGACGTCAGCACCTCCAGCAGTTCCTCTTCCGGAAAGGGGTACAGCTGCTCGAGCCGCAGGATCGCGATATTCTCGATGCCGCGCTCGCGCCGCGCGGCGCGCAGGTCGTAAAACACCTTGCCGCTGCACAGGATGACCCGCTCCACCGCAGACCTGTCCAGGTCGTCGGTTTCGTCCAGCACGTTGAAGAACCTGCCCTGGGCCAGTTCATCGATAGTGGAGGTGGCTTCCTTGTGCCGCAGGAGGCTCTTCGGCGTCATCACCACCAGGGGTTTGCGCAGGGGCCGGATCGCCTGGCGCCGCAACATATGGAACACCTGGGCGGGGGTGGTTGGCACGCAAATCTGGATATTGTGCTCGGCGCACAGCTGCATGAACCGCTCCAGCCTGGCCGAGGAATGCTCCGGGCCCTGCCCCTCGTAGCCGTGGGGCAGCAGCATGGTGAGGCCGCTGAGGCGCTGCCACTTGTGCTCACCGCTGGTAATGAACTGGTCGATGACCACCTGGGCGCCATTGGCGAAATCGCCGAACTGCGCCTCCCATATCACCAGCCCCTGGGGCAGGGTTGTGGAATAGCCGTACTCGAATGCCAGTACCGCTTCCTCGGACAGCAGGGAGTCGTAAATCCTGAAG
>JAZBNW010000439.1:0-7014 GCA_036350855.1 Halieaceae bacterium
TGAATTATAAAGCTTTAAATATCGCCAATTGTGGCTGCGAACCAGGCGGTCGGAGGGGGCGGCCATCCGCTTCGAATCGTGCCAGTGGTCCGGCACACCGGCGCGCCAACTTCCCTTTACGCGTTCCCACCCAGGTTGTATTGGCGATACTGCGACGGCGTGATACCGACAAACCGGCGGAACGCGCGCGTAAAGTGTTGGGGGCAGTGGTAGCCCGCCATTACCGCGACATCGATTACCTTCAACGCAGGTTCGGCCAGACGCATGCAGGCAAGCTCAATGCGCGCTTCCTGCAGAATCTGTGAATAGGAACTGCCGCACAGCTTGAGCCGTCGCTGCAGGGTCCGCGTGCTGATCCCGGCCAGTCTGGCGGTGAAAGCGACATCGGGACAGCCCTCGTTCAGGTAGGGCTGAACCATCATGCGCAGCAGGCTGGCGAGTCCCCAGGCCGCAGGTTGGTCGTCTTCCTGCTCTGTTGATCCTGTGATGGTCGGGGGCTCGCTCGCGGCGACTGTGATTTGCCGTGTCGTCCGGGAAAGAGTCGCACAATCGACCACCACGCAGGTGTGACGCTGGCCCACAAGCACGCGTGTGTTGGGAAACGCTGCAAATACTGCTTCAGGCATACGATTGGATGATGCGAAGCACATCTCGCGCGGGCTCCATGAGGGTCCCGCGACGCTGCGAATAACCGAAATGATGGCCTGCAGGTTCAGCCACTCAGCGAGGCACACGAAGGGATGGCGCGCCAGCCCCACCATGTCGCAAACCACGCGAACGTTACCTGCCTCGTAGCGTAGACTCATTTGGAGGCCGCTGTCCTCGTACCGTGACAGCATGGCGAGTGCTTCCAGACGCTTAAGGCCGGTCTGCGCCGCCATGATGGCTGTGCGCTGGGCGGGCAGTAACGATGTCAGGGAGGCCTTTCGTGCGCCGAGCAGCCCCAGTTCCATGAGCTCAAGGTCGTGGCCGGTCCGTGCGATCCATTCAATCGCAAGCGGAACGCTGACGTACAAATCGGGTGTTTCTTCAATTCGCGGCGGCAAGCTGGAGCGTGCAAGATCGCGGTCCACAGGAGCGCCAATAGCGCGCAACACGGATATGTAGTCGTTCAGGTGAGTGGCCCTGACGATAGATAGCCTACTGGACAACACTATCCCCTCGTGAGACCGCACTCATTCGGTGCGTGTCGATCGTATAGCCTTTCTCGAAACCGTCATCGCATGCATGCAATATCGCTCCCCTCTGTGTAGAACAGATAATGGCGCGAAATGGGCAGAAATGAAAGCAGTTAGACCCTAGCGTATGCAGCTCTTTGTAAATTTGTCCGAGGAGAATTGCGAGATGGTACGCCTGACAGCTCTAAGTGCTTTTGTCTTCGCTGTAGCCGCAGGCCCTGCGTCAGCGCAGGTATCATCGGCAGAGCTCGATGCGATCTCCATTCCCGACAAGGTCGAGACCGCAATCGGCAAGCTCGAATTCTTTGATGGCGTACCGACTCCCACCACGATCGCAAGCGTCTACGACAACCTGGATCTGATGCGCGGTATGGGCGTGTTTCTCGACAATATTGGTGCCGTGTCGATGTACAGCGTACGCAAGGGTTTGGCCGATGCCGGGGCCGAGGGTGCGAACCGAATCGCGATCTTTGAACAACTGCTGGATTCGCAGACGCTGGTGGTAACGGCCAATACGTCAACCCTGTATGCCTACACATATACCGATCTGGCCAAAGATGGACCGACCGTAATCGAAGTCCCGCCGGGTATGCTTGGCTTTCTCAACGACGCCTGGCAGCGCTTCGTCGGCAACATGGGGGTCACTGGGCCGGATCTGGGCAAGGGCGGCAAGTATCTGGTGCTGCCTCCGGGCTATACCGGCGACATCCCCGACGGTTACTTTCTGTTGAAACCCCCAACCAACAGGAACTTTATGTTCCTGCGGGGCTCGATCAAAAACGGGCTGGAGCCGGCGGTCAACAATATCACCTCGCATCTCAAGGTCTATCCGCTAAAAGGCGCAACGAATCCGGCCGCGACCGAGTTTGTGAACATGTCAAACCGGGCCTTCAATACCGTCTTCCCCAGTGATTTCAATTACTTTGAAGCTCTTGACCAGGTGATACAGGAAGAACCGATTGACGCCATCAACTCCGAGGTCCGCGGCGCCATCGCCGCCATAGGCATCGTTAAGGGGCAGCCCTTCGCCCCGGATGAGCGCATGAAAAACCTGTTAGCCGAAGCCGCCACATTGGGCAATGCAACCGCCCGCGCTATCACCTACCAGCCGCGGTTCGATGGTGTGAAGATCTACCCGGACGACCCCGGCAGCGTCTGGTCCACTGCGTTTGCCAACAGGAACACCAGTTTCGAAGCTGACGGCACCATGGGGCTGGACGCGCGAACACTCTACTACTTCAATGCCGGCGGCGTGACCCCGGCGATGGCTACCTCCCATGCGGGGGAGGGCTCGGATTATGCCCTTGCGGTGCTCGACGCCAGGCAGCAAGCGTTTGATGGTGGTAAAACCTACCGACTGCACCTGCCCAAGGATGTGCCTGTCAAGGACTTCTGGGCCGTTACCGTGTACGACACCCAAACACGTTCGCAACTGCAAACCAGCCAGAGCTTCCCCACGGTCGGTAGTCAGTCCAAGGGCATGACCCGGAACGCAGACGGCTCCTACGATGTCTATTTTGCTCCGACCGCGCCGCAGGGCAGGGAAGGCAATTGGCTACAAACGGTTCCTGGCAAGAGCTGGTTCACGATACTGCGGATGTATGGCCCACTGCAGCCCTGGATCGACAAGAGCTGGAGGCCGGGTGAAATCGAGTTATTTGAGTGAGCAGGCAAGCACTGTCTCGCCAAATATCAACAAGAGCTTGTATGACTCCATGAGGAAACGAAACATGAAGCAGAGTGTTGTTACATTGACTATTTCGTTTTCTTTGGCGCTGTTGACGCTATCGACTGCAACGGCGTCACAGGCGGAAGTAAGCGCTGCAATGCGTGAGTCGATATCAACGCCCGACAGGGTTGCAACACCGATTGGTAAGCTGGAGTTTTTCGATGGCGTACCGACCGATGCAACGGTCGAAACTGTCTATGACAATCTCGATCGCATGCGTGCCGTGACCGCATTTCTGGATAACGTCGGTGCTTTGTCTGTGTACAGTGTCATCGCCGGAAACGCGGACATTGGCCTGACCCGGCCCAACCAGATTGCCGTCGCCGAGAAACTGCTGGATTCGCAATCCCTGTACCTCACTGGAAATACGTCGACGATGTATTCCATCGGCCATCTCGACCTGCAGGCTTACGGGCCGACCGTGGTGGAAGTTCCACCGGGCATGCTCGGCATGCTGGACGATGCATGGATGCGCTACGTGGGTGACTTCGGCGTGGCCGGTGCGGACAAGGGCAGGGGCGGCAAGTACCTGATACTACCCCCGGGCCATACCGGCGAGGTACCCGAAGGATACTTTGTGCTCAAGTCACCCACCTTCATTAACTGGTTCTTCATGCGCGGCTCTATTGCCGACGGCCTGCCGCCGGCGTTGAAGAACGTCAAGGATCACCTGAAGGTCTATCCCTTGAGCGCGGCGAGCAACCCGCCGGCGACCGAGTTCGTCAACATTAGTGGCAAGAGCTACAACACTATTGCTCCTGGCGACTACAGCTATTTCGAGGCTCTCAATACCATTATCCAGCGTGAACCCATTGATGCGCTGGGAAGCGAAGCCCGCGGCACCCTCGCTGCGATCGGCATCGTCAAGGGCCAGCCATTCAATCCGGATCAACGGATGCGGCGCCTGCTCACCGAAGCTGCAGCAATCGGCGATGCCACCGCCCGTTCAACGCTGTATAGCCCACGCCAGGCCGGCTATTTTATCTATCCTGACAGCGACAGCTCCTGGGTTATGGGTTTCGCCAACAAGGATGTGTTCTTTGAGGTTGACGGCGCGCGAAATCTGGATGCCCGCACCAGTTTCTACTTCGGCTACACCGGTGTGACGCCAGCGATGGCAGTCACTCATCCCGGCGCAGGTTCTGACTATGCGATCGCGTTTCGGGATGCACAAAAAAAGGCGTTTGATGGCAGCAAAACGTACCGCTTGCACTTACCCTCGAATGTTCCAGTAAACAACTTTTGGGCCGTCACGGTTTACGATACGCAAACCCGCTCCATGCTACAGACCAGTCAGTCATTACCCACCGTCGGCAGCCAGAGCGATGGCTTCCAGCAGAATGCCGACGGCTCCTACGATGTCCTTTTCTCGCCGCCGCCGCCGGCGGGCAAAGAGGGCAACTGGGTGCAGACGATTCCGGGCAAGAGCTGGTTCGCCATCCTGCGTATGTATGGGCCACTCGAACCCTGGATAAACAAGACCTGGCGGCCCAGTGAAATTGAGCCGCTTTGACAATATGGGCAAGACTGAAAAATACTGAAAATAAGGGACAGACCACGTTAGTGACGAGTCATTAAGGTGGCCTTTCCCGAATGTCGCAATGTTCTCGTGCCGGAATCGCTGAAAAGGAAAAGGTGATGAAATTCCAGGTTATTGGATTTGCACTCAGCGCTGCACTGACAAGCGTCAGCGGCCATACACTGGCAGACCCTATCGTCGTCAATGTCGATAACTTCAACAGGACGCAGACCGACTTCGAGTTCGACGGCATCATCAAACTCGCTGGCGGCATCAATAGGCTGCACCACAATCGAGCGCCGACACCGATCGATAAGCAGAACGTCATCCGCATGAATCGTGACACGCTCTACAGTCTCGGCGTGGTCGATATCTCCCACGGAGCGACCGTGACACTGCCGCATCCCGGCAAGCGCTATATGTCGCTCATGGTCATTAATAATGACGGATACGTGAATGAAGTTTTCTACGGTGCCGGCGATTACAAGCTGACGGTGGAGATGTTCGACACGCCGGTGGTTGGCCTTGTAATCCGGACGCTCGCGAATCCTGAAGACGCAGCTGATCTCGCGGCAGCCCACAAACTGCAGGATATGATCCGGATTTCAGCCGGCTCCGACACTTCCTTCGCGTTGCCGGATTACGACAAGCCCAGCTATAAAGCGACGTTGGAGCCCATTCTCGATCTCGCCAGGGGGCTGAAGCGGTACGTTGCCACATTCGGCTCAAAAGAAGAGGTCAATCCGGTACATTTCCTGATAGGCAACGCGTCTGCCTGGGGTGGTCTACCGGACAAGGCTGCTGTTTATGTCAACGTGCAGCCTGATCTGCCGGTCGGCGAGTATGAACTAACGGTCAAGGACGTGCCGGTAGAGGGGTTCTGGTCGATCAGCCTTTACAACGCCAAGGGCTACTTCCAGCAAAATGACCTTAAAGCATACAGCCTGAACGACCTGACCGCTAAGCAGAATAGCGACGGATCCTACACTATCCGTTTCGGCGGATGCGAAGACGGCGTGGTGAACTGCTTGCCCATCATGGACGGCTGGAATTATGCGGTTCGCATGTACCAGCCTGGCAAGGCGATACAGGACGGAACGTGGACATTTCCCGACCCGCCGACCCCAAGAGACTCGCAGGAGCAGACTCCCGGCCGCTGAGAAGGGCGGCTGTCCGAAACAGGCAAAAACAGCTTATGAACAAGAGGAAGCAATGTCTGTCCCCAGTTGTGCGATGTTACGTTTAGAGTCAATACCCATCAAACAAACCATTAGGAGTTCATTCATGAAGTCAACACTTCCAGTTATCGCTCTACTCACACTTTTTACCGCCGCTTGTTCAACACAGGCGCCAGCACCAGAAGCCCAGGTGCAGGGAAATCTTGCCAAGCCAGTCGACTGTTCCACGGCTGCGGCGGATATTCAAACGTTGACCAGCGAGAAAGCCCGTACGTCGCAGGAAATCGAGGACGGTGCGAGTTCGATCATTCCGATTGGTGCGATCGCCCATATGTTCGGCGGCAGCGAAAAGCAGGGACTGGAGATCGGCACCGGCGAGTACAACAGGAAACTTGATGCTAAAATTGCGGAGATTCGGTCGCAGTGTAATATCAAATAATCCAACGAGCGCGTCCAGGCGCCAGGGGGAAGGACCGCGCATTTGCACTTTGCGCGGTCATAGACCGGAAATTGGTGAAGGTTACAGGCGTAGCAGCTCTTGTGCGGGCCCCGTGTCCGGCGTAGCAGGCCAATGACATTTTCTTATGGAATGCGCAGTATTATGAAGATCGCGATACAGTCAAAAGTCATCTTGCCTGCTGTTTTGGCACTTCTTGCCAATGGCCTCAGCGCTGCTGCCGCTGCGCAGCAGAGCCAGGCCGAAATCGCCAAAAAGCTCAACAACCCCATCGCCGATCTGGTCAGCGTGCCGTTCCAGTTCAATTACGACGGCGACCTGGGTCCGACGCAAAAAGGCGAACGGTACACACTCAATATCCAACCCGTCATTCCGATCAATATTAATGATGAGTGGAATGTGATTTCGCGGACCATCGTACCGGTGGTGAAGCTGGAGGATGCACCGCCCGGCAAAGACGAGGACGGTATTGGTGATGTATTACAAAGCTTCTTCTTTTTACCCAGCGCGCTGGTGGACGGGTGGACCTGGGGCGTGGCTGGAACCCTGCGCCTGTTGGGCCACTCCTACGGCGGTGTGGTGGCATTACACCTCGCCGGGCTGATGGCCGCTGGCCCGCCGGAGCATATCTACGGGCTGGGCATCAAGAGTGTCTGGGCGGAGGACGAGTTGGCGGGTATGCACCGGCTGGCACAGAAGCCGCAAAAGTTGTATCCGGATGCCGAAAGTGCGCGGCAGTGGTATCTGAAGGTGGCCGGCAGCGCGGGTATGGCACCAACCGGCATGGACTGTGGCGCCAGAGGTATCGTCGAGGCGCCGGGTAGTGGCGTATATCCTCCATCGCCTGTGTATAGTCCCAAATCGGCCGACAGCCGATGTCCATGTCACCGCAGATATTAATGGATATCGCGGATTGCCCTGGTGTCGGACGAGCACCTGATGGGCTCGGTGAA
>JAZBNW010000440.1:0-29885 GCA_036350855.1 Halieaceae bacterium
CAGGATCCGGTGTTCCCGGTGCCTGAATTGTTCTATGGCTGGCAGCGGTTGGCAGCAGGCTATTGTCCAGCGTTTCAGGTAGTGGCGTGAAAAGGGGTCTTCGTACAACAGTTCGAGCAAGCTCTGTATGGCTGCCCATTTGCGCTCATCTATTTCACGCTCCTGTTCGCCGCTCAAGAGATCGTGTCGGCGCGCCTGTGCGTACAGGCGCTCGAGCTCTTTATCCTCTCCGGCAGCTGTCTTTGCATTCATTTCGGTTCTCCGCCTCAGTAGCGCTCTTTATACGAAAGAGCTGAAGCGCCGGAGAGCTATTCACCCACTATTTCCAGTCATTGACACGACAGAAACTGTACATGCAGACGGCGCGACGGTCCCCGGGGTACAGCAAAGCGGAAGTCGAGGTCTGGAAGTGGGCACAACCCCGACAGCCCGGGTCCGGCGCCTCTGGGCCTGCGTATTACTAGTGTAGTGGAAATGGTTCCACTGACGACTTTGACCTTATTCCGAGGAAATGATTATGAACATTGCTGGAAGACTATTGGCCGCCGGCGCGCTGTGCGCCGCCTTTTTCGCTTCTACCGCCGTTTATGCAGCTCATCACGAGAGTGGCGAGGCTATGGCAAAGCCCTCTGTCGTGGAGATCGCAGTGGGCAACCCCGACTTCTCCACCCTGGTGGCGGCGCTGCAGGCAGCGGGCCTGGTCGAGGCGCTGTCCGGGGAGGGTCCCTTTACTGTTTTCGCCCCGACCAACGAGGCTTTTGCCCAGTTGCCGCCTGGCACGCTCGATATGCTGCTCCTGCCGGAGAACAAGGATAAGCTGACCGCTATCCTCACCTACCATGTGGTGCCCGGCAAGGTGATGGCCGCCTATGTGGTGACCTTGACCGAGGCAAAAAGCCTGGAAGGGGACACCATAGCGATCACCGTTGCGGATGGCGCGGTAAAGGTCGATGAGGCGAATGTGGTGGCAACGGATATCGAGGGATCGAACGGTGTCATCCATGTCATAGATGCAGTGATAACCCCCGCTCCCTGAGCTGTGACGTTCGAAGCGCCCTGTCCCCAATCGCTGGGGGCGGGGCGAGCGTGTCGTAGTGAAAGGACGCGCGAAAGACTGAGCAGGCAGCTCGGCGAAGTGGCGCTTGACCGGCCCCGGAGAAAGGAATGTGCAACACAGCAAGCTGATACTGGTGCTCGGTGACCAGTTGTCCCATGCGAACCCTGCGCTGGCTTCCGCCCGGCCGGGTGAGGATGTGGTCGTCATGGCCGAGGTTCGCGAGGAGGCCGCATATGTGCGACACAACCGGCACAAGATCGCCCTGATCTTTGCCGCCATGCGTCACTTTCGGGACGAGTTGATCGAACGTGGCTTTCGGGTGATCTACTTCCAGTGGGCTGACGGTCTTGGTTCCCTGGAGGAGGCGCTGAAGCGCGCCATCGCGCTCAGCGGCGCGGTCGCTGTGGACGTCTGTGAGCCCGGTGAGTACCGGGTGCTGAAAGCCATGCAGGATTGGCGTCAGCGCCTCGGGTTGCCCGTGGACGTTATGCCGGACACCCGCTTTCTCGCATCGAAGGTCGACTTCGCCCAGTGGGCGGGGTGCCACAAGCAGCTGCGGATGGAATACTTCTACCGCACCATGCGAAAACGCTATGGAATCCTGCTGGATGAAGACGGCAAGCCCGAAGGCGGGCGCTGGAACTACGACAAGGACAATCGCAAGGGCTGGCGGGGCAGAGAGCGCATCCCCCGGCGGCCCGTGCTCTCGCACGACCGTACGACTCTCGAGGTTCTGGAGGAGGTCAGCAAGGCGTTCCCCGACAATCCCGGGGACCTGGACCGATTCTATTGCGCCGTGACCGCCAGCCAGGCCCAGGCCCAGTTCGACTGGTTCTGCGCCAATGCCCTCGACCGGTTTGGTACCTGGCAGGACGCGATGGCGGACGAATCGCCTTGGCTGTTCCACAGCCTGGTGTCAATGTATCTCAATATCGGTTTGCTGGAGCCCCTCGCGGTCTGTCGCCAGGTGGAGCGGGCGTGGCGTGACGGCCACTGCAGCCTGGCCGCCGCCGAGGGTTTTGTGCGGCAGGTGTTGGGGTGGCGGGAATACGTCCGGGGCATCTACTGGCTTTTCATGCCCGGCTACGGCGAGTTGAACACGCTGGAAGCGATGACCCCTCTGCCCGACTGGTTCTGGAATGCCCGGACAGATCTTCACTGCCTGCAGCGTTCCCTGTCCCAGAGCCTGGAACTCGGCTATGGGCACCACATTCAACGGCTGATGGTCATTGGTAACTTCGCGTTGCTTGCGGGACTGGACGTCAAGGAGGTATGCGACTGGTTTCTGGCCGTCTATGTGGATGCCTACGAATGGGTCGAGTTGCCCAATACCCTGGGTATGGCACTGCACGGAGACGATGGGCTGATGGCCAGCAAACCCTACGCCGCCAGCGGCAAGTATATCCAGCGCCAGGGCAACTACTGCCAGCACTGCCGGTACGATCCCGGGAAGATGACCGGCGCCGGGGCCTGCCCTTTCAATTCACTATACTGGCGTTTTATCGACCGGCACGAACAGCGATTTGCCAGCAACCCCAGGATGGGTCTGGTATTGGCCAACTGGCGAAAACGTGAAGTAAGGGACAAGCGGGCCATTCTCGCCTGGGCCGACCAGACACTCGCTGAAATACTGCCCTGCTGACCGCTGCAGCGGCGTTTCCGGAGGAGGGGACATTACCTGGCGATGGTCCATGCAGCGGCGTCGGGATCAAGGCTGACGTCCTTGAGGTTCAACAGGTCCAGCACATTGGTCGGGGCACCTTTCACACTCGGCTGCACCAGGTGTTTGCTGTTGTAGGTGTAAAGGGGCATCACGACTGCTTCCTGCAGAACAATGGCCTCCGCCTCCTGCATCAGCGCGAGGCGATCAGCGGCGTCCGGCGTTTGGGGTACCAGCGCCAGCATTATTTCATCGTATCTCGCATGGGCGAATCCGGTGTCGTTGGTCCCGCTTTCGCTGGTAAACATATCGAGGAACGTGGCCGGGTTCAGGTCCGAGGCGATCCAGCCTCTGCGAGACAGCTGGTAATTCTCTTCGCTGATGGTATCCAGGTAGACCTTCCATTCCTGGTTGACCAGGGAGATGTCTATATTGAGCTCCTCTCTCCACATCTGCTGCAGGGCTATGCCAATCTTGCGGTGATTTTCGCTGGTGTTGAACAGGTATTCCAGGCCAGGCCAGCCTTCCCCACCGGGGTACCCCGCTTCCGCAAGGAGAGCGCGGGCCTTGTCGGGACTGTAGGACTGTATTTCCGGTGAGGAGTACTCCGGTGTTCCTGCCGGCACCAGCGCGAAACTGGCCAGCTCGGTATCTTTCAATACCGTCCTGACCAGCCTCTCCCGGTCGATTGCCATCGCGAGCGCCATTCGCACGCGCCGGTCGTCGACAGGTGGGCGGTTGACGTTGAATTGCAGGAAATAGGATCCCTGCCAGGGCGCCTGTCGATAGGGCGAGTCAGTCATACTGCGGTAGGCGGGAATCTTGTTGAGCGGCACCTGGTTCGTGTAGTGCAGCTGGCCCGCGCGGAACATTTTTTCTTCACCGACCGCGTTTTCAACAGGGTGAAAGACGACGGCGTTCAGCGCAACCTGCTCGGCATTCCAGTAAGTGTCGCTTTTGGAGACCACAAGCCGGCGGTTCAATCGCCACTCGCTCAATGTAAATGCCCCGTTGCCGACAAAATTCCCCACCCTTGTCCAGGGTGTAAACCGGTCGGTGAGTTTGCCGTGCGCCTCGACGGTAGCCCTGTGCACCGGAAAGGCAGGGTAGGTTCCCAGTGTTTCCAGGAAGAATGGGTCGGGGTTGTCCAGGGTAATCTGCAAGGTAAGGTCTCCCAGAACGCGGATTCCCAGCTTGTCACTGTCCGCATCTGCCCCTGTCGCATACGCTTGCGCGCCGGCAATGGGAAAGAGGGTATAGGCCAGTTGATTGCCCAGGTCGGGGTGCAGGGAGCGTCGCAGGGACCAGGCGAAATCCTCGGCGGTAACCGGGTCGCCATTCGACCAGCGGGCTCGGGGGTTGAGGTGGAAGGTCATCACCTTGCCGTCCTCCGAGATGTCCCAGCGCTCGGCTACCCCGGGCTCCATCTCCAGGGTCTGCGGATTGCGCACCACGAGGCCTTCATAGAGTGCGCGCGCGACATTGACCTCCGGCATGCCACTCATGACATGGGGGTCAATCGTCTGCGGCTCTGTGCCGTTACCAAAGTGCAGTACACCGTCCCGGTTCCCCGCGGCGACATTGGATTCTCCCTGGCTGCAGGCGAGGAGGGCGAGCATGCTCAATACCGCCACCAGTCCGAATGCCAGTCGTTGAAGGAAACCGCCATTCATAGCCATGTCATTTGTTGCCGATAACGTCGCTGGCGGAGTCGCTGGCGATTCTGGCCGCTTCCTCTTCGAGTACGCCAAATCCACACAGGGCCAGGGTGACCGCCTGGCGGGTCAACTCGATGCTCTCATCACGGGACAACTCGTCCTCGATGATTCGGGCCATGGTGAAAAAGGTGACGCCCATGAGTAGCAGTATACCGGCCTGTTCGCAGCGCGCTGAGAAACGGGAGGATTGGACGCCCTCCAGCACATGGGCCCGAATCTGCCGGTTCATGGGCGAGTCGTTGGAGGTGGTTCCCAGCTCGCGGGAACGCATCATGATGATGGCCCGCCTGGGGTCCTCGACAGCCAGCTTGACGTGGTTGCATACCCCCCGGGCTATTTTATAGGCGGGATCGGTGACATTGAGATTGCTCTGGCGGACCTTTTGCTCGATCTCATCGCGAATGGCTGTAGAGACCGCCATAGCCAGTGTCTCCTTGTCCGGGAAGTGATTGTAGAAGCTTCCCTTGGCCACGCCGGCGGTTTCCACGATGTTGGCGATGGTGATCGCATCGATTGGCATCTTTGCCAGAAGGTCCCCGCAAGCCTGGATCAGCGCGGACCGGATTTTGAGACTGTGCGCTTCGCGGGCGCCGATTTCCCTGACGGTTTCCATAGGACTTCCCGATTTGCTCTGCTTCAGACACGCGTCCAGTCTACCACTGAATGACCATAATCCCACTTTAATGGGCATAAATGATCAATAGATGACTATAAAGTCATTGACTTTTTAGTCATCGTTGTTAGTATTGCGCTTCGCCCGCACTCAATTCAAGGCTGAACCGACATCCCCGTGGCGCAGCAAAAGTGAGGGGTCGACGCAGCAGGAGACTGGAATCAGGATGAAAACGCCAGAAGATCGGATCGTCTATCCCGGCTCGGGCCAGTACACGGCAGAGGAAATGGCGGCCCCCGGCTCGATCCCCTTGGAGCTCCACGGCGAGCCGATTGTCCGCGCTATAGACACAGCTTACATCATGTTCCAGGTCCCCGATCTGGATAGGCAAAAGTCGTTTTTGCAGGACTTCGGCATGCTCGAGGCGCAGCACGATGCCGATCGCCTGTACATGCGCGGGCACAACTCTGACCCCTATATTTACGAGGCCGTCAAAGGAAAGGAGGCGACGTTCCTGGGCGCCGGCTTCATGCTGGCGTCTGAAGAGGAGCTGGCGCGCGTATCCGGCGAGACCGGCAAGCCGATAGACGATATCGGGGGCCCCGGGGCGGGGAAGCGTGTGAGACTGCGCGATCCGGATGGTTTCATTGTCGACCTGGTATATGGCAGGTCGCCCGTCGCTCCGGTGGAAACTCGCCGGGATGGCCTTGCCGTCAACTTTACCCGGCAAAAGAATCGAATCAACCGGGGGCAGCGAACCGCTCTGGCGCCGAGCGCTATCGAGAGGTTCGGTCACTACGTGTTGATGGTCTCGGACTTCCAGGTGTCCTGGAAATGGTATCGGAAGCATCTCGGCCTGCTGCCCACTGACGTCCTGTGCACTGCCTCCGGCGCACCCGCGCTGTCATTCAACCGGTTTGACAGGGGTGACCTGCCGGCGGATCACCACACCGTCGTGCTCAGCTCCGGGCTTGCGCCCGGCTATATGCACAGCGCCTATGAAACCTGCGACCTGGACAGTATCGGCCAGGGGCAGCAGTTTCTGAAGCTCAGGGGCTGGGACCACTTCTGGGGTATCGGGCGCCATATCCTGGGTAGCCAGGTGTTCGATTACTGGAAGGATCCCCATGGCTTCGAGGTGGAGCATTATGCCGATGGCGACGTATTCGATAACCGCTACCCCACCCAGTACCACCTTCTCGACAGAGGCGGTTTGTGGGCATGGGGTGATGACGTGCCGGATGCCATGAGGCTGAAGCCCTCTTTCAGGGACCTGATTGCCATCCTCAAGGCGGGAAAGGCCAGGCGTGCATTCATCCTCGAATTGAAGGACGCGATGAGTCGCGCGCCGCGGCCGTGGCTGAAATAGCGCGTGTCACCGCCGGCTGGCAATGCCTGCAATCACACCAACACAAAAAACGGACGAACAGCAAGGAGAATGGATAGTGGGTCTTCCAATAGTAAGATTTGATCGCAATGACGGTGCGGGGCAGTCCTGGGGTGTCCACCGCGATGGCAATGTCTATCCGCTGCAGACTGTTTATCCGAGCCATCGGGACCTGATGGACAGCTATTTCACATCGCCGGAGGCATTTCTGTCTGGCCTGGGCGCTACGCCGATCGAGGTGGAGGCTGAGCAGTTCATATCGCCTGTTTCACAGGATGTACAACTGTATTGCCAGGGATTGAATTACGCCGATCATCGCAAAGAGTCAGGTGTTTCCGCGCAGGACGATGACGAAGGCCTGATGTTTATGAAGGCAGCGTCGAGTATCTGTCCTCCCAATGCAGCAATACTGAGGCCACGGGGATGTCAACTGCTCGATTACGAGATTGAACTCGCCCTGGTGTTGAAGCGGGACATCGCGGGGCAGGTCGCGATCAGCGACTCCGACCTGCCTGCCTATGTCGGTGCCGTCATTCTGTGCAATGACGTATCTGCCCGGGACTTCATGTTCGGGGCCCCGATGCTGCAGTGGTTCAAGGGCAAGAGCCAGCGCACCTTTTGCCCGATGGGGCCTGTGCTGTACCTGATGGATGCGGAAGATTTCCGCTACCTGTTTGCCCTCCAGCTGGAGCTCAAGCTCAACGGCCAGGTCAGGCAGTCAGCATCGACCGACCTGCTGATACATCGCCCGGCCAAAACACTCAGCGACATATCCGCCTATGCCGATATGCGCGCAGGGGATTGTCTGCTGACCGGCACGCCCGGTGGTGTTTTGGCGGGTACGTATCTCAAGGTGGGCCTCTCGATACTCCTGAACTTCACCAATGACCGGAAGCGTCGCCTGAAATTTACCGAGGCGCAATTGGCCCGGACCCGGTTTCTCGAGCCCGGTGATGTGCTGGAGTTGTCCATCAGGACCAGTGACGGCGCGATAGACCTGGGCCGCCAGCGCAATGTCATTGCGGATGCCTGAGTGGAGGGCACTGTGAATAGCGAAAAGACATCAGTGGTGATATGTGGAGCGGGACCTGCGGGACTCACCATGGCGCACCTGCTGGGGCAGCAGGACGTCGATGTGATAGTGATTGAAAAGCTGCCGGAGACGGTTGCCGAGCCCCGGGCGATTGCGATTGACGGTGAATCCCTGCGCACACTGCAGCAGATTGGCATGCTCGAGGGCTTTGAGGACGAGTTGCTCCAGGGGCAAGTCGCGAAATACTGGAACGCGGAGGGCATCCAGCTGTTTCAGGCAGGGAGCCCCGAGAAGAAGCCCTACGGCTACTCAACGATCAATTCTTTTGACCAGCCCGCGCTGGACCGCTATCTGGCTTCGAATCTGCGGCATCGCCCAAGCGTCAGTCTTCGCTTCAATACCACGCTGACTTCCCTCGAGCAGGACGAGGACCAGGTGCGGGTCTGTTGTACGGATGCTGACGGCAGGCAGCGCGAGATTGTGGCTGACTATCTCGTGGGCGCAGACGGCGGTCGATCCACCATCCGGTCCCTGTTGCAGATAGAGATGCGCGGGGAAAGTAACCCGCAGCCCTGGCTGGTGATCGATACGATCGACCCGCACCTCGCCGGGCAGATGGGTTGCCACTTCTACTGTGACCCGGCGCGTCCGGGGCTGACGGTGCCAAAACGGCATGGCGGGCGGCGCTGGGAGTGGATGTTGATGCCGGGGGAAAGCCGGGATGATCTCCTGCAGGATGAGAAAATCCGGAGTCTTATCGCGCCTTATACCGATGTCGACAAGGTGGATATCTACCGCAAGCGTGTCTACGACTTCCACGCGATTCTGGCAGATCGCTGGCAAGTCGGGCGCGCATTCCTGGTTGGTGATGCCGCTCATATGACGCCCCCCTTTGCCGGGCAGGGTCTCAATAGCGGGCTGCGCGATGTTGCCAACCTTTCGTGGAAGCTCAAGGCAGTGATCCGGGACGGCGCGCTGCCGTCCATTCTCGACAGCTACGAGACTGAGAGGCGCGACCATGCCGCGGAGTTGATTGAGACGGCATTGAACCTGGGCAGGCAAATCCAGCCGATTGATGTTGAGGAGGCGAGACAGCGGGACGCGTTTTTTGCCGCCATCAACAAGGACCCGGCGGGCATGCAGGCGCTGGAAGATGAGTTGAGCAAAGCGATTCTGCAGCGGTCCGTCGCAGGTGGCCTGCTTGTCAACGGGAGCGAGGAGGGGGCTGTCGGCCGCCTGATGGTTCAGCCACGGGTCCAGGCGCCGTCGGGGGAGGAGTTGCTCCTGGATGAGATTCTCGGCAAGGGCTTCGCCATTATCGGTTACGACTGTGATCCATCGGAGGTGGTGGATGAGCAGGCCCTCTCCCACTGGAAGGCCAGGGGCGCCTCCGTGGTGACAATCGCTTCCGCTGCGAGGCCGGTTGCTGGCCGGGTACATGACGGCTCCGGGGACCTGGGCGACTGGATGCAGGTGAGCGGGCCTCGCCTGTTGCTGCTGCGACCTGACCGTTTCTGCCTGCTTGCCGCCGCACCGCAGGATGCCCGGAAAGCGCTTGGCGAAGCCCGCGCACTGCTGTTCGGAAACTGAAATATTGGCCCGGAAGTTCCACTCTGTTATCTTCTGCCGTGAAGCGAATCTTATAAAAAGACGGGAGTAACACATGGCGTGTCGATTTCTTTCCAGGCAATTCCGGGTCGCATTGACCCTTTGCGCCTTCCTGGTGCCAGGGCTGGCGATCGCAAAGGGCCTCAGTGATTCTGCTTTCGAGGAGCTCGAAGCGGTGGGGCTGAACAAATATCTGGGTAAATTCAGCCCGGTCAGCTCCGAGGACGTCGGTGACGGCTGGGTGAAGCACACCTTTGACCCGGCGGCCGGTGAAGGCCCGGTGTGCATCAGCGGTACCGATTACTCGGTCTACACCCGCAAGGGTAAGCACAAGCGGAGGCTTCTGGTATTCCTGCAGGGCGGCGGCGCCTGCTGGCAGGATCTCTACCAGTGCACCTTGTCCGCGGAAAGTCAGGCGCCACCTTTTCCGGCGACGGGTATCTGGGATCTGAAGAACAAGGGAAACCCGTTCCGCGACTATTCGGTGGTGTACATGCCCTATTGCGACGGGTCGATCTTCGCTGGCGATAACGATGTGCTGGATCCGCGATTTGCCGCGGCGCTCGCCGGCGGTGAGACCCCTGTCATCGTGGAACCCATCCGCCGCCACCGGGGCTTGCGCAACCTGAGCGCGGGCATGGATGTTGCCAGGTCTGTGTTCCCCAAACCCAGGGAAATCGCCTTGGCCGGAACCAGCGCAGGCGGCGTGGGAGTGACCAGCTTTGCTCCGTTCCTGGCGCGCTTCGTGTACGGAAACAAGGTGAAAAAGCTGACGGTTTTCAATGACGCCGGGCCTATCGTGAGCAATCCCGGGGCCGTGAATGCCGCGATGGCCCGGGCCTCTGACTGGCGTTTCGACCAGTACTATCCTGCGAGCTGCACCGAGTGCGACGCCCTGGGCCAGGCCCTGGCGATAGTGGACTGGCGGCTGGCGAATGATCCGGTGATTCGTGAGGCTTTCTATTCCACGGATGCCGATGAGACTGGCATCGCGTTCACCAGCGTCGATCTTCCCGCCAATCCCCCGCTATACCCCTGGGACCCGGCGAACGGCGTTTTCGGTCTGACCCAGGCCAACTACCGCGCACTGTTCGTCCCGGAGCACGGTAAAATCAATGCCAAATACCCGGACCGCTACAAGCGGTTTATCGTCAGCGGTGATGCGAGCCATACCGCCCTGCAGTTTCCCTTGTTCTACACCCAGGAAGTCGACGGTACCTTGCTGAACATATGGACCAGCGACTTTCTGGGTAACAAGAAAAAGCGATGGGTTGATCTGGTAGAGGAATTTGTACCGCTTTCGCAGTGACGGAACGCAGCAGGATTCCGCGCTGGGTCAAGATCGTCTATCTCGCGTGGCTGGTCATCTTTATGTCCAGTTACTGGGTCTTTTATGGCCCCCAGAATCTGCTCTGGCTGTGCGATGCCGCAAATATTGTCGTGCTGTTTGCGCTGTGGCGCGAGAGCCCGCTGTTGATGTCGTCCCAGGCCTGTGGCGTGGTGCTGGTCCAGTTGGTGTGGACAGTTGATCTGCTGTCCCGCCTGCTCTTCGGTTTTCATCTGACAGGTGGCACAGAGTATATGTTTGATACCTCGCTCGCCCTGTGGCTGCGAGGGATTTCCCTGTTCCACGTATTTATGCCTTTTTTGTTGTTGTGGGGCGTATTCCGCCTCGGCTACGACCGCAGGGGGTGGAAACTGGAAACGCTGTTTGCCTGGCTGCTGTTGCCGCTGACATTCCTGGTGGCGGATCCCGCCCTGAATATCAACTGGGTGTGGAAGCCTTTCGGATTGCCACAGAGCTACCTGCCGCCGGCCCTGTTCCTGCTGCTGATGATGCTGTTGTACCCCCTGGTCATCCTCTACCCCAGCCATCGCCTGTTCCAGGCCATATTTCGCCCCTCCTCATGCTGCAAAGGGCAGGATGGTTCCGCTTACATGGGCTGATCAATGATTCCTCGTCCATGCATGTCTGGGCGCCGCCTTTATCGCAGCCTGGACCAGGCAGTCTGAACGATCTTCAGAAGCAGGTAGAAAAACACCAGCGGGATGATCACGGACTTCAGTAACAGTGACATCAGCAGGTTGATAGTGTTATCGGCGAAGGCACCCATGCTGTCGTCGAGATCTGCCAGTTTCGCGCGCAGTGCCTCCGGCGACAGGCTGCCCAGCATCGCCTCTATTCCCCCGCAGCCGTCCCCCCGGGATTGCGTTTCCAGGCAGGTGACCGATGCCAGCATTTCGTCGATCTCCTTCTGCGTTGACGCCATCGCCGACTCCAGTTTTCCTGCAATCACTTCAAGGCGATCCAGCTCCTCTTTCGCCGCCATGACCTCGGCAGAGCAGGTCGTGCTCGTTATCAGGTAGGCGCAGAATGTACTTTCCTGCCTGAGCTCATCGAGCTTGCCTGCAGCCACGCGCAGTTCCGTTTGAATGGCCAGCAGGGAGTCCCTGGTCTTCGACTGTTCCGCCTCCTTGCCGGCCATCTGTTGACGGGTTTCAGCAATCAACTCTCTGGTACTGGCAGAAGATGCCGCCATGTTATTGATGTCACGGAGTTCACCCTGGAATCGTGTCATATTCTCGTGGCGTTGGATGTCGTCACCGGTCAGGAAAGCCATATCCACCCAGGCGTTCGCGATTACGACAAGGCCCAGTGAAAAGCGCAGAAAAGCAGTGATAATGAAAGCTCTGGCGCAAAAACGGTAGAAGCCCGGGTTTTTCCCCAGCAGCGCGAGACCAGTGCACAGCGCCAGTAGTGTGAGCAGCACGTTGAAGACTGTGTGGGAAACCAGTTTCAGCAGAATCGCCTGGAGTGCGAGCGAGCCCAGCGCGAACATGACCACCTGAGAAAAGCGCTCTATCAGGTCATTGAGCGGATCCAGCACCTCGCCGATCGAAAATGTCATTAGCAACAGGTTGAGCTCGGTGCCCTGCAGCAGGGAAACGAGGGCGTTGATACCGCGCGCCGTACCGTAGATGAGACCGGCGCCCGCGAGTGAATCTTTCAGGTACTGGGTAGAGAAGTTGTCCAGCACACCCGCCCAGCCGACTATCGGGACAATGACCAGGGCAGCGAGTAGTATCCGGTCTCCGGTAGTCAATACCCTGATTCCTCCCGCGCGCCGACGAACAGCGCGATCACGCCGATGGTCCCGCAATAGCGAAAGGCCGAGCCTAGTACCGGGTCGAGCATGGCGGGTGATCGCCACAGTTCGAACCAGGTCTCGGCGATCACGATAAACCCGGCGAACAGCATGAACATGGCCACACCGCAGCCCGTCAGTGCCCAGGTCTTCGCCTGCGCGAAGCGCTTCGCATCGGCGGCGCGCGCCAGCCACATCTGCCAGGCGCCAAACAGGCACAAGGCGCCGGTCAGGAGCTTGAACAGCGTAATGAACAATGCGCCCAGCAGGATGACCAGCGGGTTCGAGCTGGCCCTTGTGCTGGCTGGCACCGGGTCAAATGTCGACATCGAGGTCGCTGCTTCAACGGCTCCGGTCGTGCCCTGCCAGTCGACGACATTGCCCAGGGCGCCCAGTAGCGCCCACATGGCAATGCTCAACACCAGGAATACCTTGGTCATACGTAGCATCATGGATCGTCCTCCAGGGTGAAGCGGGGATTATAAACCCCTCACGCACAGGCTGCGCCAGATCCCGAATGGCCTGTCGCCTAGGGCTTGCGGAACATCAACGTCCAACGGTCGGTATTGCCGGTGACGGTTTTGCGACCGACCTCGTAGATCAGTTCATCATCGGGTCGATAGTGCAGGTCGGAGAAATCGACAAACTCAAATCCCGCTGCCAGTATTTCCTTGATGGCGAGCACCGGGTCCAGTCGTCGACGGTTCTCGTCATTGTCGCCCTGCATATGCCGGCGGGTATGGTCGACCAGCGCGTATACTCCGCCGGGTTTGAGCGCTTCGAACACCGACTTGTTCAGCGCGGCGCGGGATGCCGCGTCGAAGTTGTGGTAGTTGCGAAAAGTGAGGACCATGTCGACATCCTTGACGCCCAGGTCGGTATTGGTGGCGGTATAAAACCGCGCGCCTTCGGCGCGTCCGATAACGGCGTCGGTAGCCGTAACCCGCATTTTTTCGAAACCGGGCTTGCCTTCGAGGCTGCTCTGGGCGCGGCCGGTGCCCAAGGCAATATAGAACTCTCCCTTTTCGGCCAGTACCGGCGCCAGCAATTTGGTGTACCAGCCGCCACCGGGGAACAGTTCCACCACCTTCATGTCGTCGCGCAACCCGAAGAACTCGAGGGTTTCGATTGGCATGCGGTTGCTGTCCCGATCAGTCTCGTCGCTGGTCCTGATGTCCGAGGCCATCGCCTTTTCCAGTTTGGCTTTGACTGCATCGTATTCGGCGGAGAGGGCGGGAGCGCCTGCTGCTGTGGTGAGCAGCAGGGCCAGAACAAGGCTGGGTATGTTTCTATTCATGGTAGATGTCTCTTGTCAGAATGGGTGCGAAAGTTCGCGGGTTTGTCTGGCCTTTACAGTATCAGGGGCTTGCGGCCTTCGCCAGCTGACTTGTCGGTTTTGCCGTTCTCATCCGGGGGGCGCCATAGTAAAATACGCCGCTGTATCGCCGTCATTATTGGGTTGAACCCTGTCCCGGAACACCCGTCCTGTATGAAATTCGAGACATCACGAAAACGCAATAATTCCTGGCCCGGCTTGAGCAGCGCGGCTGTCGGGAGTCACGGTTGAAACGCTATCGCCAGATTCTGCTGCATGCCGGCCTGAGCAAGACCGGCAGCACCAGTATCCAGGCCAACTGCAGGCGTTATCGCGGTTTCCTGCTGGCGCACGGCATTGTTTACCCGCAATTCAGTTTCGGCGACAGGCCGTTCACCATGCACTCCATACCGCTGACGGCGGCCATCACCGGCTCGGGGAAGTACGGCTTGCGCCTGCATCGCCGTTTCCCCGGAGTGTCGGATAAGGTTATCGCAGCCTGCAGGGCGCAGTTGCATACGGTATTGGCCGCGGGTCGCGGTGAAGACCTGTTGTTGTCCACCGAACTGGTTGCTGACTACGATGACGGGGACATGCAGGCTCTGAAAGCATTGCTACTCGAGCACGGCGACAGGGTGCGCGTGTTGGCCTACATTCGCAGCCCGCAAAGCGTATTGGAAAGTATGTTGCAGGAACGGGTGAAAGCAGCGGCAAAAGTGGACCCGTTGGCACTGGTGGGGCGCGTACGGCATAAACTGGAAAATTTGCAGCGCAATTTCACCGATTCGCTGGAAGTAATCAATTTTCACGAGGCGCAGAGCCATCCCCTGGGCCTGGTGGGCTCCTTTTTGACCCGGTTGGGCCTGCTGGAAGAAGACCTGTCGGAGTTGACGTTCTCCAGTGGTAACGAGCGTATATCCATGGAAGCCTTTCAGCTGATGTCAGCCATCAATCAGCGTTTCCCGTGGGGGGGCGAGCAGGCGGGGTTCCAGCGCAAGCCACACGACATGGACGGCCTGATGCGGCTGCCCGGCCAGCCTTTCCAGCTGCAGGGCTTTGCAGGTTCCGATGTGTACAAAGCCTGCATGGAGGAGGCGGCCTGGCTCGAGTCCCGCCTGGGCTTCCGGTTCCCGGAGACTACGCGTGCGTCCCCCGGTCCCCTGTGGCAGGACGATACCCTGCTGGCTTTGCACTCGACTATATCGGCTATTCTCCAGCCACAGCTCAGGCGGTATTGCGCAGAATACCTGGAATCCCAGGCCGCGTTTCTGGCAGCATCCAGGCCTGTGACGGCGGCGGCACTATTGGCTATAGGGCAGCGCCTGGCACTGTCGGCCTGACCGTGCTCCTGTCGCTGTCACGCGGTTTGCCGCCCGGATTCCGGATTTCAGACGATGCGCAGCGAATACGCGGTTTGCACCTGCAGGGGAAATACGATTTGTCCTTTATTTCGAGGCGGTTGCCAGCAGCCTGGTAGCGAGCTTGCGGCCCTCATCCAGAACCAGCACGCTGGAGGCGACCAGGACCGCCAGCCCCCAGTCCGTCATGGCCAGGTCAGTGGTGTGGAAAATCAGCTGGGCCTGACCCCAGTGCACCACCAGCACCTGTAATGCCACAACCGCCCCCAGTGAAACCCACATCCAGCGATTGCGAAAGAAATGACGATTCAGTGCCGAGCCGTATTCGGACCGGGCGTTGAACATGTTGAAAAACTGAAAGAGGACGAAAGTGGTAAACGCCAGCGTCAGCGCATAGGTCTCGCCCCGGGGCTGGGCGTAGTGGAACAGGGCCAGCGTGCCAACGGCCATGGTCAGGCCATAGACGAACAGGCGGAGGAACCTCGGGCCTGACAGAATCCGGGTATTGCCCTGGCGCGGTGGCTCATCCATCACGCCCTCCCGCGCCGGTTCGACACCGAGGCTCATCGCCGGCGGGCCATCCATGATGATGTTTATCCACAGGATCTGTATCGCCGTGAAGGGCGTGGTCCAGCCGAGCAGGCTGGCACCCAGTACCGTCTGGATTGCGCCCATGTTGGTGGACAGCTGAAACCGCACGAACTTGACGATGTTCTCATAGATCGCACGTCCCTCCCTCACCGCCTCAACGATAGTGGCGAAGTTATCGTCGGTCAGCACCATGGTGGCGGCCTCCCTTGCCACCTCGGTACCCCCGACGCCCATCGCGACCCCGATATCGGCGTTTTTCAGGGCGGGGGCGTCGTTGACCCCGTCACCGGTCATCGCCACCACCTGCCCGGCCGACTTCAGTGCCTGCACGATACGCACCTTGTGTTCCGGCGCGACCCGGGCGAATACACCAATTTTGTCGATGCGCCTGGACAGTTCATCAGGGGAGAGGGCCTCCAGCTCAGCGCCGTCTATCGCTTCGCCGGTGATCCCCAGTTCGCGCGCGGTAGACATCGCGGTGATACGGTGGTCGCCGGTGATCATCTTCACCGCGATACCGGCGCCTCGGCACAGGGCGATAGCCTCCCGCGCCTCCGGTCGCGGGGGGTCGGAGATGCCGGCCAGCCCTACGAAGGTCAGGTCGCTGACATGCGCCATCAGGTCGCCGCCCGGATCGCAACCGCCGGCCGGGATGGTTTTCTCCGCGAGCGCCAGTACCCGCATGGCTTTCCCGGCCAGGTGACTGTTCTCGCTGTCCCAGTAGGCGCAGCCCGCCTCATCGAGCACCGCCTCGCCATCGGCCGTCAGGTGACGGTCCGCACGGGACAGCAGTACGTCGGGCGCCCCCTTCACGTACAGCTTGCAGACATCCCCTTCCATGTGAAAGGTGGCCTGGAACTTGTGTGCAGAGTCGAAGGGAATCTCGGCGACGCGCGGTGAGTGGCCCGCCAGGTGCTCTGAATCCCATCCGGCCTTCGCGGCCAGAGCCAGCAGCGCTCCCTCGGTGGGATCGCCGATCAGCTCGCCGTCGCAGATCCGACTGTCGTTGGCCTGGATAGCCGGCCTCAGCAAGCGGCCGAAGTCGACGGCCTTGCCGTCTTCACCGGCCATGATGTCGCCCGTCCCGTCGTAGCCTTCGCCGGTGACCAGAAAACGCTGGCCCCGGTAGACCAGGCTGCGGGCGGTCATCTGGTTCATGGTCAGCGTACCGGTTTTGTCCGAGCAGATCACGGTGGTACAACCCAGGGTTTCAACCGCACCGAGCCGCCTCACTATAGCCCGGTGCTGGGCCATGCGATGGACGCCGATAGCCAGGGTCACGGTGACCACTGCGGGCAGGCCCTCGGGAATTGCCGCCACCGCCAGCGCAATGGAGGTGAGGATGGTCTGCAGCAACGGCTCGCCACGAAGCATGCCGAGGGCGAAGATGACCGCTATTACAGCGCAGGCGATCAACGCAAGGCGATGCCCGAGGGTGTCCAGCTGGCGTTGCAGGGGGGTCTGCCCGGTCTCGGCCTCGACCAGCATGCCCGATAGCCGGCCCATTTCTGTCGTCATGCCGGTACCCGTCACCAGCAATTCGGCGCGGCCGCGGGTAACCACGGTGTTCATGTAGGCCATGTTGGTCCGTTCGGCCAGTGGCAGGTCCCGCTCGTGCACTGCCCCGGCCTGTTTGGCGACCGGTTGCGACTCACCGGTGAGCGCAGACTCGTCGATCTCCACGTTGTGCGTCGCCACCAGCCGCCCGTCCGCGGGTACCCGGTCACCCGCCTCCAGCAGGACCAGGTCGCCGGGTACCAGCTGGCTGGCGGGAATCTCCCTTTCCTGACCGCCGCGCCGGATGCGGGCCTCGGGCGAGAGCATTTTTTTCAACGCCGCCAGGGTTTCTTCCGCACGGTGCTCCTGCCAGAACCCCAGCAGCGCATTGAACAGCACCACGACCAGGATCACCACGGCGTCCTTGAGGTCGCCGATGGCACCTGCGAGGATCGCCGCCCCGATCAGCACCAGGATCAGCCCGCTCTTGAACTGGTCGAAAAATGCCAGCCAGAGGGAGCGAGGAGAGGGTTCCGCCAGGGAGTTATGCCCGAACTGGGCGAGCCTTGCGCTGACTTCGTCATCGTCCAGGCCGACACCGGGATCGACCTGTTGCCGGCTGGCCGCCTCCGCCGCCGTCAGTGTGTGCCAGGCAGTCGTCTGCCCCTGTGCTGTTTCACCCATCTACCACAACCTTCATCTCAATGGCGCCGGAGACTGTAACCGCATTCTCAGCGGTAGCAGTCGACCTGACCGGCCCCGCTACGGCAGCCAGAATAACCGGAAGTATTAAAAGTAGTAATAGGGTACCGGGAACATATCGACCGGCAGGCTTTCCTCCGGCTTGAAGGTCGAGTACAGGCATTATTGGTCGTCACCATCCTGTATTGACATCGCCACTGTTCGTCCGGAATGACATTGTGTCGAGAGTGTCTATACTGGGTTTTCACTCTCAATTCCGGGGAAGGGCTTCCGCCATGAATTGGATAAGCGCCGCACTAGTGCTTGTACTTGCCATTGCTCCGGTGGGTTCCGCAGAAGCGGATGAGCTGACCCAAATCGTCCAGCAGGGTTTGATCAATCTGGGCTATGACCCCGGACCGGCAAATGGGGAGGCGACCACAAAAACGATCATTGCTGTCTCCAAGTTCCAGGCCCAGCACAAGCTGGAACCGACCGGGGAGATAACGCCGCAACTGGCCGGCATCATCCAGGCGAATGTGTCGAAGCAGGCGGCTCCCGCCAAAGCCGTTCGCCAGGCCCCGGCAGCAGGCGCTGTCAGCACCGTTGCGATACCCGGCCCCGGTGACACCGTGCGCAATATATTCGGTCCCGATGTTGGTTTCGGGGCGAACCAGTGCCGCGGCGCCTGTGGCGGTGGCTGCCCGAAAAGCTGCTCGATCGCGGTGTCCTTCGAGTGCATGGGTCAGTCCCAACTGCGCAGGGTCGAGGCGTTTACCTGCGGGACCCACCAGGGCTGCCGGGAACACGATGCCTGCCTGGACAACTGCCTGCAAAACAATCCCGAGTCTGCCCAGTGCCAGCCCCAGTGTGACGCCAGCGCGATGGATGTCTACGGTTTCGAATCCTCGACGTCCTGGCTGATGTGCAAAGCCCCCTACGATGGGGAGACCACGTTCGAGTACACCCGCCATGGCCCTGCTGAACTGGAGCCAGCCTATCGCTGTCCCGAGGGTTCCAGCCGTCACTGTGACGGCGGCGGCCTGTGCGTCGCCGCGAACGGTGACCGGGTAGATCCGGTATTCGATGCCTACCCGGCGGCAAGGCCCGGCGCGATGCAGATCTCCGGCTTGCGCACGGGCCCGGTGTGCGACGGCGGCGACCGGGTATGCGGGCAATCCGCGACCATTCAGTTGTCAGGCGCCGACAGCTGCCCGGGGGGGCAGTGCACCCGCTTCGGGATGGAGTTCGACTACCGCAACGCCGACCCCGCGCTGCCGCTGGAGTGCGCCACCTCCACGCGAGGGGGCGAGGGGGATTTTGTCGGCGACCTCATAAAGCTTGGCGGGGACGCCATAGCCAGTCGCAGTGGCAGCACCGCCCCGGATGACGGTATGGGCCAGTTGCTGGGTATGTTTGGCAAGGTGATCGCAAGTGCCGACTCTCCGGAAGACCTCCAGGTCAGCATCACCCCGCTGGATGAAAACGGGAACCCGATTGAATCACAGCGGGTGGGCAGCGACCCACGGGACGGCCCGGCGCCGATTCCCCGCAGTATCGATCTGCCCGCAGCCAACGGTCACCTGTTTGTGCCGATGTATCAACTGGTCGCCAGTTCGACGCCCGGTGTGGTGAAGGAGCGTCGAGTCACCTGCACGCACGGGGGCGACCCTGTGCTGGAGACCGTTTTCGTTCTGCAATAGTGGGAGGGAGCGTCCTATTTCTCCACCTCGGCTTCCAGTATGCCCGCCAACTGGGGGGTGACCTCACCGGTGACCGCCATCCCTTTTTCCGCCTGGAACTGGGAAATGGCGATACTGGTTTGCACGGATGCCTCGCCATCGATGTTGCCCGGGTCGTAGCCCAGCGCCTTGAGGTTTTTCTGCACTGACTGGGTCAGGTTGACGGGTGAAGTATCCCGGGCGGCCTGGCTCGGGGTTTCCGGCTCATCGTCGCCCATCCCGAAGAAGCCGCCGATTCCCATGCTCTTGACCAGCCCCTTCGCCCCTTCAGACATGCTTTCCGTCACCCCCTCAATGGTGTCGGTGACGCCGGCTGATGACTCAGACGAAGGCGCCGGATTCGCGCTGCCTGCACCGGCGGCGGGGGATTCTGCGCCCATCCCCATCAATTGGCCGAGGTTGGCAATACCGGCGCCCATCGTCATGGGCTTGAGATTCGCCGGCACCTCGAAATGGGCAGGGTCCTGGTCTCGCAGGTTCAATTCGGTGAACTGCATGGTGAGGCGCTGGCCTTTCGCTGCCTGGTGCGAGTAGATCATATCGATTTTCATCGGCACCCCGGTGTCCGTAATCCAGATAAAGCCGGCGCCTTCTCCTTCATTGTCCTTGAACCGGGTCTTGTATTTGGTAGAGGCATGGCCGTTGACGTCTTCTTTGCCCACCTTCTCTATCTGGCTGAACTCCAGCCCGTTGGAGGACTGCATCAGTCCGTCTTCCAGTGTCTCCTCGCGATAAAAGCCCATCGACGGCATCAGGATATAGCTTTTGGCCAGGTCCTCCCGCAGGATGACCCCGGCAGTCATATTGCCGACATACATTTCGGTATACATCTTTCCCGGTGCCCGGCGCTCCGTCATCTCGAAGCTGCCACCCTGGAATTCCATGGTTCGAACACCATCGTAGGAAACAGTCTGGTCGATCCCGAGCTCCGCGGCCCAGCGATCGTAGGGATGGACCGCGAACGCCGGGGAGGTGAACAGGCCCAGGCAGGTGGTGAGCAGTAATGTGCCCAGCCAGGCGGCCATGCCTCTCGCGGGTTGCGGTGCTTTCAATCTGGATTCAGCTTTGTCCCTGCCTGTCATCGTATCATCCTCCAATACCGTTTCCGGCTATGTTTACTCGTTGTTGCCACGGCGACCCGGGTGTCAGGGGGTGCCGCAGGCGGCGAATTCTTCCTCGCAGAACAGTTCACACAAGTCGTCGGCGAACTCACGCATAGTGCATTCACAGGAGCAGTCCAGGCTTATAACCCCGCCTGATGACCGGAACCCGGCTGCAGCCCCGGATGCCGAGCCCGCTCCGGGTATGGTGCCTTTCTGCTTCATGGCATTCCCAGGCACCGGGGTGGCCCGGCAGGGACCGGTATGACTGACAATATGGCCGTATGCAGATTCATGGGCCGGGTGCCGCGAAGAGCGTCAACATCAGAAAGCGTAGTATAGCGTCTGCAGCGACAGGTGCAGAGAAATTAGCCCCCGTCGGTCGGCCGATGCAAGCGGCATCCCGGCCGGGTTCGTTTTCATTGTCTGCAAGGGTTGTCGCCAGGCTGCCGCGGGAGGCCTGACGTCGACATTGATGGCATTTATTTGCGCGGGGGACATCCCGAGGCTGGACAGCAAAGGTTCCAGCGGGAGTCGCTGCTGATGGCATGGCCGGGTGGGCTCACCGGGTTGTCTTTACTGCGATAATTGCATGACAGGGCGCTAGCTGATCTATACTGCCTGCCAGTTTCCTTGACCGAGGAATCACCATGGGCAAGTCACACGTTAATGACCCCGAACTGGTGCGATTGCTGGAGATCGAAAAGCAGATCGTCAAGGGTGGCAAAGGCTTGAGGATACTCTCAGCCATATCCTGGCCGCCAACAGCGATCGACGGCTTTCTTGAGAGCTGGCGAGCCGGCAACCCGACAATTCCACAGGTTGAACTGACGCCGCCGGAGGGTACGGACGAGGTTATCGAGTGTATGGAAGACGCGATGCGCAAGCTGTCGCGGGAGCATCCACTGGGCGATGTGCTGTGGAAAACCGCCTGGAGTTATGCGACCGGTGCCAGGATGCTGCAGTCGATGGGCACGCAGGGTTTCACTGACCGCTCGACGGAGCTGTACGGAAGACCCGACACCACGAGAAAACGCCAGGGTTGGAGTGACCTGGACGCCGCCGAGTTCATGCTGGCGAAGAGCGGTGAGCTGATTTCTTCCTGCGTGATCCCCGAGGCCGAGGCAACGATTTCGGCCGAGGAGCTCGCGAGCAGGCTTGCGGCGAGGATCGACCCGATCTTCACGGAAGACCGGATTACTGTGGAGGTGGACCCTGCATTGGCGTCGAAGGCGGCTGCCGGCACCAGGCGAGTGCGACTGCGCGGCGGGGCCATGTTTTCGGAGCTCGATGAGGGCCAGCTGTTCGAGCACGAGGTGATGATTCACTCCGCCACCAAGTTGAACGGTATCCACCAGCCCTACCTGGACGTTCTGGAGCTGGGCGCGCCCCGCACCACCCGCACCCAGGAAGGGCTCGCGACGATGGCCGAGTTGATGACCGGTTCCATGGATCTCAACCGGCTGCGCCGCATTGCGCTCAGGGTTCGCGCCGTGTCGATGGCGCTCGGTGGCGCGGATTTCATCGAAGTATTCAAGATGTTTCTCGACGAAGGCCAGAGTGAAGCCGAGAGTGCACAGTCAGCGGCCCGGGTGTTCCGGGGCGGCGACCCCAGGGGAGGGATCGCCTTTACCAAGGACAGTACCTACATTACCGGCCTCATCGAAGTCAGCACCTTCCTGCGCATGGCAGTGCGGGACGGCCGCCCCGAGTTGATTCCACTTCTGTTTGCAGGGCGGGTGACGCTGGGTGACGTGGTTGTGCTTGCACCGCTCATGGAGGAGGGAATCGTGGTCGGTCCCAGGTACATCCCGACCTGGGCATCGGATCTTCGTCGGCTCACCGCCACACTGACATACTGGGCTTTCACCAGCTTTGTGAAGCTGGAACAGTTGACGCTGGATATGGCGATCGATATCGATGAGAACCCCATAGAGAGTTCGTCATCGGCGGAAATGTTTGTGTGAGCTGCGTCCTTTTTCCAACACAATGAGGTGTATTGATGGCGCGCGAGGCGGGGCTCGATATCCCGCCGGACGAGGAGATGCGCGAAAAATTCGATGAGCTGCGCTATCTCGAAAAATACATCGGTGCCACCGGCCTGTTGGCAATGCGCCCGTTCCTGCTGATGGAGCGCAAGGGTGTGTGGCAAATGAGCGTACTTCATCAGTAAACCGGATTGACAGGCCGAAATCGTTCGAAGGGAAGACAAGAGCAATGACTGACCAACCCAGGGGAGTTTCGGATGCGTGGTTCCGGCAGTGGCCCCGAACCGGCGCCTACGTGGCCTCCGACGGCCATGCCAACCGTATACCGCTGCGCCTGACCAGCACCAATGTCATCGTTTACGGCAGGGCGAAGCTTGCCGAGGTGCTCAAGGACTTTGTCCACGAGGATCATCGCCCGGTAACGGTGGGTGGCGACGTTCCGGTGCAGCTGTGGTGCAATAACTTTACCGATACGGATTGCGGGCCCGCGGACCGGGTAAACCCGTATATAGAGACCTGGTACTCGTTTCCGGTTACCCCGAAGTCGGCGCCGCTGGACCTGCCCTATGAAAGTCCCTTTTCCTGCAGTGTGCAGGCACCGGAGGCCCTGGTCTGGTGTCATCGGGTATTGTGCGGCCCGGCCAGCGATGGCTACGCGCTGGGTGCGATCGCCGCCATTGCCGGTGGTCGCGAAATCTGGGGTTTTCCCAAGCACCCCGGCCTGGCCGATCTCGGTTTTGAGTACCCGGATCACGAGACGGTGGCGTTCCGGGGCTCGCACCAGGGCCACAGGGTCATCTCGCTGAGCGTGAAGCGCCCCGAGTGTGTGGAAGGCCATGTCACCTTGGCCCTGGACGAGCGGACGGGCCCCGACACCTGCATAACGCCCAGGCAAAACCCGTCGAAGGCAACCTTCGTTGCCAAGCAAACGCGGTACGGCCAGGCCTTTGCGGCTACCATGCACGCTTCGCCCTGGGACGAGACGACTGACTCGCTGACGATCTACAGCGAGGAAGACTATTTCGGCGCCTTGCTCAGCCGCTGGGAATTCGCGCCCGTGCTCAAAATGCACTGCTCGGACATGCGGATCGTGGCATTCAGGCCCGCGGGCTGGATCGAGTGATTGTCCCGAGCGACCGGTTTACAGGACGGCGCCTTCGCGCCCGATAGGGGCCCAGGCGAGCAGCGAGGCATCGCCGGCAAAGGTGCTCCTGACCAGGTCGATCCCGGCTGAGTCGGCGACCGCCTTGTATTGCATCCAGGACATCACGGCTGCTATCGGTGTGCCCGGCCCCTCATCGAACTGTATCGGGCCGTAGAGATTGGCCGTATACACCAGGTCCTCCTCCCCCACCCGCTGGGTGGCTTCGTGCCGCGCGCCGGCAGGTTCATAGAACCACACCCCGGGACCGTAACCTTCCGGCGGTCAGGCGCGATAGCCGATCCGCCCGCTCAGCACCATGAAGTCAGAAGCGGCCAGGTGATAGTGTGGGCCGGCAACACCGTTGTGGCGCACGATCAGTGAGGTAAACCCGGTTTCCTCGCTCACCCGCAATACCTTCAGTCCCACGTCCGGGACGTTGGGGTCGACGACCCAGGGTACGGCGCGGGTGTCGATGAAATGGGGGTGCACGGCGCGACCCGGGTCGGCGGCCACACCCTCGGCTGCCACCACCAGGGCCTCGCCACTGCCGCCGCTGATGGCCAGGGGCTCGGCTGGACCCTGATACGCCGGCGGGCGCTGCTGCATACACTCGGCCAGGGTATTGGGCACCAGCGTGATACCGCGCTCGCGGGCGGCGGCGATGATATCGAGGCTCGTCAGCAGGCCGGCGACGCCTGTGCCGTCGCTCTCGAGAAATGCCACCGGTCCGTAAAAGTTGGCGAGGAACTCGGTGTCCTCGACCGCCACCAGGCGTTCGATCCTGGCGTTGGCAGGTACATAGCCCCAGGTGCCGGGGCCCAGTTTGCCGGCCATGGGTCCCTCCGGGTAGGTCATGGCGCCCGACAGCACCATCAGGTCCATCGCCCCCAGGTAGACCAGGCCGCTGAGCTCGGTGCCCCGCTGGAGCTGGACCACCACGGTGAACATGCTGGTTTCCACGCTGGCGCGAAGTGGCTTGATCGCCATGCCGGGCGCCTGTGACAGCGCGATCCAGGGGAGGGCGTTGGTATCGATTCCACCCTCGATGCCGGTAGGCCTGAATTCGGGGTTGTAAGCTGAGTTCATGGCTTGTTTCTCCTGATCAACTGCGTGGCAGCTGCATCAACACACTGTGGATGACGCCGCCATCGACCGTTATGTTTTCGCCGCTGATGTACTGGGCCTTGTCGGAGGCGAGGAAGAGAGCGCACTCGGCCACGTCATCGGCGCTCCCGAGCCGCTTCAGGGGTACCGCATTTGAGCGCAGGTCGCGGACGGCGGGGTTTTCGAAGAAGGGGGCCTGCATGCCGGCATCGATAAACCCGGGAGCGATAGTATTGACGCGAATATTGTAGACGCCCCATTCCATCGACATCTGTTTCGATAAAGCGATAACCCCGGCTTTTGCCGTTGCATAGGCGCCACACTGGGTCGACGGATTGATGCCGTTGATCGACGACATATTGATGATGCAGCCTCCACCGGCATTTTTCATGCGGCGCGCGGCGATCCGGGCTACCAGGAACACACTGGTCAGATTGACATCGATGACGCGTCGAAAATCCTCGAGACTATGGTCAAGCAAGTGACCGGTGCGCAGGATGCCGGCATTGTTGACCAGTACGTCCGGGGTTTCGCCAAAGGTGTCAAAGGCGCGCTCCACCGACGCCAGGTCACTGACATCGGCTTCCAGGGCGATCCCGCCAATCTTGTCCGCAACCGCTTGCGCCTGCCCGAGTACCAGGTCCAGTACCCCGACCTTGTAGCCTGCCCGCGCCGCGTGCTCCGCAATGCACTGACCAAGCCCGCTGGCCGCTCCCGTTACGATCATCGTGGGCATAAGTCCCCCTGGCTTCCCGATCCCATGAACCCGCCAGCGCTACCCGGCGTCACTGCCGCCAAACGAATCACGCTATTTCCTTCTGCTGCGTACAAAGTCGTAATTGAGTATCCTGTCGCCGTAGTGGCTGACCCGCCAGCCGGGCGGATCGCTCCTGACCGGCGTTATCGGGCCTGTCGGCTGGGCGACGCCGCCAATATAAACCTGCCTGATCCGCCCGGGCTCTCCCAGAACAGTGACGTCTTTGCTCGGGTCTCCGTCCACCACGATGATATCCGCCAGGCGACCCGCCGCTATCGCACCGGTGTCGCCCTCGAGCCGAAGTGCGAGCGCGTTGTCGCTGGTCGCCGCCTTGATCGCCTCGAGAGGGGTCAGGCCGATGTCATTGACAAAGACCTCCAGTTCCCGGTAGTGCCACTCGCCGTAGGGGGTGATGGAGAATCCGCTTTCGGTGCCGCAAAGCAGCGGAATGCCGGCATCGAAGGCGCGCTTGAGCATGACCGCGCTATCGGAGATCTCGCGTTTGAACAGGGCTTGCAGGGATGGCGAAGCGCCAACGTCCTCACCATAGTCCGCGAGGTTTGCCTGGAAGGCGAAGGTCGGCACTATCGGCACACCAGCCTCTATGACGGCCTCCAGGGCTTCCTCGTCCATATAGGTGGCGTGCAGTATCAGGTCAAGGCCCGCCCGGGCCGCGTCCCGTATGCTGCTCGCCCCCCGGCAATGGCCGGTGACGGGCGTCCCCAGTTCATGGGCGGTATCGGTGACCAGTTTGAGCTCATCGTAACTCCATACCTGCAGCTCACCCTGGCAGCGCATGCGCGGGGCCAGTCCCGTCACGTGGACCTTGATCCAGTCGACCCCGTTTTTTACCTGCCGCCTGACTTCGGCGACGATCTCGTCGCGGCTGGCGACGATTTTCCCATAGCCGCGGCGGCCCTCATCGGGGAGGAGACGCCCGGCCGTGCCCCCCACGGAGGTAAGCAGGGCGTTACCGCCGACAGACATGCGGGGACCGTGGATGATGCCGGCCTCGATCGCGTCCCTTAAGTCGACACCGATTTCTCCCAGGGAATCCGGGTCCATAAACCCGGTCACCCCGGCGCGCAGCAGCCGTTGCACGTTGCGGGCCGCAATGATGGCCGCGAGGCCCTCGCGGCGGTGAAAGAACAGTTCATCGTTCGAGCTGGGCTCATCAAAACTGATATGGCAATGCGAGTCGATCAGGCCGGGCATGATCGTCATGCCGCCGACATCGATACGGCGAACCGATTCCGGCAGGTCGATCGCCTCCGCGGCAGACCACACCCGGCTGATTCGTTCCCCTGCCACCAGCACACTGCCATCAAACGGTGCATTGCCGAGGCCATCGACTATGCGCCCATTGCCTAGCAGGAAGTCGCTCGTGCTATCAGTCATTGTCAGTATTCCCCGGATAAGGTGTCACGATGCGACCCGCAGCAGGCGTCGGGCGTTGTCCGCCATCCGCCGGGTCCCCGGATCGTCCACATCTACCGCACGGGGCTGGTCCCACCCTGAAAAGTTCGTGCCGAGTACGATGTGCCCGGGGCCGACGTGGCGTTCCAGCAGCTGCAACACGGTCTTGTCGTGGACGTGGTTGTCTAGCCAGAAGCGCGAGAGTAGTTCCTCGAACACACCGTCCTGGCGCAGCTCACCGGGGCTCCAGGGCCTGCGCCTCGCAGCGTCCGCGAGGCGTTCGGCGAGCACGGCTATGGAGCCGCCACCGTGGCTCAGGCAGACGTCGAGCGTCGGGTGGCGGGACATTACCCCGCCCAGGATCAGGGTCGCAATCGCCAGCGCTTCCTGGCAGGCGAAGCCCAGCATGATCTCCAGCTCGAAGCGCTGCAGGCGCTTGTCCCCTGGCGGGCCATCGATGCCGGGGGGCGCCGGGTGTATGAACAGCGGCACATCGAGCTCACACACTGTTGCGTAGAAGTCGTCCAGTTGTTCACTGTCCAGGGCCAGCGGCAGTTCCGCGCCTATGCAGGCGCCCAGCATGTCCAGATCCGTCACCGCCCGTTCGAGTTCCTCGCGAGCGGCCCGGGGGCACTGCATCGGCAGGCTCGCCAGTGCGGCCAGGCGGGTCGGGTGTCGCGACACCAGCGCGGCGAGCTCGTCATTGTGCCGTCGACAGTAGGCAATCGCCTGCCCGGCCTCGATATGGTGGAAATAGGTGAGTGGATTGGGGGACAGCACCTGGAACTCGATACCGGCCGCCTGCATGTTTTCAAGGCGCAGGTCGACGTCCATAAACGCGCTGCCGGTATAGCGCACGCCGTCGAGACGATAGCTGCCGACGCGAAACCAGGGTTGGTCCGGGCCGTCCGAGCCTATTTCTGGCCCGTGGCTGCCGGCCGTGCCCATCGTACCCGGCAATACCGCATGGGCGTGAACATCGATAGAGCGCGCGGACTGTATGCTCATCTTGCCTACATCGCCGCGCTGACGGCGCCGCCGTCTACCGGCAGTGTGGTGCCTGTGACGTATGAGGCGTTTTTCGAGGCGAGAAACGCGACCACGTCGGCCAACTCGTTCACCTCACCGATGCGTTTGCTGGGTATCGCGGCGAGCAGGGTCCGTTCGATTTCTTCCTGCCCGACGCCGCTCGAGCGGGCCCGCGCCTGCAACAGCTGGTCGACACGGCCCGTGCGTGTCCAGCCGGGGCAGACGGTGTTGACGGTGATGCCCTCCGATGCGACTTCGTTACTGAGTGTTTTTGCCCAGCCGACGACACTCATACGGATGCTGTTGGACAGCACCATCTCGGCCATCGGTTGCTTTACGGAATAGGAGGCTATATTGATGATGCGGCCCCAGCGCCGGGCGCGCATGTCTGCCAGCACCAGGCGGGTCATGCGCACGGCCGACATCATGGTCAGGTCGAAAGCCTGCTGCCACTGGCTGTCTTCCATGTCTTCAAACAGGCCCGGCGGGGGGCCGCCGGCATTGTTTACCAGGATGTCGATACTGAGCTGCCTGTCACTGATCTGCTCGCCGAGTTTATCGATATCACCGGCGCTGGCCAGATCGGTGACGAATCCCTCGGTCTTTACGTCGGGACTGGCGAGTTTGATTTCCCGTAAGGCGGCCTGGATACGCGCCTCGTTACGCGCACAGATCACCACATGGGCTCCCTCCGCAGCCAGTCTCAGCGCAACGGCTTTGCCCAGGCCATCGCTGGCGGCAGCCACCAGCGCGGTTTTACCCCGTATGCCCAGGTCCACGGCCGCTTAACCGGTCAGCCCGGCGATGATGCTGCGCAAACCGCCGGGGGAGAGCACCTCTATCCAGTAACCGTCGGGGTCCTGGATAAACGCCAGTCCCTTCATCGCGCCATCATCGGGGCGCTTGACGAATGGGACGCCGAGTTCTTCAAACCGCCTGCAGGCCGCGTACACGTCGGGCACCGTGATACCGATGTGCCCGAACCCGCGTGGCTCCTGGTTGCCGTTGTGATAGCCGGGAAAACTCTCGTCTTTCTCGCTTCCCCAGTTATGCGTCAATTCCAGCAAGGCACTCTGGCGGAACAGCCATTCCACGCGGTCACCCCGCTCCCCGGGGCGTTCGCCCTGGAGATCGGCCCCGAAGCCCAGGAAGTACAGCGAGAATGCCATCTGCTCAAAGTCGAATTGCTCCAGCAGTTCCATGCCCAGGACATCCCGATAGAAAGCGAGCGACCGCTGGGGATCCCGGACGCGCAGCATGGTCTGGTTCAGCCGTGTGGAGGTGAGGGTATCGGTCATAGGGTAGGGTCCTGCTCTATTTATAGGTCCGTTCGAAGTCCTTCCAGCTCTGCGCGGATTCCGGGAAGTCCGCCGCCCGCTTCTCCCCCCCGACGTAGAGCCGTTCTTTCCGGTTGAGCGTGTCGGCGTAGTCTGCCATCGGGACGTAATAGAAAAAGTGTATTTCACGTTCGCTGAAATACCAGGCGCCGGACTCGCGTCGGTATTTGTCCTTGTACTTCATTGCCGCGACACTGGCGACGCCGTTGGGCGTGGTCTCGGCATGACTGTAGACAACACCGGTAGCGGTGTTCGCATCGTCGCCGAAGTTTACGATCAAATCGTGCGTCCAGTGATACCCGGGGCCGCGGGTCTTGAGTACCTCGATAAACATGGAGGCGATCGCGTCCCTGCCGGTGGACTGCATGAAGCTGCTGGGCGACTTGAAGACAGCGTCAAGGGTAAACAGTTTTTGCAAGCGGGGTATATCGTGCTCGTCGCATGCTACAGCGTAGTTTGTCACCAGTTCCCGAATAGCGGCTCTCGATTCGAGCCGGTCTACCCGGGCTTCCAATTCCTCTATTGACGTCATCGGTTAGTCCCTCGCCTCAATTGAGGTGTCTTGCATGAAACGCGCAATCGACCGATGAAAGTGCTGCACACC
>JAZBNW010000441.1:0-35403 GCA_036350855.1 Halieaceae bacterium
AAGGCCTGGGACGTGGATCCCTCCAGGCTTGCCGTAATCTGGTCGTTGCCGGAGCAACCCGACGGTTTGTAGGACGTGCTGACCTTGCCGTCGCCGGAAACGACCGGGCTGACAGGATCGAGCACTGCCTGGCCGGAGGCGATGCAGCCACTGCTGAAGCTGACACTCTCGGAACTGCTCACCAGGTCGCCGTTCTGGTCCAGTATGACCAGGGAGAGCTGCGCGATTGACTGTGAGGCGAGTTGGGTGCCCGGCTCGATGCCAATCTCATTTTCGATAAACAGTCCGTCGGCGTCCAGGTATCCCAGCCGCAGGCCACTGCTGCCGATCTGGAACGTGATGGTGTTTGTCACCTCGCCCGACGGCCCCTCTGCACTGACGGTGATCGTGCCGGCACCCTTGCCGTCCCCTGCCTCTACCCGGAAGGTCGCAACCCCCGAGCTGTTGGACAGGGCGGTACCGGTGGCGGGTGAAATCAGGCCGGCCGTCGTCGCGGCGGTCACCACGACATCCGGGACTGCTGCGCCGTTCTTGCCGTTTTTCCGCACCGTGACCTTGAGGGTGGCCGGGGAAGCGGATGTCACCTCGGTGGTGACCTCGCCATTGGCATCCAGTAGTTCGGGTGCCAGGAAGTAGGTCTGGGAGGCATCGCCATCAGGGTCGTAGAAACTGTCCCCGCCGCCCCCGCCGCCCCCGCAGGCGGTGATCGTGAACAGGAATATCGCAGCCACCAGCGAGCGGCCAGAAAGTGAGGCGAACCGAGTAATCATTTTTATCCCCTTGTTGCCCGCTATGAAGCGAGTCTATTTTATGAGCTGCTGTACTGTGATTCTGGAGAGTTCAGCCACAGAGTCAACAATTCAATCGACTTTTTACAGGTTACCACGGCACAAGTTGAAAACTCGATAAATTACATGGTGATAGACCTTGTTTGTGTCATTCTACACAAAGTATTTGAGATGAGCCCCGTCCAGTTCTTTCAATTCGGGCATAAATATTAGATCAATTATTCTATTTTGGTATATCACCCCTCCTGTGAGCTGGTGACCGTGCCCGGAGGCAACTGTTGCATTGGGTCGCGGTAGTGTTTCTGCTGGTGGCCCGGCAACTGGTACCATGCGCGCCATGAACGACTCCCACCCAGCCGGCACCCGCCTGTCAGTCTCAATCGTCCTGCACAACAGCAGCCTGCCAATGCTGGACCGTGTATTGCAGAGTCTTGCCCGGTCGGCAGAGGTGGCCCATGCCGCGGGCCGCGTCGGCCATGTGCTGGTGGAGGTGCTGGACAATTCCTGCGATGAGCCGTTCTGCAACGAAGCCCGCGCGGCAATTGCCGGCTGGCCGCAGAGCGCAATTTTCCGGGTGGTCTATCGTCGCCTCGCCGACAACCGCGGGTTCGGCGCGGGACATAACAGCGCAATCCACCGGCTCGACAGCGATTTCCATCTGGTGCTGAACCCGGACGCCGAATTGGCTGAAGACGCTCTTTCCAGCGGGCTCACCAGGCTGCAGGAGGATCCGGGTATCGTCCTGCTCAGCCCCCGGGTGCAGGGGCCCGACGGCGTCCAGGAGTTTCTCTGCAAACGCTACCCTGCCGTATTGCTGTTGTTGCTGCGCGCATTTGCCCCGCATTTTATTCGCCGCCTCTTTCAGGGGCGGCTGGACCGGTATGAAATGCGCGATCTCTGCAGTGGCACCGCCGAAGCCGAGATCCCGCTGGCCAGTGGCTGTTTCATGCTCGCCCGCTCCGCCGCCCTGCAATCGGTTGGCGGCTTCGATGAACGCTACTTCCTCTATTTCGAGGACTTTGACCTGTCCCTCAGGCTTGGCAGTCAGGGAAGGCTGGTGTTCAGCCCCGCGATGCATATCGTGCATCATGGCGGCTATGCGGCCAACAAGGGGCTCAGGCACATCGCGTATTTCGTCCGCTCCGGCACCCGATTTTTCCGGCAACACGGCTGGCGGTGGATATAGTGACGGACAAAGCTGTTAAACTCGCCCGGGACGATGGTGTGACGCGTGGTGCCGATGAATGAATTGAGACGCTTGGTATACCTGCAGGCCCTGGGTGTCGATGGCTACGTCTCCCGCAGCCAGCTGCCGGGTGCGGCGGCCACCCGACGCCTTGCGATCGTGCCCGCCAGTCCGGGCGCGCAGGCCATCGCCGGGAAATTGAAGGAGCCCGCCACCCCCGGGCGCCAGCCGGTGCCGGCCATAGCAATGCCCAGGGTGGAAACCGCCGCTGGTGCGCCCGTCGCCGCGGCGGTCGAGGCGCTCCCCACGCGTGACCAGCAGGCCCTGAGGTTCAGCCTCGCGGCGGTCACCTGCGGCGGCTGGTTGTGGCTGGAGGAGCTCGAGGGGGCGCCGTTTACAGCCCCGCAGCTGCAGCTGGTGCAAGCCATGGCCGGGGCGCTCGGCAGGCTGGACGGCGACGGCGAGGCGGGGAGAGGGCCGGCGGCTGATGCCGGTGCCCTGCTGACCCAGTTCGACTGGCCCATGCATAGCAACCTGCAGCTGGACCTGGGGCAGGAGGCCGCTGGCGCCAGTGTGGCGGCCTTTATCCGGCGCAAACTGGAGCAGGGGGAGTGCGCCGGTCTCATCCTGCTGGGACCCGGGTGTGAGGCGCGGGTGCCGCTGGATCAGCTGGACGGCGCCAGGATTGTGCGCACCGTCAGCACTGCCCGGATGTTGCGTGACCCTCTGTTGAAAAGGCAGGCATGGCAGGACCTGGGTCCCATTTGCAGGCCGGCGTGAGTGGGGGCGGGAAACACTGGATGCCCAGGCCGGCTCTGCCCGGCGATGCGCTCCCGCTGGCGGCACTGGACGGTCTGGTCAATCCCAGTCCCTGGTCGGAAAGCCAGTTCAGCGACGCCTGCAATCCGCAGGCTGCGCCCGGGACCGAGCGCGCTCTGGTGATCTGTGACAATGCACAGCCGCGTGGCTTCATCGTTTTTTCCCGGGTGCTGGATGAGGCCTGTATTCATAATATAGCGGTACATCCGTCCCGGCAGGGCTGTGGCATGGCTCGCTCCTTGCTGGACGCCGCGTTGCGCCGGGCTGCGGGGGAGGGCGCCACCCGCTGTTATCTCGAAGTGCGCGTATCGAACGGGGCTGCCCGCGGTCTTTACCAGACATTCGGTTTCCGGATCGATGGCGTGCGCAAAAACTACTACACCACCGCGGCGGGTCGCGAAGATGCCTTGCTGATGTCCCTGCCGCTTGGCGAGCTGGAGTGCCGAACATGAACGTGCTGGAAACGGAATGGTGGACCATGGCCCTGCCCCCGGAATGGTGGGCCGATACCGAGGAAGACAGCATCCTCGTCGGCGATCGCGACGGCGTGGGCTGCATCGAGATTTCCACCCTGCACAAGGAGAAGGGGGAGTTCAGCCCGGCCGAGGTGCGGGAGATCGCCACTGCGGAATCGGGTTCTGACAGAACCTGGAGTAAGGTAACGCCGGGCGATTTCAGCGGGGTGCAAAGCGCGTCTGTGGAGGAGGATGCAGCGATTCGCGAGTGGTATGTCAGCAACGGCTCGATGCTCCTGTACATCACCTACAGCTGCGAGGAGGAAAACCGGGGCATGGACGATGCCGCGGTCGACGAGTTGCTCGATACCCTGCTGCTGCGCGAGGACAATGGTCAGGCCTGAGTGTCGGCCTGGACCCGGCGCCGGATTGCCGGGCTAGGAAATGTGTCCGGTCACCCGGACCCGCTTCGAACCCTTCACCGGGCGGGCCTTCAGCGCATCACGGCGCCGCTTGATGCGGGCGTCGATCAGGTTTTTGCCGGCGATGAGCAGACCGGTGAAAATGAATGCACCCGGCGGCAGAATCGCCAGCAGGAAGTTCGGGTAATCGTCCACCAGGGTTATTTTCCAGCTCGCCGCATCCGGCCCGAACAGCAGGTCCATGTTGGCGAACAGGGCACCGGTGCCCAGCAGTTCCCGCACTGCGCCCAGCAGGACGAGCACCAGGCCGAAACCCGCGCCCATGATCAGGCCGTCGTAAGCCGCCGGGGTTATCGGGTTGCGGCTCGCAAAGCCGTCCGCCCGGCCCAGGATGACGCAATTGGTGGTAATCAGTGGCAGGAAAATACCCAGTATCTCGTAAAGCTCGTAGGCGAAGGCCTGCATCAGCAACTCGATACAGGTGACGGCAGAGGCAATGATCATCACAAATGCGGGCAGCCTTATCGCATCGGAGACGATGTTGCGAATGATGGAGACCGAGGTGTTGGAACATACCAGCACCAGGGTGGTAGCGGCGGCCAGGCCGATGGCGTTGACCACCGTGCCGGTCACCGCCAGCAGGGGGCACAGCCCCAGCAGCTGCACGATCGCGGGGTTGTTTTTCCACAGGCCGTTGAGCGATAGCTCGCGGTAGCTGACGTCGGACATCATTTCTCTCCCGGGGCGACTGTATCCGCCCCTCGCTCGAACAGCAACTGGCCGTTCGCATCGGCAAACTCAAGGGCTCGCCTGACAGCGGCGACCACGGCCCTGGGGGTAATGGTCGCCCCGGTAAACTGGTCGAACACGCCCTTGTCTTTTTTCACCGCCCAGCCCGCCGGTGCCGGGTTGTCCAGCGACCGGCCGTTGAAGCCGAGTATCCAGTCCGATTTTTTGATATCGACCTTGTCCCCGAGCCCGGGCGTCTCCTTGTGGCTCAGAGCGCGCACGCCCGCCACACTGCCGTCGGCGTTGACGCCCACGATCAGGTCGATGGCGCCGGTGTAGCCGTCCGGCGCGGTGACCGGGATGATCACCGCTGTGACCGCGCCGCCATAGCGGGCGCGGTAGATCCGCTTTTCCTCGGTCAGCCCCAGCCCGGCGGCGTCGGCACCGATCGGTATGATATCGTCCAGCATCGAATTGTCGTGCCTGTCCCGGGGGACGATTTCCAGCAGGGCCTTTTCCTCGGCCAGCCGTTTTTGCTCACTGATGCGCTCCCTGGTCAGCAGGTAGGTGCCGGTGATCAACAAGGTGGTGACGATGGCAAAAACGGCGAGCAGCCAGCTGTTGCGGGTGATGGACTGTTTCAGCATAACCATCGCTTCACTCGCCTGCCTTGTGACCGTAGGTGCGCGGCCGGGTGTAGTTGTCGATAAAGGGCGCGGCGAAATTCATGATCAACACCGCAAAGGCGACGGCGTCCGGGTAGTTGCCACGCACGCGGATGATGTAAACCAGGGCGCCGATCATGGCGCCATAGACCAGTCGGCCGCGCACGGATACCGCCGAAGTCACCGGGTCGGTGACGATAAAAAACGCACCGAACATGGTCGCGCCGCTGAGCAGGTGAAACAGCGGGGAGCCGCCGCTGGCGGAACTGCCGCCGTCGTAAAATAGCGCGGCAAACAGGCTGAGGCTTGCGAGCATCGCCAGCGGGGCATGCCAGGTGAAGATGCGCTGGTACAGCAGCCAGGCGCCCCCCGCGAGAAAGGCGATGTTGACCCACTCCCAGCCCAGCCCGGCCCAGCGACCGAATTGCGGCGTCCGGGCATACAGGTCCGCGACCAGCAGGCCGGTGTTCTGTTTCATCAGGTCCAGTGGCGTGGCCATGGTGGTGCCGTCGTAGGCCGAGGGCCAGAAACAGGCCTGCAGCGCCTCCATCAGGCCGGGCAGGGGCGCCAGCCCGCGGGGCGGGGCCCAGGCGGTCATCTGTACCGGAAAGGAGATGAGAAGAATCACATAGCCGGCCATGGCGGGGTTGAACGGGTTGTAACCCAGGCCCCCGTAAAGATGTTTTGCCAGCAGGATGGCGCAGGCTACCCCCACGGTTATCAGCCACCAGGGAGCGTAGGGCGGCAGTGCCAGGGCGAGCAGCGTGGCGGTCACCAGGGCACTGCAGTCTTTCAGGTAGAAACCGATGGGGCGGCGGCGCAGGGCGAGGGCAAGCGCCTCACAGGCCAGCGCCACAATACAGGCCCAGGCCAGGTTTACCAGCACGCCAGGGCCAAAAAAGTGCGTCAGCGCGACAATGCCGGGTACGGTGGCCAGCAGCACCTTCTGCATTACCCGGGGTGTGCTCATCGGGCCGTGGGCATGGGGAGAGGTGACGCGCAGCAAGGCCATCTCAGGCGTCTCCGTTCGCGGTGAGTTGTTCCCTGGCGTCGTTCACTTTTTCTTCCAGGCGCAGCACGGTGGACTCCAGTGCCTCGATGATCTTCTCCTCGTCGCCATTGGCCCGGCAGGTGGCGAGACGGTTGCGTGTCTTCTCAAGCCGCTGCTCCAGGCCCTGCAGCTGGCTGCGAGCCTTGTCGGCAGGGCTCAGGCTTGCGTCCGTTTCCCTGGCGGCCAGCGCCCTGGCGATGGCCGCCGCTGCCGGGTCCGCCGGCGAGCTCGCCGCGGCAGATGTGCTGTCAGCCCCTGCCAGGTCCTGCAGGGCCCGCTCCGCGGCCTCGAGTTTTGCCCGGGTTTTGTCCACGCCCAGTTGCAGGGCATCCACCAGGTCGCTGCCCTCGTCCCTGGCCTGCTGCAATTTGGCCGTGGCGGTTGCCAGCCGCGCGCGGGTGGTCAGTACGGCTTTTTCAAGCTTGTCCCGCTCACCGGGCGCGTCGCCGGCTCCCGCCTGCTGCGCCGCCTTTTTGGCTTTGGCCCGGTCTATCGCCGCCTGGATCGGGTCCTCGTCGCCTGCGCCGCCGGCAGCGGCCGCCTGGGCGCGTTGCTCTGCGGCCTGCTTGCGTGCGGCCCGCCTGGCCTCCCTGGCCGCTTCCTCTCGAGCGATCCGTTCCTGCCGCGCCTCGAACCGCAGGCGGGACTGCTCGGCCTTCGCGTGTTCGCGGCGCAACTGCAGTATCTCGGCCTTGGAGGCGCGATAGTACTGTACCAGCGGGATATTGCTGGGACAGACCCAGGAGCAGGCGCCGCACTCGATGCAGTCAAACAGGTTGTGCTGTTCCAGTTTTTCGAATTCCTTGCCCTGGGCGAACCAGAACAACTGCTGGGGCAACAGGCTGGCCGGGCAGACCTCGGCACACATGCCGCAGCGTATGCAGGCCTGGGGAGGCGGCGGCGCGGGCAGTTCGTCGACGCCGGGTGCCAGCAGGCAGTTTGTCGTCTTGACGATCGGGACATTGGTGTCGGGCACGCTGAAACCCATCATCGGCCCGCCCATAACCAGGCGCTGGCCCCGCTGGGGCCGGTAGCCCGCCTGGGCCAGGAGGTAGCTCATCGAGGTGCCCAGCAGTACCTCGTAATTGCCGGGCTTGTCCACCGCTTCACCGGTCACCGTGGTGATACGGGAGACCAGGGGGCGCCCGAACAGGACCGCATCCTGAATCGCCACCACGGTGCCGACATTCTGGCAGATTACCCCGACGTCCATGGGCAAGCCGCCACTGGGGACCTGCTTGCCGGTCAGGATCTCGATCAATTGTTTTTCGCCACCGGAGGGGTACTTGGTGGGGAAACTGACTATTTCGATGGCCGAGCCGGCGGCGGCTGCGCGCAGGGCGGCGATAGCCTCGGGCTTGTTGTCCTCGACACCGATGAGGGTTTCGGTGGGCGCAAGCAGATGCCTGAGGATATTCACACCCTCGATAATGCGACCCGGTCGCTCGCGCATCAGGATGTCGTCGGCAGTGATGTAGGGCTCGCATTCGGTGCCGTTGATGATCAGCGTCTGCACCTTGCTGTCAGGCCTGGTGGCCAGTTTTACCGCAGTGGGGAAACCGGCGCCGCCCATGCCGGCGATGCCGGCATTGCGTATCAGCGCCAGCAGCTCCCCCGCCTGCATGTTGTGGTAAGCGTCACCAACTGGCCGCTGCGCTGTCCATTCATCCAGGCCGTCGGTGGCGATGACGATACAGGGGGCCTGCAGGCCGGAGGGGTGGGCGATCAGGCGTTCCTCGATAGCGGTCACTGTGCCCGAGGTGGGGGCGTGCAGTGGCGCGCTGACAAAACCCGGTGCCTCCGCAATGAGCTGGCCCGCCAGTACCCGGTCCCCCACGGCGACGACCGGGCTGGCCGGGGCGCCGATGTGCTGGGACAGCGGCAGTACCAGCTCCGGTGGAATACCGGCGTCCCGGATTGCGCCGCGCAGGGACTGCTGTTTGTTCTCGGGCGGGTGGATGCCGCCGTGAAAATCGAAAATCTTTCTCATGCGGCCCGGTCTTGCGTCTGGTCCGCATCGGTAGCAATGATCTGGGGTTTGCGACTGGCCGGATCCGGCAGGGGCCAGTGCCAGGTCTGCAGGCTCTGGGGCTCGGGTCTCATCTCGATACAGTCGACCGGGCAGGGCTCCAGGCACAGGTCGCAGCCGGTGCATTCGCTGGCGATAACCGTGTGCATCTGTTTCGCCGCGCCGAGAATGGCGTCGACAGGGCAGGCCTGGATGCATTTGGTGCAGCCGATACACTCGTCTTCCCGGATGAAAGCAACCGCCTTGACTTTTTCCTCGCCGTGCTCCTCATCCAGCGGTATGGCCTCCACATCGAGCAGGGCGGCCAGGGCCTGGATGCCGGCCTCGCCGCCCGGGGGGCATTTGTTGATCGCCTCGCCGTTGTTGGCGATGGCCTCGGCGTAGGGCCGGCAGCCGGGGTAGCCGCACTGCCCGCACTGGGTCTGGGGCAGCAGTTCGTTGATCTGTTCGACGATGGGATTTCCCTCGGTCCTGAACCTCACCGCGGCATAACCCAGCACCGCGCCGAAAATGGCGCCCAGACCCACCAGGGCAAGCAGGGCGGCGAGGAGTGGATACTGGGCAATGAGCTCGAACACCGTCTACACCAGGCCGGCAAAGCCCATAAAGGCCAGTGACATCAGGCCGGCCGTCACCATGCCGATGGCGGGACCCTTGAATGGCTCCGGCACGTCGGCCACGTTCAGGCGCTCGCGCATCGCCGCGAACAGGACCAGGACCAGGGAGAACCCGACCGCCGCGCCAAAGCCGTAAAACAGCGATTGCAGGAAGTTGTGGTCCTTGTTGATATTCAGCAGGGCCACCCCCAGCACGGCGCAGTTGGTGGTGATCAGCGGCAGGTAGACCCCCAGCACCCGGTACAGCAGGGGGCTGCTCTTGCGGACGACCATCTCGGTGAATTGCACCACCACCGCGATCACCAGGATAAAGGAGATCGTCTTCAGATAAGCCAGCCCGAGGGGTACCAGCAGAAACTGGTAGGTGAGATTGCTGCAGGCGGAGGCCAGGGTGAGAACAAAGGTGGTTGCCATGGACATGCCCATGGCGGTTTCGAGCTTGTTGGAGACACCCATGAACGGGCACAGCCCAAGGAACTGTACCAGCACGAAATTGTTGACCAGGATCGCCCCGATCAACAGGATGGAATAGTCTGCCAGCATGGCCGGTCTCTCCGGGTAACAGCCCTCCACGGGCTGTCGGAAGGCTGCATGGTATGAAACTTTTTCTTGATAAACAATTAGTTAATGGACAGAACCTGTCGGCTGCGGGGCCACCTACTTGACCTGCATTCCCGGTTTGGCACCCTTGTGCGGCTCCAGCAGGAACAGCTCCTTGCCGCCCGGGCCTGCGGCCAGCACCATGCCCTCGGACACACCGAAGCGCATCTTGCGCGGCGCCAGGTTGGCTACCATCACGGTGAGCTTGCCCACCAGGTCCGCCGGTTCGTAGGCGGAGCGAATGCCGGCGAAGACCTGCTTCTGGCTGTCGCCAAGGCTGAGGGTAAGGCGCAGCAGTTTGTCCGCACCCTCCACCCGTTCCGCCGCCACGATCTCGACGATGCGCAGGTCGATTTTGGCGAAATCCTCAAAAGCGATGCAGTCCTGTTCTGGGGCCACGGCGGCAGCCGGTGGTTTTGCGGCGGCAGGTGCCTCCCTGCTGGCCTCGATCATGGCCTCCACCTGCTTGCCGTCGATGCGCGTGAGCAGCGGTTCGAACACACCCAGGCGATGGCCCAGCAGCGGCTGGTGCAGGTCGGTCCAGTCCAGGGAGCATCCCAGGTAGGATTCCGCCTTGCCGGCCATGGCGGGCAGTACCGGCTTGAGGTAGATCATCAGCACACGGAACAGGTTGATGCCCATGCTGCAGACGGCCTGGACCTCGCCGGCGCTGTCTGCCTGTTTCGCCATCTGCCAGGGCTTCTTCTCGTCGATGTACTGGTTGGCCTGGTCCGCCAGGGCCACCACCTCGCGCATGGCCTTGTTGAACTCACGCTGCTCGTAGAGCTCGGCGATGGCATCTCCGCGGGCGATGAAAGACGCCAGCAACTCCGGCTCCGAGGGCTCTGGCGCCATCAGGTTGTCCGAACCCTTTGCCAGGAAACCCGCACAGCGGCTGGCGATATTGACGATCTTGCCCACCACGTCGGAGTTTACCCGCTGCACGAAGTCTTCCAGGTTCAGGTCGATATCGTCCACCGTGCTGTTCAGCTTGGCGGCGAAATAATAGCGCAGGTACTCCGCATCCAGGTGTTGCAGGTAGGTGCCCGCGTTGATGAAGGTACCGCGGCTCTTGGACATCTTGTTGCCGTTGACCGTCAGGAACCCGTGGGCATAGATCGCCGTGGGCGTCCGCAGGCCCGCGGAATGCAGCATCGCGGGCCAGAACAGGCCGTGAAAATTGATGATGTCCTTGCCGATGAAGTGATAGAGCTCGGTATCACCGCCCGGCTGCCAGTAGGGGTCGAAAGGGTGGCCGGTGCGCTCGCAGTAATTCTGGAAACTGGCGATATAGCCGATGGGCGCATCCAGCCACACGTAAAAATACTTGCCGGGCTCTCCCGGAATCTCGAAGCCGAAGTAGGGTGCGTCCCGGCTGATGTCCCACTCCTGCAGCCCCGCGTCGGTCCATTCCCTCAGCTTGTTCACCACCTGGGTCTGCAAGGTGTCCGAGTCCAGCCAGGTTTTCAGCATGTCCGCGAGCTCGGGGAGCTTGAAGAAGAAGTGGGTTGATTCCTTCTGCACCGGTTTGGCGCCGGAGATCGCGGAGACCGGGTCGATCAGGTCGGCCGGGCTGTAGGTGGCGCCGCAGGCCTCACAGTTATCCCCGTACTGGTCCGGTGTCTTGCAGCGCGGACAGCTGCCCTTGATGAAACGGTCGGCGAGGAAAAGCTGCCTTTCCGGGTCGAAAGCCTGGGTGATCGCCCGGGAGGCGATATGGTCGTTGGCTTTCAGGCGCCGGTAAATCTCCTCACACCAGTAGCGGTTTTCCTCCGAGTGGGTGGTGTGGAAGTTGTCGAAGCCGATCAGGAAGCCCGCGCTGTCGCGCTCGTGTTCCCGCCGGATGGTGTCTATCTGCTGCTGCGGCGTGATGCCCAGCTTTTCCGCCGTGAGCATGATGGCGGTACCGTGGGCGTCGTCCGCACAGACATAAAGGCAGTCGTGGCCGCGGGATTTCTGGAAGCGGACCCAGATGTCGGTCTGCACCTGCTCGAGCAGATGACCCAGGTGCAGCGAGCCGTTGGCGTAGGGCAGGGCGCTGGTGACCAGGATTTTGCGCGGGCGGGTGGCGGCCATGATCGGTGGGTGTCCATATGCTGAAAAAAAGGGGCGCTACTATAGCGTTTTTGCCCGGCCTTTTCATCCGCGGATTGTCCCCGGCTGCCGCCGTTGTTGAACCGGTGGCATGTCCCTATACTAGCGCCCGAGCTTCGCCGCCGGTCCCAGGGCCGGAAGGCGTGCGAAAGTGCCGGCGGTCGCAGCCGAAGGCGTCGGTCAATCGGGTGGCAAACGGGTAGTCATGAATCAGATCAAACATATTATCGCTGTGGCATCGGGCAAGGGTGGGGTCGGCAAGTCGACCACGGCGGTCAACCTGGCCCTCGCGCTCCGGGTCCTGGGCCATAAAGTCGGCCTGCTCGACGCCGATATCTACGGCCCCAGCCAGCAACTGATGCTGGGGGTTCCCGAGGGTACCCGGCCCGACCAGCGCGACGGGCAGTACCTGGTGCCGGTTGAGGCCCACGGGCTCAAGACCATGTCCATGGGCTACCTGGTGACCGAGCGCACGCCGATGGTGTGGCGCGGACCCATGGCCGGCGGCGCGCTGGCGCAAATGCTGGAGCAGACCCTCTGGGGCGAACTGGACTACCTGGTGATAGACATGCCCCCGGGCACCGGTGACATTCAGCTGACCCTGTCCCAGAAGGCGCGGGTAGCGGGAGCCGTCATCGTGACCACACCCCAGGACATTGCCCTGATGGACGCCCAGAAGGGTATAGAAATGTTCCGCAAGGTGGACATTCCGATCCTCGGCGTGGTGGAAAACATGGCGGTGCACATTTGCAGTCAATGTGGCCACAGGGAGCACATTTTCGGCGCCGACGGCGGGCAGCGCATCGCCAGGGAGTACGGCGTTGCCCTGCTGGGCAGCCTGCCCCTGTCCCTGTCCATCAGGGAGCAGACCGATTCCGGCCGCCCCACGGTCATTGCCGACCCCGACTCTGCTGAAGCGGCTATCTATCTCGAAATCGCCGAGGCGGTGGAGGCGAGTCTTGCCGCTGGCGGCGCCGCAGGGGCGCAGGATTTCCCGGCAATCAATATTTCCGATGACTGACGGCGCAGCCGCCGATCCGGTTGAAAACCCAGCACAGGCTAAAGGTGACATGTGAGTATCAAGTCAGACAAATGGATTCGCCGGATGGCCGGCGAGCACGGCATGATCGAGCCTTTCGAGGCGGGTCAGGTACGTTCGGACGGCGCCAACCGCCTGATTTCCTACGGCACCTCCAGCTACGGCTACGATGTGCGCTGTTCGCGCGAGTTCAAGGTGTTCACCAATATCAACTCCGCTACCGTGGACCCCAAACGCTTTGACGAAAACAGTTTTGTCGATGTGGTAGGTGATGTCTGCGTCATTCCCCCGAACTCTTTCGCCCTGGCCAGCACCGTGGAGTACTTTCGCATTCCGCGCAACGTGCTGACCATTTGCCTGGGCAAGTCGACCTACGCCCGCTGCGGCATCATCGTCAACGTGACACCGCTCGAGCCCGAGTGGGAGGGTCACGTGACCCTGGAGTTTTCCAATACCACCACCCTGCCGGCGAAGATCTACGCCAATGAGGGTGTGGCCCAGATGCTGTTCTTTGAGTCGGACGAGGTGTGCGAGGTCAGTTACAAGGACCGGGGTGGCAAGTACCAGGGCCAGACGGGAGTGACGCTGCCCAAGGCCTGAACCTCGTTAAGGGAGTGCAGCTGTTGCAGAAAATCATCCCGTCCCCACAGGCAACCAGATAGACCCGCTTTAACGGCTTTAGCTGTTGCCGTTGGTCGCCCGCTGTAAGAGCGGTGTCTGCCGGGTGTTTCGCGGCAAGATCAGTTGAGGCTCACGGATTCGCCTTCGATGGTGGCGCTGGTCAGGGTCATTTCCACCGGGTCGCCATCTTCTATGTGGACCGTTTTCACCATCAGGTAATCCCATTGCGGGGCGAACCACAGGTCGGATTTGCGATCGGGATCATCGTGCAGGCGCTCGTAGTGCAGGGTCTCCACCGGCCCCATGGGGGTCTGCAGAGTCTCCTGTGCGATCAGCACCAGCCGGGAGTCCTTGACCCGTTTGCCGTCCGCCACCCGCAGGGCTATATCCCGGGCCGCCCCGGGGTCCTGCAACAGCAGCAGGCGCAATTGTTCCACCTGGCTCATGCGATCCAGGGTGGACTCGCTGTAGGGCAGCTGGTACCACTCGCCCTTGTAGAGGCTGTTGATCCGGTTCGCGTCGCTGTCAAAGTGAAGCTCGCGCCGGCGATTGACCAGGCCGGTACCCTGGTAGACATAGGAGATGGGCAGGACCCGGTTCTCCTCGACCGTGAAGACGCTGATCTCGTGAAAACCCACCACCAGAATCTTGCCGCCGTTGGTGAGGACGAAATGATTGGCGTCATCCGTCTCCAGCTTGCGGGTGATATCGAGTTTGAAGCCCCGGGCGGTGGTCTTGTATTGCGCGGTGTAGGGTCGCAGGGCGGGTGACTGGTCAGCGGCTGATACCGCGGGGGACAGCAGCGCGATGTGAAGCAGCAGGGCAATAATCCCCTGCAGCAGGGCGCTCCTAAGGTGTCTCGTCCAGGTAATCAACGCCGGTTGCCGGTATCGGCTCACCATCCAGGCACACTCCCTTATCTGTCAGCTGCAGCCGTCCCGCGATATACCATTGGGCGGCCAGTGGGTAGATCAGGTGTTCTTTCTCGATAACCCGCGCGGCGAGGCTCTGGGCAGTGTCGCCGGGCAGCACAGGCACTCGAGCCTGAATGATAGGCGGTCCGCCATCGAGTTCCAATGTGACAAAATGCACTGTTACGCCGGCTTCCGTGTCCCCGGCGTCCAGCGCCCGCTGGTGGGTATGAAGGCCCGGGTAACGCGGCAGCAGGGAGGGGTGCACGTTCAGCAGGCGGCCGCTGAACGGTTCGATGAACGCCGGTGTGAGAATCCGCATGAAACCGGCGAGTATGACCAGGTCGGCCCGGCGCCTGCCCACTTCCGCTGCCAGGGCCGTGTCAAAGCTCTCCCGGGAGGGAAACTCGCGGTGATCGATACAACAGGTCGCAATGCCGGCCGCCGCGGCCAGTTCCAGGCCCGCCGCCGCGGGATTATTGCTGATGACCACACAGATGTCCGCCTTCAGCTCACCCCTGGCCCTGGCGTCGATGAAGGCCTGCAGGTTGCTGCCGCGGCCGGAGATCAGGATGGCCAGCCGGGCCCTGGCGCCGGGCGTCACGGCAGCAGTTCGACGCCGGGATCGCCCTCGCGGATCCTGCCTATCTGCCAGGCGCTGTGCCCGGCCGCGCTGAGGTGGGCAAGCGCGCGGTCGCAATCGGCCTGGGCGACGCAGATCACCATGCCCACACCACAGTTGAAGGTGCGGTACATCTCCCGCGTCTCGACCTTGCCCTGGGCTTGCAGCCAGCGGAATATTTCCGGCCATTCCCAGCTGGTGGTGTCTATCTGCGCGCCACAGCCTTCGGGCAGGACTCGCGGCAGGTTTTCCAGCAGGCCGCCACCGGTGATATGGGACAGGGCCTTGACCTGCACCTGTTCGAACAGTGACAGCAGGGGCTTGACGTAGATGGTGGTGGGGGCCAGCAGGGCCTGGCCGAGGGTGGTATCGCCCAGGGCCTGTGCCAGGTCGGCGCCGCTGCGCTCGAGGATCTTGCGGATCAGCGAGTAGCCGTTGGAGTGGGGGCCACTGCTGGCGATGCCCAGCAGCGCGTCACCGGCCTTGACACTGGTGCCGTCGATAATCCGCGACTTCTCCACCACCCCGACACAGAAGCCCGCCAGATCGTAATCCTCGCCATCGTACATGCCGGGCATCTCGGCGGTTTCCCCCCCCACCAGGGCGCAGCCCGCCAGCTCACAGCCCGCACCTATCCCGGTCACCACGTCCGCCGCAGTGTCGACGTCGAGGGAACCGGTGGCGTAGTAGTCGAGGAAAAACAGCGGCTCCGCGCCCGCCACCACCAGGTCGTTGACACACATGGCCACCAGATCGATGCCGATGGTGTCGTGGATACCCATGTCCATGGCCAGTCGCAGTTTGGTGCCCACGCCGTCGGTGCCGGCGACCAGCACCGGTTGGCGATACCCCTGGGGTATCTCGCAAAGCGCGCCAAATCCGCCCAGGCCACCCATGACTTCGGGGCGTCGGGTGCGCCGGGAGATCCCCTTGATCCGCTCGACCAGCGCATTGCCGGCATCGATATCGACGCCGGCATCCTTGTAACTGAGAGAAGTTTGCCCGTTGTCGTCGTTCATGGCTGGCGTCCGCTGGCGTTGGGGTAATGTGGGTATCGATCCGAGGGCGGCCATTCTAGCGGCAAACGTCGACCAGATCATCCCGTCCGGGATAATTTAGCGCTTCCCCGGGAGCCTTGCAGTCCTGCTACAATGCGCCATTGTCACGGCTCAGGGAGAAAGTCTTGAACACGTTCGTCAGGCACGGCCTCGGGATTGTGCTGCTTGTGCTTTTTACCGCAGCTGCCCCCCGCGCTGAAATCATCAGGGATCTGTATTCGGCTGAAGTGCCGGTGGCAGATCAATCGCCCGCCCAGCTTGCCAGCGCCTCCCGCGCTGCGCTGGAGACGGTGTTCGTCAAAGTATCCGGCAGCGCGGGCGTGCTGCGCAATCCGGCGATTGTCGCCGCCCTGCCCGGTGCCCGGCAACACGTGCAGCAGTATTCCTACAGCAAGGATCCGGCGGTGCCCGGGGCACTGAAGGTGCAGATGCTGTTTGACCAGGGCTATGTCACCAGGCTGATGATCGAGGCGGGCGCACCGGTATGGACCGCCAACCGGCCCGCGGTGCTGGTATGGCTGGTCAGGCAAGATGCCGCCGGGGGGCAGTTCGTGAGCGCAGAGACGGACCCGGCACTGGTGGCGGAACTGCGCCGGGAGTTTTCCCGCCGCGGTGTTCCCCTGCAACTGCCTCTGTACGACCTGGCGGATACCGCGGCGCTCAGCGTCGAACAGGCCCTGAATCTCGACGGCGCGGCGCTGAAGCAAGCCTCCGCCCGCTACCAGCTGCAGAATGTGCTTGTGGGCGTTTTTGCCCTGCAAGCCGATGGCAGGGTCGCGGGCAAGTGGAATTATTTCAGCGACAGTGATCAGAGCCAGCGCTCCGCGACGACAGAGAGTGAAGCCCTGTTTCTGCGCGAAGGCGTCGGCCTGGTGGCTGAGGCCATGGCGGCGCGCTATGCGGTAGCGGCATCCGCCCAGGATGTCGGTCTGGCCATGTCGGTGACCGGGGTGACCAGCTATGCCGATTACGCCGCAGTCGTCTCCTGGCTGGAGAGTCTGGAACTGGTCGACCGGGCCGATGTGGCGTCGGTGCAGGGCGACAGCATACTGGTGCGCCTGCAGGCAAAGGCGGCACCGGACCAGCTCGCCACTGTCATCGAGCTCAACAAGCGGTTGGTGCCGATGCCCGTGACCGGTGCTGGTACCGATTTGAACTACCTGTGGCAGAAGTAGCACCTGGCGGCCCCCCGCTGGTAAATCGCTGGACCGTCGCGCTGGCGGCTGGCGCGGTTGCCGCCCTGCTTTTTTACCTCCTGCAACCGATACTGCTGCCGTTTGTGCTGGGGGCCCTGGTCGCCTACCTGGGCGACCCCCTGGTGGACGCGCTGGGGCGGCGCGGGCTGAGTAGAACCCTGGGGGTGGTGCTGGTTTTCCTCGTCTTAACCATTATCGTGGCGATCGCCATGATCGTCGCCGTACCCATGCTGCTGCACCAGCTGGACCTGCTGGTGGCCAAGATCCCGTTGATCTACGCCTGGATTGCCCAGGACGCCCTGCCCTGGATTCAGCAGAAGTTCGACCTGAGGCTCGAGCGCCTGCCCCGCCTGGACTGGTCCGGTCAACTGGCGGAGCACTGGCAATCCCTGGGTAAAATGACCGGCGCCGCCCTGCTCAGGTTATCGGGCTCCGGCGCCAACCTGTTGCTTGCCCTGGCTAACCTGGCGCTGGTACCGGTCGTGGCATTTTACCTGATGCGCGATTGGGACCGGCTGGTAGCGAAGGCGCTGGGCGTATTTCCCAGGGTCTGGCAGGGCAAGATCGCCCACATCGTCAGCGAGGCGGATGAGGTCGTGGGCGCCTTTTTACGCGGCCAGTTTGTCGTCATGTGCACCCTGGGCGTGGTCTACAGCTTCGGTTTGTGGCTGGTGGGTCTCCAGCTCGCGCTGCTGCTCGGTGTGCTGGCGGGACTGGCCAGTATTGTGCCCTACCTGGGTTTCACTGTCGGGGTGCTGGCCTCCTGCATTGCAGCCTACGCCCAGTTTGGTGACTGGAGTGTGCTGTTCTGGGTGCTGCTGGTGTTTGGTATCGGCCAGGCGATCGAGAGCATGGTGCTTACCCCGGTGCTGGTGGGGGATCGCATTGGCCTGCACCCGGTTGCGGTAATCTTTGCCCTGATGGCGGGTGGGCAGCTGGCCGGGTTCGTCGGCGTGGTGGTGGCACTGCCCGTCGCGGCCGTGATTGCGGTATTCCTGCGGCATGCGCTCTTCCACTACCGTGCCAGCGATATTTACGGCGGTAACTGAGTGAACGGCTCGAACCAGCGCCAACTGCCCCTGCCGGTGCAGTTGCGGGATGAGGCCACCCTCGACAATTTCCTGCCACTGCCGGCGTCCCGCGCACTCATCGCAGCCCTGCGAGCGCAGATCGGGGGCGACGGCGAGCCTATCATCTACCTCCACGGCCCGACCGGGGTCGGCAAAACCCACCTGCTCCAGGCCAGTTGCCACCTGGTGGGTGTCGGCGCCGTCTATCTGCCCCTGGGGGAAGTGGCCGACTGCCTCCCGGACGAGGTTCTGCAGGGTATGGAGACCCTGAAGCTGGTCTGCCTGGATGATGTGGACCGGGTAATGGGGCGGGCAGACTGGGAACTGGCGCTGTTCAATCTTATCAACAGGGCACGACAGCAGGGCTGTAGATTGCTGGTGGCGGGCAGTGCGGCCCCCCGGGTTCTGGCGGTGGACCTGCCGGACCTGCGCTCGCGCCTGGGCTGGGGCATTGTCTACCAGCTGGCCGCGGCAAACGACGAGGTAAAGACAGCTATTTTGCAGTTTCGGGCCGGCCGCCGCGGATTGGTGCTGGGGGACGAGGTCTGCGCCTATCTGGTGGCCCGGGCGCCCAGGGATATGGATGCCTTGCTGGCCGTGCTGGACACCCTTGACAGAGCCTCCCTCGTGGAGAAACGGGCACTGTCGATACCCTTTGTAAAAAGCGTATTGGGCTGGTGATCCGGCGGTGGTGGAGCCGCTGCTATTAGCGTAATATAACCATAAAAAATCACTGGAATTGGTGTTGACCGGTGGTATTCTTCGCGCGTAATTATCGATTGTTAACAGGAGTTCCTGAAAAATGAAAAAGAAAATTCTCGCTGCGGGCGCAGCACTTGGGTTTGTTCTGTCGGGGCTCACCCCGGTTGCGGTGGCCGAGGTGCCTATCACACTGAACGCCGGTGTGGCGCACTGGTATTTCTCCAGTGATCGCGACCTCGAAAATATGAACACTCCCTGGGCCGGTCTGGAGTGGGCGTTCAACGACCAGTGGGCCGCCGAGATCTCCTTTGCCCAGGACGATGCCAACAACGAGAACTTCCCCGGCAGCAACACCGAGGTCACCCTGGCGAACCTGGGCATGAAGTACTACGGTGGCAGCTATATTGTCGATGATGCGGCCCCGAGCATGCGTCTGCGCCCCTATGCTGTACTGGGCGCGGGCTACTTCTCCGCGGACCCCAACTATTCCGGTGGCGACAATAACGAAGACACCACCATCAACGCCGGCCTGGGTGTGCGCTGGATGCTGACGCCGCGTTTCAGTGCCAGCCTGGACGGCCGCACCGTCTACAACGTGGACAAGAGCAACAATGACACTATCGCCTACCTGGGACTCAATTATTACCTGGGTAACGTTACGCCTGCGCCGGTCGCCGCTGCGACCTCCTGCCCGGATGAAGATGGCGACGGTGTCTGTGATGAATTCGACGCCTGCCTCGGCACGCCGCCCAACACCCGCGTGGATGCCACAGGCTGCCCGCTGCCGGTTGCCCAGGTGGCCTCGATCAAGCTGCTGGTGAACTTCGGCTTCGATTCAAGCGTGGTTCAGGAGCAGTACTTCGCCGATCTGGGTGAACTGGCCCAGTTCCTCAAGCGCTTTGACCAGCTGGATGTCAGCATCGAGGGTCACACTGACAACATTGGCCCGGAAACCTATAACCAGCAACTGTCCCAGCGTCGCGCTCAGGCCGTGGTGGATATCCTGGTCAACACCCACGGTATCGCGGCATCGCGTCTGAAGCCGGTAGGTTTTGGTGAGTCACAACCCGTCGCCACCAATGACACTGCTGAAGGTCGCGCCGCGAACCGCCGTGTAATGGCTTCCCTGGAAGTTGAATACTCGGAGTAAGGTCTCTCAGTCCAGCTGGAAGCTATCCGCGTCCAGCTGGCAGGGGAAACCCTCACGATAGCGTTGCAAGGCGGCGCCGTTCAGGAGAACCCTGGCGGCGCCGTTTTCGTTTCCCATGTCCCGTAACAGTGTGCCATCCGCCGCGATAGCCAGACTGTCACCGCTGTAATCCAGCCCCTTTGCGTCACTACCGACGCGGTTGACGCCCACCACGCAGGCGAGGTTCTCGATCGCCCTGGCCACCAGCAACTGGCGCCAGTGCTCACGTCGCACCGCGGGCCAGTTGGCGACATAGATTGCGAGGTCGTAGTCCTCCCGATTCCGGCTGAAAACCGGGAAGCGCAGGTCGTAGCAGACCTGGAGCAAAATGCGCCAGCCGCGCCAGCTGACGATCACCCTGCCCTTTCCGGCGCGGTAGCGCTTGTGCTCGCCGGCCATGCGAAACAGGTGGCGCTTGTCATAGTACTGGACGCCCTCCGGGGTGGCGAACAACATTCTGTTGTAAACCCCCTCGCCAGCCGCCACGGCTATGCTGCCGGTCAGGGCGCAATTGTGGCGAACTGCCAGCTCGAGCAGCCACTGCTCGGTGGCCCCGCCGGGTGCTTCGGCGTTTGCCAGGGCGTTCATCGAAAAGCCGGTGGTGAACATCTCCGGCAGCACTATCAGGTCGGGGATCCCGTCGAGGCCGGCGATGATCTCCCCGATCTGCCGCCTGTTGTCCGCCGGCTGCTCCCACGCCAGTTCGCACTGGATGAGGGTGGTGCTCAAATCTCGCATAGTCGCTCCGCGGCCTCCAGCAGCACCGCGTCGCTCTTGGCGAAGCAAAAGCGCAGGAAATGCTGTTGCGGTGGCTTGTCGTAGAAAACTGAAATGGGTATCGATGCGATACCGTGTTCACGGGTCCACTGTTCGCACAGGACGGTATCGGCTTGCAGGCTGATCGCGCTGTAATCCACCAGCTGGAAGTAGGTGCCCGCGCCAGGGGTGAAACGCAGGCGCGAGTTCGCCAGCGCCGAGCAGAACAGGTCGCGCTTGTGCTGGTAGAAGGCGGCGAGTCCTGCCGGGTAATCCGGCTCGTCCCGCATGAAGTCCGCCACGGCCAGCTGGACCGGGGTCACTGCGACAAACGAGACAAACTGGTGAACCTTGCGCAGCTCTGCTGTGAGCTGTGCCGGGGCCACGCAATAACCTGTTTTCCAGCCAGTGACGCTGAACGTCTTGCCAAAGGAAAACATCACAAAGCTGCGCGCCCGCAGGCCCGGTAGCTGCAGGGCGCTGTGGTGTTGCCGGCCGTCGAACACGAGGTGCTCATAGACCTCGTCACTGACGACGAGGAGGTCGTGTCGCTCCACCAGGTCCTGCAGGAACAGGAGATCATCCAGCGACAGTACACTGGCGCTGGGATTGTGGGGGGAGTTGATCATGACAAGTCGGGTGCGGGCCGAGAGGGCGTCCTCCAGCCGTTCCCGGTCGAGGGCGAACCCGTCCGGCGTCAACGGGACATGGATCGCCCGACCGCCGGCCAACTCGACCGAGGGTTGGTAGCTGTCGTAACAGGGGTCGAACATGATGACCTCGTCCCCGGGGCGGACACAGGCCATGACGGCACAAAAAATTCCCTCGGTGGCGCCTGGCACCACGGTAATCTCGGTGTCCGGGTTGCAGCTGACATCGCGGTGCCGTTGCAGTTGCAGGGCGATCTGCTCGCGCAGCTGCAGTACCCCGGCCATGGGCGCGTACTGGTTGTGTCCGGCCATCACGTGCCGGGCCATTGCCTCGCGCAACGCCTCGGGGGCATCGAAATCGGGAAAGCCCTGGGAGAGATTCAGGGCGCCGCAATCGGCGGCCAGAGCCGACATCCGGGTGAAAATGGTGGTGCCGATGTTGGGCAACTTGCTTTGTAGCATTCAACTATCCAACGTCATTGGCGGAGTCAGCGCCGGTGTACTGTGGTATGGCTGGTACGCGCAGGCAGCACTACCGCTCCACGGGTGTGACCGGATCGATCACCGTCGCCACCGTTTCGTGTCCGGGCAACTGCAGGTAGCGGCGCAGGTAGTGCACCGCGAGGTACAACGGTCCCGTGTCCAGCAGTGCCACCGTGGCCTTGAACAGGTAGTTGCTCCCCACCAGCACCAGCAGTGTCCTGAAGGCGATGTCGCCGCGCAGGTAGGCCGCGCCGAAGGTCACCGTGATGACCATGACCGAGTCCACCATCTGGCTCATCAGTGTACTGAAATTATTGCGTATCCACAGGTGCTTGCCCCGGGTGACCCGCTTCCAGAAGTGGAACAGGTGGACGTCGCAGTACTGGGCGGCGATATAGGCCAGCATGGAGGCGACCATGGCACCCGAGGTAGTGGCGTAGATCAACTGGTACAGGCCGACACTCTCTGTCACGATCTCGCCATTGGGCAGGGCGACCGGCGCAGCGAGTTGCAGGATCTGCCAGGGCGGCATGCTTGCGACCGGTACCGAGGGCATCGCGTTGCCGAGGAACAGCACCAGCAGGATGAAGATATTCAGGCCCAGGCCCACGCTCACCAGGAAGTTGGCCCTTGCCTTGCCATACAGCTCGCAGATCAGGTCGGTGCAAAGAAAGGTGAGGGGGTAGGGCAGTACGCCTACGGCGAGGGCCATCGGCCCCAGCTGTACGAAACGCGTGATACCGATGACATTGAGCAGGGTCATGGAGCACAGAAAGAAGCCCGCCAGCACCAGGAAGGTCCGCTCCCGCCGCTCCCGCAGGTCCGCCACGTACAGCACGGCTCAGCTCTCCTTCTGCCCCAGGTTGGCATGCAAGACCGCGCCGTTGATCACCGGGTTGTGGTGGGCCCAGCGGATCAGCTCGGCTATCTCCACCGGGTCTATCAGGCGGTTGTAACTGTTCATGCCGGCGATCATGCGCTCCATCCCCGGGTCGGTCCCGAGGTGGGTGCGCAGCATTTCGGTGTCGGTAAAACCCGGGCATACCAGTGCGGTGTGTATGCCGCTGCCCATCAGGTCCTGGCAGCTGGCCCGCATCATGCCCAGTTGCGCATGCTTGCTCACCACATAGCTGAAGGAGTTCGATACCGCCTTTTCCGACAGGGTCGAGCCGACATACAGCAGGCTGGAACCGCGGGGTAACAGGCCCAGCAAGTGCTGGTTGATCGAGTTGATGGCCACCACGTTGGTTTCCAGCACATGGCGCAGGCTGTCGCTGTCGCAGTCGGTGGCGCTGTCCTTGAGCATCTGGCTGGCATTGTGCACCAGGGTCACGGATTCGCAGGTCATGATCACGCCCGCCAGGACTTGACAGGCCTGGGCGATGGATTCGGGGGAGGACAGGTCGCAGCCGATGTTGTTGACGCCGGGGGTGGGGCAGGGCCGGCGTGACAGGTTGTAAACCTGGAAGCCCTCGGCCAGGAAGGCCTCGGCAGTGGCCCTGCCGATACCGACACTGGCACCGGAGATGATGGCGATATTCATTTACTGACCCCCTGGGCTGCGCATGGTTGGGAACAATGGCTGGCAGCTTCGCATCATAGCGCACTGCGGGCGTCTGTGTCGGCAATGAGTGCGCGGCTGTTGCGTGATCGCGGGTCAGGCGTAACAATGGGCGCCACGCTCACTCCAGTTATCTACTCCGACACCGGCAGACTCTATTCATGGAACAATTGACCACCCTGTATATCGACAAGGAGCGCCACAAGTTTTCGGCGGCACACTACACGATTTTTTCCGCCACCGAGCGCGAGCGACTGCACGGGCACAATTACTCGGTATCCGCCCGTATCGTCGCCCCGATGGGCGACAATGGCTTCGCGGCGGATTACAACGTCTACAAGCGGCGCCTGCAGACCCTGTGCGAGGCCCTCGATGAATACATGCTGCTGGCGGGGAATTCGCCCTACCAGCAGATCGAGGAGGAGGGAGCCTACTACCGGGTCAGCTTTGCCGATGAGCGCATGCAGTTCCTGCAAAGTGACACCCTGGTACTGCCTATCCGCAATGCGACGGTAGAAGAGTTCTCCCGTTATCTGCTGCATCGCCTCGTGCTGTTGTCCGGCGAAGACGATATACGTGAAATCGAACTCTGCGTCGCCTCCGGGCCCGGCCAGAAAGGTTGCGCCAGCTGGGTGTCCGGCTGAATGGTGTTCGGCCGGACAGCTCAGGCCGCGTCGGCGGTAGCGATACCGCTGTGGCGCAGCAGGGGTTCGATCATCGGTTCCCGCCCGCGAAAAGCCACGAACAATTCCATCGCGTCCCGGGAGCCGCCGGCTTCCAGTATGTGGGTGCGAAAGGCCCTGCCGGTTTCAGGGTTGAAAATTCCCTCCTCCTCGAAGCGGGAGAAGGCGTCGGCCGAGAGTACTTCCGCCCATTTGTAGCTGTAATATCCGGCCGCATAACCCCCTGCAAAAATATGCGAGAAGCTGTGCTGGAAGCGATTGAAGGCGGGGGGAATGACCACCGCGACTTCACTGCGAACCTCGTCCATCAGGTCCTGCACCGAGAAGCTGCCGCCGGGTTTCCATTCGCTGTGCAGGCGCAGGTCGAACAGGGCCAGCTCGAGCTGGCGCGCCATCAGCATGGCGGACTGGAAGTTTCGCGCCGCCAGCAGTTTGTCCAGCAACTTGGCGGGCAGCGGTTCCCCGGTTTCATGGTGACCTGAAATAATTCCCAGCGCCTCGCGCTCCCAGCACCAGTTCTCCAGGAACTGGCTGGGAAGTTCCACCGCGTCCCAGGCAACACCGTTGATCCCCGATACCGAGGCGACGGTCTGCCGGGTCAGCATGTGGTGCAGGCCGTGGCCAAATTCGTGAAACAGCGTGGTCAGTTCGGCGTGGGTCAGCAGCGCAGGGGCGTCTCCCACCGGGGGGGTGAAGTTGCACACCAGGTAAGCCACCGGCACCTGCAGCGTATCCCCGGCCATGCGCCGCACCCGGCAATTATCCATCCAGGCGCCGCCGCGCTTGTTTGCCCGGGCATAGAGGTCGAGAAAGAAACGGGCGATGACCTCGCCGTCCTGCATCAGCTCGAACAGGCGTACGTCCTTGTGGTAGCTGTCAAACTCCGCCACCTCCCGCACGGTCACGGCGTACAGGCGTTCCACTATCGCGAACAGGCCCGGCAACACCCGGGTGACGGGCAGGTAGGGCCGTATAGCCTCCTGGGACACCTGGTAGCGGCGCTCCCGCAGTTTCTCGCTGTAGAAGGCGACATCCCAGGCATTGATGGTCCCGGCGCCGTACTCACTGCGGGCAAATGCCAGCAGCTCGGCCCATTCGGCCTCGGCCTGAGGTTTGGACTTCAGGGACAGCTCCTCGAGAAAGTTCCGGACGTGGTCGGGGGTATCGGCCATTTTCGTCGCCAGGGACAGCTCCGCGTAATTGGCAAAGCCGAGCAATTCGGCCAGTTGCCGCCGCAGTACCAGGGTTTCCTCGAGGATGTCCGAGTTGTCCCATTTGCCCGCATGGGGCCCCTGGTCCGACGCCCGTGTGGTATTGGCCCGGTAGACCTCCTCCCTCAGGCCCGCGTCCTCACAGTAGGCCAGCACGGGGTAGAATGAGGGAAATTCCAGGGTGATCAGGCAGCCTTCCAGTCCGGCCTGCTGCGCGGCCTGTCGCGCATTGGCGAGTGCCGTCGCGGGCAGCCCGGCGAGCTGTTCCTCACTGACCTGCTTGCTCCAGGCGTTGGTGGCGTCCAGTACATTGTCGCTGTAGCGGCTGCCCAGTTCCGACAGGCGCTTGCGCAGGTTGGCATACTGCTGTTTCTGGCCCGCGGGCAGTGCTACCCCCGCCAGGCGAAAATCCCGCAACACATTTTCGACCGCCTTTTGCCGCGCCCCGTCCATGGCGGCGAATTCATCGCTCCGGGCGAGCTGGCGGTAGGCTTCATACAGTCCGCTGTGCTGGCCGCTCCAGGTGCCGTACTCGGACAGCAGCGGCAGGCAGGTGTTGTAGGCAGCGCGCAGTTCCTCGCTGTTGGCGACGCTGTTCAGGTGGGACACCGGCGACCAGGCCTGGGCCAGTTCGTCGTCCATCTGCTCGATCGCCTGCCACAGATTGTCCCAGCCGAAGCTGTCGTGTTCTGCCAGGATGGCCTCGGTCGCGGTTTTGTTGCGCTCGATCAGCCGGGTAATGGCGGGTTCTATATCAGTGCTGCGTATGCGCGAGAAAGGCGGCAGCGCGTGCTGCTCCAGCAGGGGGTTTGACATGATTACGGGATTCCAGGCTGATTAAGGACTGCAATTCTAGCGCAATCCGCAGCGCCTGACTAAATGGCCTGGCGCGACGGGGACACCAGTTCCCAGTGATGCAGCGGGTGGTAACTGACCCCGGATCTTCCCTGTTTCGATTCGAACAGGGTGAAGTGGCCATAGACCACCCGGAAGGCCGGAGGTCCTGCCGGCGCGGGGGGCGCCGCGGTGCAATGGCGGAACAGGGTGACGTGGGGCTGGAATGGCTTGCGGTCCCGGCGCGCGCCGGCCCTGGTGGCCACATCGCGCAGCCTCTGCGCCAGTTGTGACAGGGGCGCGGGAACAGTCTCGGCCCCCAGCCAGTGCACGGCCGGTTTGGGCCAGTAGCCAGTCATGTTCAACAGCAGTTGTCCCCCCGGCAGGGCAGCCCGTGCCACACTGGCGTCCACCGACTCGCACAGCTGCTCCAGGGCGGACGGCGCAGTTTCCCCCACAAATGCCAGGGTGACATGAAAGTTGGCCGGCGGCACCGGGCGTCCGCTGCCGGCGCCAAACTGGCGGTCGCGCCAGTCTGCGATCTGCATGGCGACATCCGCCGCCAGCTCCAGGCCAAAAAACGTGCGCATCAGCTGTCGGGCTTTTTCTTCATCAGGGGCGCAAAGCCATCATTGGCGGCGGCAGCGTCGGGCCTGGACCGCTTTGCTGGCTTGCCGACGTTCTTCTTGTTGCGCTGGCGCGACCGGGTTTTGGCGTCGGGGGATTTGCTGCTCTTTTTCTTGCTGCCTGCCGCCTTGCCGGAGGCCTTCTGTTTTTTGGGGCCGTTGAAGCGGGCCTTCATCCCGGCCAGGCTGCGCCGCTCAAAGGTGAGTTTCAGGTAGCGCTCGATACTGATCATCAGGTTCCAGTCGCTGGCGGTCACCAGGGACAGGGCCAGTCCGCTGGCGCCGGCCCTGCCGGTGCGGCCGGTGCGGTGCAGGTAGTCGTCGCCGCTGTGGGGGAGGTCGTAGTTGATCACCAGGTCGATCTCTTTTACATCGATACCCCGGGCGGCGACGTCGCTGGCACAGAGGATGCTCAGCTTGCCGTCATTGAAACGCGTCATCACCAGCCTGCGCTCTTCCGTGCTCATCTCCCCGTGCAGGCAGTCGCAGCGCAGCTTGTGATATTTCAGCAGGCCCGCCAGCCGCACTGCCGTCGCGCGCTTGTTGGCGAACACCAGGGTGCGCGTGAATTCGCCCTGCTGCAGCAGGGCGATCAACAATTTGTCCTTGTGTTCCTGGCCATCCGCCAGCATGACCTGGTGGACGATAGCGCTGTGTGGCTGGCGCACGGTGCCCACGGCGATGGTCCGGGGGGAACTCAGCAGGGAGTGGCTGATCGTGCCGAGGTCCCGGTGCTGCAGGGTGGCCGATACCATAATGGCCTGGCGCTCGCCCGAGCAGTAGCCATTGATCTTCAGAACATCTTCCCTGAAGCCCATATCCAGCATCCGGTCCGCCTCGTCCAGCACCAGCATCCGCAGAAACGCCAGGCTGGTACTTTTGCGCTCGCAGTGCTCCAGCAGCCTGCCCGGTGTAGCGACGATGATCTCGGGGTTCTTGCGGAACAGGGATTGCTGGTAGCGGAAATCGGCACCGCCGGTGATGCCATAGACCTGCAGGGGGGTCTTGGCCAGCAGCGCCCGGCACTGTTTCAACACCTGTCGCGCCAGTTCCCGGGTCGGTACCAGGATCAGGCCGAGGGGGCCATCCGCGCGGGGGGTATCCGGGTCCAGCAGCTGCTGGACCATGGGAACGAGGTAGGCGAGGGTCTTGCCGCTGCCGGTTTCCGCGCTGACCACCAGGTCCTCCCCGGCCAGGGCGGCCGGGATAACCTGGTCCTGGACCTCGGTGCTTGCCTCGAAGGCGAGTCCATCCAGGGCGAGTTGCAGGCGCCTGTCCAGTTGCAGTTGTTCCAGCACGTGTTGGCTTCCTTTTCGCGACTCGCGGAATGTAACAATATCAGTGACAAGGTACACTAGCTGTCCGCAGTGGAACAACCAACCGGCAGCAGGGAGTGGCAGAGATGGTACAGGCAGTGAGGATACACCAGACAGGCGGGCCGGAGGTCATGGTGCTGGAAGAGCAGGTGCTCGCCGCGCCGGGCCCCGGCATGGTAACGGTCGTCAATCGCGCCATTGGCCTGAACTTTATCGACACCTACCATCGCAGTGGCACCTATCCGCTGCCCCTGCCCATCGGCCTCGGCCTGGAGGGCGCCGGGGTAGTCGAGGCGGTGGGAGACGGGGTCGACCTGCAGGTGGGGGATCGGGTGGCCTATTGCTCCGCCGGCTTCGGCGCCTATGCCGAGGCCCTCAACCTGCCGGCGACGCGCCTGGTGCGGATTCCCGAGGGTATCGACTTCGAGCAGGCCGCGGCGCTGATGCTCAAGGGCCAGACCGCCGAGTACCTGCTGCAGCGCACCTACGCATTGAAGCCCGGGGAGACCTGCCTGTTCCACGCCGCCGCCGGCGGGGTCGGGCTGGTATTCGGGCAGTGGGCCAATAGTATCGGCGCCACTGTCATCGGCACCGTCGGTTCCGGGGAAAAAGCCGCCCTGGCCCTGGCCCATGGTTACCACCATGTCATCAATTACCGCACCGAGAATGTGGTGGAGCGCCTGCTGGAGATCACCGGCGGCGAGAAATTGCCCGTGGTCTACGACGGCGTGGGCAGGGACACCTTCGAGATTTCCCTGGACTGCCTGCGCCCGCGGGGGCTCATGGTGAGTTTCGGCAACGCCTCGGGCCTGCCCGCGCCCCTGGACCTGCAGTCCCTGTCCGCGCGAGGGTCCCTGTATGTCACCCGGCCAACCCTGATGACCTACACCGCCACCACCGAGGAACTGCGCCAGTCCAGTGCCGACCTGTTTGCCAGGGTGCAGGCGGGGCAGGTGCGGGTGGAGATCGGCCAGCGCTATGGCCTGGCGGACATACAACAGGCCCACCGCGACCTGGAGGGTCGCCGCACCACGGGATCGACGGTGATCCTGCCGTGATCGCCGGAATGCAGGTGGCACCTGTGGTCTTGACCGGGGAGACCGTGCTGCTGGAGCCACTGCGACAGGAACATGCCCAGGGCCTCTACAATCGGGGGCAGAGCGCCGGCGACTGGCGTTTTATGCCACGGGCCTGCTTTATCGATATGGCCGATACGCGGCAGTGGATCGACGAGGCTGTCGCCGCACCGGGCCAGCTCCCCTTTGCCATCGTCGAAAAAGGCAAGAACAAGGTGATCGGCAGCACCCGTTACCTCAATATTCGCCCGGAACACCGCTCCCTGGAAATCGGCTGGACATGGCTCGGGCAGCAGTGGCAGCGAACGGCGGTCAACACCGAGGCGAAATACCTGCTGCTGTGTCACGCCTTCGAGCGCCTGGGCTGCGTGCGGGTCGAGTTCAAGACGGACGCCCGCAACGCCCGCTCCCAGCGGGCCCTGGAGCGGATAGGCGCCACCCGCGAGGGCGTGCTGCGCAAACATATGATCGTGCAGGGCAATTTCGCCCGGGATTCGGTCTACTTCAGCGTTATCGACAGCGACTGGCCGCAAGTCAGGGAGCGGCTCACGCTGTTGCGCGAGCACGCCTGATTCAGCTGATGGTGGCCTGCACCGTCTCGTTGTCGGAAAACCGGCCGGAGAACAGCGGGGAGGTGAGGTAGCGCTCGCCGGAATCCGGCAGGATGGCCACAATCATCTTGCCCCGGTTTTCCTCGCGCCGGGAAAGGCGATCGGCAACGGCCATGGCCGCGCCGCAGGACACGCCGGCGAGAATGCCTTCGCCCTGCATCAGCTTGTGCGCCCATTCCATGGCGTCCTCGCTCGACACCTGTTCCACCTGGTCCACCATCGCCAGATCCAGGTTGGCCGGTACAAAACCGGCACCGATGCCCTGGATTTTGTGGGGCGCGTGGCTGGGTGCCACCCCTGCCCTGGCTGCGGTGATCATGGTGGTGCTGTCGGGTTCTACCGCCACGGTGTGGATCGCCTTGCCCCGGGTATTCTTGATATAGCGCGAAATACCGGTAAGTGTGCCACCGGTACCGACGCCGCTGACGAGAATATCGATCCCGCCATCCGTATCGTCCCAGATTTCCGGGCCCGTGGTGGATTCATGGATAGCCGGATTGGCGGGGTTCTCGAACTGGTGCGGGCCCCAGTACTTGGCCGGGTCCGAGGCAATGATGTCCTCCGCTTTCTGGATGGCCGCGGGGATGCCCTTGGCGCCATCGGTGAGAATCACCTGCGCACCCAGCGATTTCATCAGCATGCGCCGCTCCAGGCTCATGGTGTTGGGCATGGTGAGGATGCAACCGTAACCGCGGGCTGCCGCGACGAAGGCCAGGGCGATACCGGTATTGCCGCTGGTGGGTTCAACGATCGTCATGCCCGGTTTCAGGCTGCCATCCTTTTCGGCGGCCAGTACCATGCTGGTGCCGATGCGGCATTTGACCGACATCGCCGGGTTGCGATTCTCCAGCTTGACGAAGATATTGCCGTCACTGATATGGTTGATCCTGACCAGCGGCGTCTTGCCGATGGTTTGGGAATTGTCCGCGTAAATATTGCTCATGGTCCTGTCCTGGCTGCTGTCATACGAGGTTGTTGCCGGACAAGACTAGTATCCCGGGCTGCTCCTGTCCATCGGTGTATCCGACCCTGCGGCAGGGGGTTGCGCCAGCTTGCCCGCAGATTGTGATCAACTATTTTTGTTTGCGCGGGAACTTTGCCTGTCGGGTTCTGGTCATACCTGCCAGTGACGATGAGTTGTGTATTGGCTAGCGCGAATCACGCTTGGCGGCATCCGGGATTCCATCCAGGTCTTTTGTAATCCCAACTGTGAGACTCCGATTCAGCCGGCCCCTGGGGCCGGCTTTTTTTTGTTCACCTGGCGTTGAAGGCCTGGCCGGTGATCCCGATGCTGTCATCCCCCATCAGGTATAGCCAGGTCGCCATGATGTCCTCCGGCGCGGGGTTGTCGCCCGGCCGTTCGCCGGGATAGGCGGCGCGGCGCATTGCCGTGTTGGTGGGCCCCGGGTTGAGGCTGTTGACCCGCACCTTCGAGGTGTTCTCCAGTTCGTCTGCCAGCACCTGCATGAAACCCTCGGTGGCAAACTTGGAGACCGCGTAGGCGCCCCAGTAGGCCCTGCCCTTGCGCCCGACGCCGGATGAGGTGAATACGATCGATGCCGCCGGCGCCGCCTGCAGCAGGGGCAGCAGGTATCGGGTCAGCAGGAACTGGGCGTTGACGTTGACCTGCATCACTTCCAGCCAGGCGGCGTAACCGGCGCTCTCCACCGGGCGCCGCTCTCCCAGGATGCTGGCGTTGTGCAGCAGGCCGTCGAGGTGCGGGAACTCCCGGGCCAGACCCGCGGCCAGGTGGACCACGTTATCCTCCGTGGCCGTGGCGAGGTCGAGTGCCACCAGGGCGGGTTTGGGGCCTCCCGCCTGCTCGATTTCATCGTAGACGTTTTCCAGTTTGCTCTCGGTGCGTCCCAGCAGGATCACCGTGGCGCCATGGGCGGCACAGGCAAGGGCTGCACTGCGGCCGATGCCGTCGCCGGCGCCGGTCACCAGTATGGTTTTGTTCCGCAGCAGGGCGGGGGAGGGCTGGTAGTTGGCTGGTGCGTTCGGGAAATCCATAGTCAATTCCTGCTGTCTCCTGGCAATAAATAAAGGTCTGTGTTCGCCCGCCGGGCCGCCTCAGCCGCCCAGAATCATCTTCCGCAAGTCGGCACTGCTGTCGGCGTGGGCGTCTGCGCCCCAGCGGTAGGGGTCGTCGCCGGGCTCAATATAGCCATAGGCCGCGGCGATGGTGTACATGCCGGCCCGCTTCCCGGCCTCGATATCCCGCAGGTGGTCGCCGATATAGATAGCCTGGTCGGGGCGGCAGCCCAGCTCACTGCAATTGCGCAGCAGGGACTCCGGGTGGGGTTTGCGCTCGGTGACATCGTCCGGGCATACCACGCTTCCCGGCTGCGGCTGCAGGTTCAGGCGTGCCAGCAGCGGCGCGGTGTAGGCCCTGGGCTTGTTGGTGGCGATACCCCAGGACACGTTGCGGCGCTGGAGCTCAGCCAGCAACCCGGCGATGCCCGGATAGAGCCTGGCCACGCTGCCCAACACCTCGCTGTACAGCTCCAGCAGCCGCAGCCGCCGGGATTCGAAGCCCTCGGCATCCTCCGCCATGTCCAGCGCCAGGCTGACCAGCGCCCTGGCCCCGTTGGACACCGAGGCGCGGATGCGCTGTGGGTCCATGGGCGCCCGGCCGTGCTCCGCCCGCAGGGCCTGGACCACCACCACGAATTCATCGGCGGTATCCACCAGGGTGCCGTCCAGGTCAAAAATAACCGCTTTGAGTGATCCTGCCGGCAGCATCACGCGGATTTTACCGCCCGCACCATGTAGTTGACGCTGACATCCCGGGGGTTGAGCCGATAGTGTTTGGTGAGCGGGTTGTAGGTCAGCCCGGTCATGCCCTCCACCAGCAGGCCCGCGTCCCTGATCCAGCCGGCGAGTTCCGACGGCTTGATGAATTTGGCGTAGTCATGAGTGCCCGCTGGCAGCAGTTTCAGGATGTGCTCCGCGCCGACGATGGCGAACACGAATGCCTTGGGGTTGCGGTTGATAGTGGAGAAGTACAGGCTGCCACCGGGTCTGGCGAGCGCCGCGCAGGCGCTGATGACAGAGCCCGGGTCCGGCACGTGTTCCAGCATCTCCAGGCAGCATACGATGTCAAAGTCGCCGGCCTCCTGTTGCGCCAGCTCCTCCGCCGTGGACTGCAGGTAGCGCACCGCGACTCCCGATTCCTCCTGGTGCAGCCGGGCCACCGCCAGCGGCGCCTCCCCCATGTCGATACCCGTGACCGTGGCGCCGCGCCGGGCCATGGCCTCCGCCAGGATGCCGCCCCCGCAGCCGACATCCACCAGCTGCTTGCCGGCAACCGGGGAGTGCTCATCGATGTAGTTGGCGCGCAGCGGGTTGATCTCGTGCAGCGGGCGGAATTCGCCGTCACGATCCCACCAGCGGGACGCCAGCGCCTCGAACTTGGCGATTTCCTGCGGGTCTACATTGCGTGTGTCAGTCATCCGGGAACCTGTTGTGTATCCGACCCTGCCATGCCCGGGTGCGGGCGCCCAGGGCGGCGAGATCTATATGGGTGAGCTTGCGCTGCTGCATAAGGGGTACGCCGTCGATCCAGCTGTGGGTCACCTGGCTGCCGTTGCAGGCATAGACGAGATGAGACAGCGGGTTGTAGACCGGCTGGGTTTCGGGCTGGCTGAGATCGACGGCGATCAGGTCTGCCTGCTTGCCGACCTCGAGGCTGCCGATGCGGTCCTCCATGCCCAGGGCCCGGGCGCCGTTGATAGTCGCCATTGCCAGCGCGTCGGCGGCGGGCAGTGCCGCGGCGTCCTCGCTGTGGAGTTTGGCCAGTAAGGCCGCGGACTGCATCTCCGCAAACATATTCAGGTCGTTATTGCTGGCGGCGCTGTCGCAGCCCAGCGCCACATTCACGCCGCTGGCCAGCAGGCGGGTGACCGGGCAGGTGCCCGAGGCCAGCTTCATATTGGATTGCGGGCAGTGCACCACGTGGGCGCCGGTGGCCGCCAGCAGGGCGATATCCTGGTCGCCCAGGTCGGTCATGTGCACACACTGGGTGCGGGGCCCCAGCAGGCCCAGCCGGTGCAGGCTGTCCAGGGGGCGCTCGCCGTTGCTCTCCACCGCCAGCAGCACCTCGCCGCGGGTCTCGTGCAGGTGGATCTGCACGGCCACGTCGAGTTCCGCCGCCAGGGTAGCCACCTTGACCAGGTTGGGTTCCGATACCGTGTAGGTGGCGTGGGGGCCGAAGCCGACGGTCACCAGGGGGCTGTGCTTCACCTCGTCCCGCAGGGCCAGCCCCTTGCTGATGTATTCGTCCGCCGAGCGGGCCCACACCGTGGGGAAGTCCAGCACTGGAAAGGTGATCTGGCAGCGCATGCCGAGGCGCTGGGCGGTCTGGGCGCAGCTGTCGGGAAAGAAATACATGTCGCTGAAGGTGGTCGTGCCGGCCCGGATCATCTCGGCAATGGCCAGTTCCACCCCGTCGCGGACGAAGTCGGCGCTGACGTGGGCGGCCTCGGCGGGCCAGATGCGCCGCTCCAGCCAGCTCATCAGCGGAAGGTCGTCGGCGTAACCGCGCAGCAGGCTCATGGCGGCATGGCCGTGGCTGTTCACCAGCCCCGGCATCAGGGCGTGCCCCGGCAGTTCCAGCACCTGCCTGGCCGTGATGGCCTCCGCCTCCCGGCGCGGCAGCAGGGCACTGATACGATCGCCGGTCAGGGCGATGCTGTAATTTTCCAGGACCACCCCCCGGGGAATCACCGGCACTATCCAGCCCGGGTGAATCAGGGTGTCGGCGGTCTGTGCTTGCGGGTCCATGGGGTGGTTTTCCCTGTAAACGGCGACAAAAGGCCGTGAGCGCCGGCCACTGCAAACTGGTCAAAATATCACCAGGCCATCGGCTGCGGGATGGCTTTGGTGAATTGGGCCGGAAGTATAACCGGAATTCCCCCGATACCGCCCCAGTGGCGCCGAAATACTGCAAAATTATGGTGATATGGCGGCATATTCCGTATAATCGGCGGTTTGTGTTCGGGGCGAGCAAAACCGTTTAATCGACCATTGAAGGGCGCTTTCAGAGCGCCTGGCCGCAGTGATAATAATGCCCTCCGCCGGTAGTGAAGGAATCCGTTTTACATGGGTGAAATAGCCAAAGAAATTCTTCCCGTCAACATCGAGGACGAACTCAAGCAGTCGTACCTGGATTACGCCATGAGCGTCATCGTGGGGCGAGCCCTGCCGGACGTGCGGGACGGCCTCAAGCCGGTGCACCGGCGCGTGCTGCATGCGATGAACGAGCTCAGCAACGACTGGAACAAGGGCTACAAGAAGTCCGCCAGGGTGGTGGGGGACGTGATCGGCAAGTATCACCCCCACGGTGACTCGGCGGTCTATGACACCATCGTGCGTATGGCGCAGCCATTTTCCATGCGCTACATGCTGGTGGACGGCCAGGGCAACTTCGGTTCACTGGACGGCGATGCCCCGGCGGCGATGCGGTACACGGAAGCGCGGATGACCCGCATCGACCGGGAGATCGTGGCCGATCTCGACAAGGAGACGGTCGACTTCGTGCCGAACTACGACAATTCCCTGGCGGAGCCATCGGTCATGCCGAGCCGGATCCCCAACCTGCTGATAAACGGATCCTCGGGCATTGCCGTCGGAATGGCCACCAATATCCCGCCGCACAACCTGGCGGAAGTCGTCGATGCGCTGATCCACATTCTCGACAATTGGGATCGCCAGGATGACATCAGCGTCGAA
>JAZBNW010000442.1:0-9416 GCA_036350855.1 Halieaceae bacterium
ACAAACCAGGAGACCCGCGCCCAATGAGCACAGAGCCATCACCACTGGAACCTGCCGGGCCCGCTGCCCCCCTGCCCCTGGAACGCCTCTACCGTCGATGTGATGCGACCGAGTTGCCCTTCGAGACCACCGCCGAACTCGAACCCCTGGCGGAGCACCTTGGCCAGGGTCGGGCCGTGGACGCCCTGGAGTTCGCATTGCAGATTCCCCACGAGGGCTACAACGTCTATCTGCTTGGCAGCACCGGAGTCGGCAAGCGCGAGCTGCTGGACAGCGTGCTGGGAAGCCTGCTGAACACGCCCGGGACTGCACGGCGCGACACGGCGCCTGACTGGTGCTACGTCAACAACTTCGACTCTCCCGACCGGCCTGTGGCACTGCGCCTGCCAGGGGGCATGGCCTGCCAGCTGCGCGACGACATGAATCACGCGATAGAAGACCTGCTGGGGTTGCTGCCGTCGACCTTCCAGAGCGACGAGTACCAGGCCAGGGTGCAGGAACTGGGGGAATCCTTCCAGGAGCAGGAGAAGGAGGCCTTCCAGACCCTGGGCGAAAAAGCCGCCGCCGCGGGTATCGCCATGATCCAGACGCCCAGTGGCTACACCCTCGCGCCGATGAAAGACGGGGAGATCATCACACCGCAGGCCTTCGAAGCCCAACCCGAGGAGGAGAAAAAGCGGGTCATGGCGAAAATCGAGGAGCTCAAGCAGGAGCTGAAGGTTATCGTCAGGCAGCTCCCGGGCTGGAAAAAGGAAAGCAGGAACGCCTTCAAGGAGCTGAACCGGGAGTTCAGCAAGATGGCCATCGACCCTGTGCTGAACGAGTTGAAGGAAAAGTACCGGGAGTTCCCCGCCGTGATTACCCATCTCGATGCGGTTCACACCAACGTGCTGGAGGAGGCCGAGGCCTTTACCCAGGTACAGGAGGAATCGGCCATTCCCGACAACCTGAAAAACCGGGTGAAGGAGTTTCCGCAATACAACGTCAACGTGCTGGTGGACAACAAGGAGCTCGAGACGGCGCCGGTCATCTACGAGGACAGCCCGGGGTTCAGCAACCTGATCGGCCGGGTTGAGTATGTCTCCCAGATGGGTACCCTGGTAACGGACTTCAACCTGATCAAGCCCGGCGCACTGCACCGCGCCAACGGCGGCTACCTGATACTCGATGCCGACAAACTGCTCACCAGTCCCTTCGCGTGGCCGGCCCTGAAGCGCGCGCTGAAAGCCCGGGAAATTCGCATCCAGACCCTGGAGCAGTTGTTCAGCTTCGTCAGCACCGTACAGCTGCAACCCGAGCCCCTGCCGCTGGACGTGAAGGTAATACTGCAGGGCGACCGTTACCTGTATTACATCCTGGAACAATACGACCCGGAGTTCGCCACGCTGTTCAAGGTGGCGGCGGATATGTCCGAGGACGTGGTGCGCGGGCCCGACAGCACCCTGCTGTTTGCCCGTCTTGTCCGCACCCTGCAGGAGCGCAAGCAACTGCTGCCACTGGATCGCTCCGGCGTGGCCAGGGTCATCGAACAGGCTGCCCGCCGCATGGAGGACAGTGAAAAGCTCAGTCTGCACCGCGGCCGCCTGGGCAACCTGCTCACGGAGAGCGACTTTCGCGCCCGCCGTGCCGGCGCCAGCGTGATTTCGGCCGAGCATGTCTCGGCTGCCGCGGATGCCGCGATAAACCGCCTGGACCAGTTCCGGGAAAAGTCTCACGAGGGGATCCTGCGGGAGATCATGCTGGTGGCCACCAGCGGCAGTGTGGTCGGCCAGGTAAACGGCCTCGCGGTATACCTGTTGGGGGATTACGCCTTCGGTCGGCCCACCCGGATCACTGCCACCGCCCGCCTGGGCAACGGCAAGGTGCTGGATATCGAGCGCGAGGTGGACCTGGGCGGCAACATCCACTCCAAGGCAGTGATGATAATAAGCGCCCTCCTCGCCAGCCGTTACGCGCGCGACCGACCGCTGCCACTGTCGGCCAGCCTGGTATTCGAACAGTCCTACGGTGGAATCGAGGGCGACAGCGCCTCGGTGGCAGAACTGGTAGCCCTGATCTCCGCCATCGCAGATATACCGGTGCGACAGGACCTCGCGGTAACCGGATCCCTGAACCAACACGGCCAGGTCCAGGCCATCGGCGGGGTGAACGAGAAAATCGAGGGCTTTTTCGATATCTGCAATGCGCGTGGCTTGAGCGGCAGCCAGGGCGTCGTCATTCCCGCGGCCAACGCTGTCCATCTGATGCTGCGCCAGGATGTGCTGGACGCAGTCAGCGACGGCCAGTTCCAGGTGTACAGTGTCGATACCATCGACGCTGCGCTGGAAATGCTGACGGGATACAGCTCCGCCTCCATCGACAACCGGGTCCGGCAGCGGCTGGAAGAGCTTGGCGAACTGGCGCGCAAGTACGCCCGCAAGGGAGACGACAAACATGACAGCTGAGGGGCTGGCCCACCGCAGCATCCTGGTACCCATAGACCTGCAGGGCATCAGCCGGGATACGCTGGAAACCCTGGTAAGCATCGCCAGGCTGCTGGACCGGGGACTGCTTGGCCTGCTGCTGGAGGATATCCGCCTGCAGCAGGTGGCAGACCTGCCTTTCACCACGGAGATAACCCTGATTGGCGGCAGGGAGCGCAGCCTGTTGCGGGACCACCTGAGCCAGCGGCACAGCCTGGTCAGCAGCGATACCCGCCGCCTGCTGGACGACCTGGCTCACCGGGACCGGGTGGCGCTGAGCTTTGAAAACGCCGCCGGCAGCCGACTGCACACGGCACTGGCGCGCGACGGCCAGCTCGATATCTTCTTTCCCGCCCGCCAGCGCTGGCGCCGCACCGCCGCAGGCAGGCTGGCAATGGGCAAGGTGATCAGGCGCGTTGGCATCGTCCTGGCGCACACCGGCCAGGACCAGAATGTCATGGAGGCCGCGCGCCTGTTGCAAAAGGCGGGGCTGGTAGGCGAGCTCTACGTGGTATCGGCGGCGCCGCTGGAACAGGCACAACTGGACAGCCTCTACCGTCCGGGCGGCCGTATCTGCGTCCAGGCCAACCTGGCATTTGACCCGGGCACCGTGCTGCGACTGATCTGCCAGCCCGGCTACGACCTCCTGCTGCTACCGCGGGATTGCCTGCAGGGAATCGCGCCGGATGTGCTGGAAAATGCCCTGGACCGCTCAGGCGCCCAGGTGCTGGTGATCAATTGAGGCCTGGGAGCCTGTCGGACTCAGGATGATTCTACTGCGGCGGCGGGAAATCGGCCAAATTTCCCCCGATTTCTCGTTGCGTAGCCCCACTATGCGCCTCGAAACCGGGGAAAATTTGACTCGATTTCCCACTCGCCTCGCTACGAACCCCTGAGTACGACAGGCTCCTAGATATTCGAGGAAAAGGTGTCGCACTCCTCGAGCCTGCCGCTGTCGAAACCGCGCCTGAACCAGGCCACCCTCTGGGCCGAACTGCCGTGAGTGAAACTGTCCGGCACCACCCTGCCCCCGGCCTCCCGCTGCAGGCGATCATCGCCAATGGCGGTGGCGGCGCGCAGAGCCTCCTCCAGGTCACCGGGATCAAGCGGGTTTTTCGCCAGGTGGCCCCACACGCCGGCGAAACAGTCCGCCTGCAGTTCCTGCCGGACTGACAGCGCATTCACCTGGGCTTTGCTCTTGCCCTGTCCCAATTGCTGGACCTTCTGGCTGATACCCAGCAGGGTCTGGACGTGGTGGCCCACTTCATGGGCAATCACATAGGCCTGGGCAAAATCACCCGGGGCGCCGTGGCGCACCTTGAGGTCGTGAAAAAAGGACAGGTCGATATAGAGTTTCTGGTCGCCGGGGCAATAGAACGGTCCCACCGCCGCGGACGCCATGCCACAGGCCGAGTTGACCCTGCCGCTGAACAGCACCAGTGTCGGCTCACGGTAGGTGCCGCCCTGCTGGCGGAAGATCTGATGCCAGGTATCCTCGGTGTCCGCCAGCACAACGGATACGAATTCCGCCTGTTGCTGCTCCTGCTGGCTGAATTCCGTCCCCTGCTGCGTCGCCGTGCCGCCGCCACCGGTCAGCAGGGACAGCACGTCGATTCCCATCAGCTTGCCGCCAAAAATGACCAGTACCCCGACAATCAGGATAAGGCGCCCGGTTTTCGAGCGGATCATGGCGGGCAGGAAGCGCAGCAGCAGTGGCGCGGCGCCGGCTGCACTGTAACCGGGGCTCTGCCCACGGCGGTCCTCTACATTGTCACTTCGCCTGCCGTCTTCCCAACGCATACCGTATCTCCCCCGATCCAGCTATTCAACTTAGCACGGCCCGTAGAACTGGCAAGCCGTGGCCGATCATTATACCCTGCGAGCACATTTACCAAAGGGACTTCACGCATGTCAGAGGGCATTCTTATCGGCGGCAATGAGGCCGGCCAGGTCTTCTTGCAACCGCGCTATGCCAATCGTCACGGCCTGGTCGCCGGTGCCACCGGTACCGGCAAGACCGTCACCCTGCAATGCCTTGCAGAGGGTTTCTCGGATCTCGGTGTGCCAGTGTTCCTGGCCGATGTAAAGGGCGATATCTCCGGGATCAGCCAGCCGGGTTCTCCCCACCCCAGGGTGGACGAGCGGGTGGCGAAGATCGGCATCCGGAATTTCACCCAACGCGGCTACCCCGTCGCGTTCTGGGACCTGTTTGGCAAGCAGGGTACGCCGGTGCGCTCAACCATCTCGGAAATGGGGCCGCAGTTGCTGTCCCGCCTGCTGGGGCTGAACGAAACCCAGGAGAGCGTGATGACCCTGGTGTTCGAGTTTGCCGACGACGAGGGTATGCTGCTGGTCGACCTCGCGGACCTGCGTACCACCCTCGAATACCTGGGCGACAACAGCAGGGAACTGGGCAGCGGCTTCGGCGTGTCAAAGGCTTCGGTGAACGCGATCCTGCGTCGCCTGTTGATGCTCGAACGGGAGGGGGGCGAAGCCTTCTTCGGCGAACCCGCCCTGCAGCTGCAGGACTTCATGCAAACCAGCAGGGACGGCCGCGGCGTGATCAATATCCTGGCGGCCGACCAGCTCATCATGAGCCCGCGGCTCTATTCCACCTTCCTGCTGTGGCTGCTGTCGGAGCTGTTCGAGGAGCTGCCGGAGCTGGGCGACCCGGAGCAGCCGGTACTGGTATTTTTCTTCGACGAAGCTCACCTGTTGTTCAACGACGCACCGAGGTCCCTGCTTGAGAAAGTCGAGCAGGTGGTGCGCCTGATTCGCTCCAAGGGCGTGGGTGTCTACTTCATTTCCCAGAGCCCCGGCGACATGCCGGACAGTGTCCTGGCCCAGCTTGGCAACCGGGTGCAGCACGCCTTGCGCGCCTACACACCAAAGGAACAAAAAGCGGTAAAGGTGGCCGCCCAGTCATTCCGCGCCAATCCGGGGCTCGATACGTTTCAGGCCATAACCGAATTGGGCGTGGGCGAGGCGCTCGTTTCAACCCTGCAGGACAAGGGCATACCGGCACCGGTACAGCGGGTGCTAATCCGCCCGCCACACTCCCGCATGGGCAGGGCCAGCGAAGCTGAACGCCAGAGCATCCTCGCCGGCGACAACAACATGAGACGCTACGCCCAGCCCTATGACCCGCGCTCCGCCCACGAGATACTGCTGGAGCGGACCGCAGCAAGGCTGAAACAACAGGAGCAGGCAGAACTGGAAAAACGGGCCGAAGCAGCGAAGCCAAAAACCAGCAGCCGCAGTCGCGAGAGCGCCACCGACGCCTTTATCAAGAGCGTCGCAAGAGCCGCCGGCAGCAGTGTCGGGAGAAAGCTCTTTCGCGGGATACTCGGCTCATTGCTGAAGTAGCCTGTCGCACTAGGCCGGGCCGGCTCCCCTGCCCGGCATCAGGCGCCGCCAGCCGCTGATCACCGCCAACACCAGTGCCCCCGCGACTACCCCCACCAGCATCGACAGCAGTGTCGGCGTGGCCGCGGCCAGCAGCGGGCCAGGGCCGGACATGGCAGCCACGTGACCGGCCAGCGTGACGATCCACTCGTCCAGCACATGAAAGCCGTGCACCAGGATACCGCCACCGACCATGAACATGGCCACAGTGCCCACAACGGAGAGAGCCTTCATCAGCCAGGGCGCGAAGGCCAGCAGGCCGCGGCCAAGCCGGCGCAGGAAAGATGGCCAGCCGCCCTGCCCTTCGCGCTGTGACAGATGCAACCCGGCATCGTCCATTTTGACAATGCCCGCGACCAGCCCGTATACCCCCACGGTCATGACGATGGCGATGCCGGACAGCACCAGGACCTGGGTGACAAACGGTCGGTCCGCAACGATACCCAGGGTGAGCACGATGATTTCCGCTGACAGGATGAAATCGGTGCGGATGGCGCCCTTTACCCGCGCCTGCTCGAACTTCACCAGGTCGACCGCCGGGTCGGCGACCTGTTTCAGCAGTTCCCTGCGGTGTTCCTTCTCCTGTGCGGCGCCATGCAGGAAACTGTGGGCAAGTTTCTCAAAGCCCTCGTAACAGAGATAGAGCCCGCCCATCACCAGTGCCGGGGTGATGGCCCAGCTCGCCAGCAGCGACAGGGCCAGGGCTGCCGGCACCAGGATGAGCTTGTTGCGAAACGAACCTTTCGCGACCGCCCACACCACCGGCAGCTCACGGTCGGCCCGCACCCCGGTGACCTTCTCCGCATTGACCGCCAGATCATCACCCAGCACACCGGCGGTCTTTCTGGCCGCGACCTTGGTCATCGTCGCGACGTCGTCCAGCACCGCGGCGATGTCATCAAGCAAAAGTAACAGGCTGCTACCCGCCATACGGTGTACTCCCGGTAGAGGCGTTTATTTTTTTCCCGGCTTCCGCCTTCGCTTCGCGGAGTGGTGCATCTCCGATTTCGGAAAGCGCGGCAATTTACCGCTCACCAGGTACTCGTGAATGGTTTCCTGCGAGCGAATACGAGCGACCCGTTTAGCGCGAGGCACAAACTCATTCGACTGGTTCGGGTCTATGATGCGCGACTTGACGTTGTCATGCCACTGCTGGTCCAGGATATTCTGGATGGTGCGCTGGGCGTCGCGGTCGAAGATCGGACACAGGACCTCAACCCGGTAGTCCAGGTTGCGGGTCATCAGGTCGGCAGAGCTGATCATGTAACGCGGGTTGCCCCGGTTGTAAAACACGTAGACGCGCGGGTGCTCGAGGAAACGGTCGACGATACTGATCGCCTCAATATTCTCCGAGATATCCTTCACGCCCGGCAACAGTGAACACATACCGCGAATAATCAGCCGGATTTCCACACCCGCCTGGCTCGCCTCGTACAGCTTGGTCACCAGTTCCTTGTCCACCAGGTTGTTGCACTTCAGGGTCATGCTGGCGCGATAACCCGCGTGGGCATTGGCGGTCTCCTGTTCGATCAGGCTCAGCAGGCCAGGGCGCATGGAGTGGGGCGACACCAGCAACAGGCGGTAGTTGTGCCGCCGATAGTTGTACTGCAGGAAATCGAATACGTCGAACAGGTCCTTGCCGACATTCTGGTCGTAGGTCAGCAGGGTAAAATCCGTGTAGACCAGCGCCGTTTTTTCATTGAAGTTACCGGTGCCGACATGACTGTAAAAGCGTGTGCTGATTCCCTCCTTGCGCTCTATCAGCAGCAGCTTGCTGTGCACCTTGAGCCCCGGTATGCCGAAAATCACATTGATACCGCTGTCGGTGAGACGCTGCGCCCAGCTGATATTGGCCGCCTCGTCAAAGCGCGCGGCCAGCTCCACCACCGCCAGCACCCGCTTGCCGTTGTGCGCAGCATTCACCAGGGCATCGATGACCCGGGAATCACGTGCAACCCGATACAGGCAGATCTTGATATCCGTCACCGCCGGGTCGAGGGCGGCTGTCTTGAGCAGGTCAACGACATAGTCGAAGGGATGGTAGGGGTAGTACAGCAGCACGTCCTTTTCGCGAATGGCATCGAAAATACTGTCCTGACTGTCCAGCCGGGGCAGCCGCACCGGCGGCAGGGGCTTGAATTCCAGGTACCTGGGACCGACCCGCGGAAACGACATGAAATCCTTGGAATTGTGGTAGCGACCACCGGCGATCAGGCTGTCGTACTTGCCGAAACCAAAGCGGGCGCTGAGGTAGTCCAGCAGTCGTTTGGGCATCTCCTCGTCATACACCATGCGCACCGCGTCGGCCTTGCGTCGCTGCTTCAGGCTGATCGACATCTTGTCGATCAGCGTCTGGTCGATGCCGGTATCGATGGAGAGCTCGGCGTCGCGGGAAAACTTGAAACAGAATGCCCTGGCTTCATCCACCGGGATCACCCCGCGGAACATCTGGGACAGGCAGGACCTGATGATATTGTCCAGCACGATAAACACCTTGCCGGACTTGCCCTTGCGCCCGGGTATCATGATGAACCTGGGCAGCCGATCCGTGGGAACCTCCACTACCGCGTAGTTGTAACTCTCGCCCGACTTGATATCGACCGCCAGATACAGCGACTCGTCGTTCAGCGCCGGTATGGGCTGGCTGTCACTGAGCAGGATCGGCTCCAGCTCCGGCAACACCGTGCTGGTAAAGAAATTCTGCACCCAGGCGGCCTGTCCGGGATCGAGCTGGGCCTCGTTGATCAGGTAGATGTGGCGCTCACTCAGCTCATCCAGTAACTGGATGTAGATCCGGTCGAATTCTTTTTGCAGGTTCACCACCACTTTCTGTATCGCAGACAGCAGGTCCTTGGACTGCTGACGATTCCCGCCCGCGGACATCGAGATAAGGCGCCGCACCTCCGCCACCCTCACCCGGAAGAATTCATCGAGGTTGTTGGAGAAGATGCCCAGATAGCGCAGGCGCGCGATCAGCGGATTCGTTTCGTCGGCAGCTTCCTGCAGCACCCGCGCGTTGAAGGAGAGCCAGCTCAGCTCCCGCGGGTTGAACAGGTCGTGATCCAGCATATCTGCCAGGCGGATTTTGATCGGGTTGGCCATCGTGTTACCAGTCACAAAAGTGACATAAATAAAAGTACCGGAGTGAGCGCAGTTCGACACTGTCTCACGGCTCAATTTAATATACTTCCGTGCCGGGCAATAGCCCCACTCCCGGAAAACGGCAATATTAAAGGGCAAAATCAACGGGCAAAAAAAACCCGGCACGAGTGCCGGGCAAAAACAGGAATGTCATAAACCCTGATCAGTCGTCCGCAGCCAGCAGTTCCAGATGTGCCAACAGGCTGCAAAATTCGTCGGCGATGGCGGCCATCTTCCCATGCAGGCTCTGCATACCCTGCTTGCCGCACAGACGCTGCTGACCCTGTTCAACCAGGGCGACCAGCGTGGTCAGCTCGAGCTCGTTCAGCTCCAGCGTTATCACCGCACCGCCGGTGCCGCCTGTGAGATCGACCGTCTTCATAATCCTTGCGCTTCGAGCCCGAAAAA
>JAZBNW010000443.1:0-11838 GCA_036350855.1 Halieaceae bacterium
CCCAGGCCGATCAGGTCGGCGCCGCCGCCGGTAATCGCCTGTTCCATCGCCGCCCGCCGGCGGAAGCCCCCGGTGACCATCAGCGGTATCGACACCTTTTCCTGCATCGCCAGGGCAAAGTCGACGAAATAGGCCTCGCGCATCATGGTGGAATGGGCGACGTTCTGTTCTTCCACGGCCTCCATGCCCTCGACCCCGATGAGCCGCGGCTGCTCGTAGGTGCCCCCGGATATCTCGATCAGGTCGACGCTGGCCTGCTCCAGCCACGCCGCCACCTGCAGGCTGTCCTCGAAGGCGAAGCCGCCCTTCTGGAAGTCCGCGCTGTTGAGTTTTACCGCGACCGGGAAGTCGGGCCCGACGGCCGCGCGCACCGATGCCACTACCTCCAGCAGTGCCCTGGCCCGGTTGGCCAGTTCGCCGCCGTAGCGGTCCGTGCGCTGGTTGCTGCGCGGGCTGAGGAACTCGGACAGCAGGTAGCCGTGGGCCGCGTGCACCTGCACGCCGGTAAAACCCGCCGCCTTCACTGCCGCGGCGCAGACACCGAAGCGGCGCACGATTTCCTCGATCTCGGCGATGGTAAGCGCCACCGGCTGGCCGAACTGGCCGCCGGGCATACCCAGTTTTACCGCCGAGGGGGCTTTCGGGTGCGGGTTGACCATTTTCTGGGTCTGGCGGCCGGCGTGGCTGATCTGCGCCCAGAAGTGGTTGCCGTTGCGGGTCGCTGCCTGCGCCCAGCGGGCGAGCGCCGCCTGCATGGCCGCATCCGGTTCCCGGTCGACGACCACGTTGCCGGGACGCTCCAGGTGGTCCGCGTCCACCTGGATATTGCCGGACAGGAGCATGCCCGACCCGCCGTCACTCCACAGGCCATAGAGCCGTTCCAGCTCCGGCGTGGGCACGCCCTGCGGCGTCGCCAGCCCCTCGGTCATGGCGGCCTTGGCCAGGCGGTTCGGGATCACCGCCCCGCAGGGCAATGTCAGGGGCTGCGCGAGTACGTTGTCCATGGGCATATCCTCGAGGTCTGCAAGTGTTGGCAGGGATTATACGGACAGTGACACAATAGGACACAGGCAAGTGGTTGCCGGCAGGCGATAATCGGCCCCGGCCAGCCCATGTAAAACACAGCCCGGGGCTGAAACGAACAGCAGGCGGTAAGGCATATGACACCCGAAGAGTTTCGCAAGGCAGGCCACGAACTGATCGACTGGATCGCGGACTATCGCCAGAGGATTCCCGAACTGCCCGTGCGCGCCCAGGTCCAGCCCGGCGAAGTCCGGGCCGCCCTGCCGCCGCATGCCCCGGCGGGCATCGACGACTTCGGGGCAGTGCTGGCAGATCTCGAGCGGGTGATCGTGCCGGGCGTCACCCAGGTGCAGCACCCTATGCATTTTGGCTGGTTTCCCTCCAACGCCTCCCTGGCCTCGGTGCTGGGCGATATCGCCAGCTCCGGCATGGGTACCCTGGGCATCTCCTGGGAGAGCTGTCCCGCCCTGACGGAACTGGAAGAGGTCATGTGTGACTGGATGCGCCAGTTGACCGGCCTGGGCAGCCAGTGGCGCGGCACCATACACGACACCGCCTCCACCGCCTGCGTCACCGCCATGATCCTCGCCCGGGAGCGCGCCAGCCGCTTCAGCAAAAACGGCGCCGGCCTGCAGGCGGTATCCGCCCCGCTGATCGTCTACAGCACCGCCCAGGCGCACTCCTCCGTTGCCAAGGCGGTGCAGCTTGCGGGTTTCGGCAATGACAACCTGCGCATGGTCGCCGAAGACCCCTGGACCAGGGCCATGCTGCCGGGCGCCCTGGCCGCGGCCATCGAGCAGGACCTGGCCGCGGGCAAGCTACCCGCCGGTATCGTCTGCTCCGTGGGGACGACTGGCACCACCGCCATGGACCCGGTGGCGGAGATCGCAGCCATCGCCAATCGCCACCGGGTCTGGCTGCACGTGGACGCGGCCATGGCCGGGTCCGCCATGCTGCTGCCGGAATGTCGCCACCTGTGGCAGGGCGTCGAGCAGGCCGATTCGCTGGCCTGGAACCCCCACAAGTGGATGGGTACCATCCTCGACACCGCCCTCTTCTATGTGCGCGATGTCGCCCACCTGGAAGCCGTGATGTCCACCAACCCCTCCTACCTGCGTTCGGTCGCGGACGGACAGGTGACCCAGTACCGCGACTGGGGCATTCCCCTGGGCCGCCGTTTCCGCGCACTGAAGCTCTGGTTCCACCTGCGACTGGATGGCGTCGAGACCATCAGGAGCAGGCTGCGACGGGATCTCGACAACGCCCGCTGGTTCACGCAGCAGGTGGAAGCCGCCGAGGACTGGGAGGTCCTCGCTCCCGTACCACTGCAAACGATCTGCATCCGCCATGTGCCCGGTGACGCGCGGGGGCAACCCCTGACCGGCGAGGCGCTGGACGCCCACACACTTGACTGGGTGGGACGCATCAATGCATCCGGGGCCGCATTCATGTCGCCCTCCCAGCTGGACGGCCGCTGGATGGTTCGGGTGTCCATCGGTGTGGAAGACACGACGCGCGAGCATGTGGCCAGGTTGTGGGAACTGATACAACAGTCTGCCTCGGCACGCTGAGAGTCGTTGTATCTCTGATTTCTTACACAACGAAAATATGACAATACCCGAATCCCGACGAATACGGCCGGACTGCAACAATAAATTCGCAAATCTGCAACCCGCCTGTCACCAGACCGGCTTAGTGTCAGGGAAACCAACGGGTGGCCCGAATCATGATTTGGGCCGCCGCAGCCCGGGCCTTGTATGGACGCAGCTTTTTCAGCGTATGCAGTACTGGCTATCGCCAGCTCTCTCCTGCTCCACAAACTCTTTGTCAGACTCAGACTCTCCAGGGCGAAACACCCCTCGGTAAGGGGCCATGCCAAATGGTCCCGGCGCCTGGCTCGCCAGGTGGCTTACTATGAATTCGATGAAGAGCACTATTTCAGCAGCGATGGCGCGCCACCGGACATCGCCCGCAAACGCGCAGCAGGGCTACACCAGCTAAGGTCGCATGCAGCCAGGACATGGCCGAAAACCATCGCCTTTGCCGAGTCCCTGCGCAATAGCATCTCGGATGTGAACTTCACCAGCGCCTACCGCGTCCCCTTTCCATACCGTGCCCATCTGGGAGAAGCACTCAAACCGGGTTCCATTGTCGAGGAATCCCGCGGTGTGCAGGTGCGCGACCTCGATGGCAACTGGCGCTACGATGTCACCGGCTCCTACGGGGTCAACGTGTTCGGCTATGACTTTTACAAGTCATGCATGGAGGAAGGACAGCAGCTGGCCGGGAATCTCGGTCCTGTTCTTGGCGCCTACCACCCGCTGATCCGGGAGAATGTCGAAAAAATCAAGTCGATATCCGGCCTGGATGAGGTCTCCTTCCACATGTCGGGCACCGAGGCGGTCATGCAGGCAGTGCGCCTGGCGCGTTACCACACCGGGAAGACACACCTGGTGCGCCTGTGCGGCGCCTATCACGGCTGGTGGGACGGGGTGCAACCCGGGGTCGGCAACCAGCGCAAGGTGAACGACGTGTACACCCTGCGCGACCTGAGCGAGCGCACGCTGAAAGTTCTGGCTACCCGCAGGGACATCGCCTGTGTGCTGATAAACCCCTTGCAGGCACTTCACCCCAACGCCGACGCCGCGGGCGATGCCTCACTGCTCAGCAGCAAACGCTCGGCCCACTTTGACCGCGCAGCCTATACCCGCTGGTTGCTGAGGGTTCGCGAGGTGTGTACCGCCCGGGGTATCGTGCTGATCTTCGACGAGGTATTCACCGGTTTTCGCCTCGCTCACCGCGGCGCCCAGGCCTACTTCGGCGTGCAGGCGGATATGGTCACCTACGGCAAGACCCTGGGGGGCGGCCTGCCGGTCGGTGTACTGTGCGGGCGACATTGGCTGATGAAGCGCTTCAGTGATGAACGGCCGGCCGATATCTCCTTCGCCCGCGGCACCTTCAACTCCCACCCCTACGTCATGGCGTCGATGAATGTCTTTTTACGGCGCATCGAACAGCCCGAGTACCAGGCCATATATGAACAGGCCGACGTGCTGTGGGATACCAGGGCAGCAGAACTCAATCAACGACTGCAGGCAGCTGGATTGCCGGTTGCTGTAGCCAACCTGCAGAGCATATGGACTGTGCTCTATCGCACCCCGAGCCGCTACAACTGGATGCTGCAGTTCTACCTGCGGGCCGAGGGGCTGGAGCTGAGCTGGGTTGGCAGTGGCCGCATGATCATGAGCTTCAATTTCAGCGACGCGGAGTTCGAGGAAGTGATCACCCGATTCCTGCGCGCAGCCGGCAGAATGGCCGAGGACGGCTGGTGGTGGCGCTCGCCCACGCTCACCGACCAGTCCATCCAGAAGCAACTGCTGCGGGAGATGCTACAGGCGCGTTTTCCCCAGCTTGCCAGACCTAAGAAGAAATCCGGGACAGTGCCCGGGGGACTACTGGAGGACGCAAGATGAGCAAGGCAACACGATTGCGCACCATACGGCCGGGGGAGTTTCGCAGCTCACTGGCGAATGAGTTCCGTCAGTACATCGAGCTGGAGTCCACGCGCTATGCCAGCAAGGACACCCTTCGTGTTGACCTTCACTGCCACGATCACAACAGCGATCAACCGGATGAGCTGTGGGGGCGGATCCTGGGGCTGCCGGAAACCTGGCTGAAAACCAAACACCTGGTGAGGTGTCTACAGGCCAATGGCAGCGATGTGGTGACGATAACCAATCACAATAACGCACGTTCCTGCTGGCAACTGCTGGAAGACGGCCACGACGTGCTGGTGGCCGCTGAGTTCACCTGCCATTTCCCGGAGCTCGATCTCTTTTGCCACGTACTCGCCTACGGTTTCGACCGGGAGCAGGAAGCCATGCTCGAGCGCAAGCGCCAGAATATCTATGACTTTCTGCGCTATGCCGCCAGCATGGATATTCCGCTGGTATTGCCGCATCCCTTGTACTTCTACACGCGCAACGAGGGAATCGACCTGGAGCTGTTTGAAAAACTGGCTGTCATGTTCCAGCGCTTTGAGGTGCTCAACGGTCAGCGGGATCTATGGCAATCGACGCTCACTCTTAACTGGGTGCAGAGTCTTACTCCGGCAAAAATCCGCGCCTACGCAAGAAAGCACAAATTGAACCCCGAGGAGTTCGGGGTAGACCCCGACCGACCGAAAATATTAACGGGGGGTTCCGATGACCACATGGGCATCTTTGCCGGACAGTGCGGCTCCTACCTGATGGTACCGAACCTGCAGGAGCGACTGAAAACCGAAAAACCCTCCAGCCTGGCCCTCGAGGCGCTGCGGGCCGGCCGTGTGGCGCCTTTTGGCGATGTCGGGGAAAACCACAAGCTGAACATTGCCCTGCTCGACTATTTTGCCCAGATAGCCACACGGATCGAAGACCCGGGTTTACTGCGCATTCTGCTGCACCGTGGCGAAACCTCGGACAAACTCGCCTGTTTTGCGATCAGCAATGTATTGCTGGAACTGCAGAAGCACAAACATACCAGGAAGTTCTTCGAGTTCGTTCACGACGCACTGCAGGGGAAAAAGCCCAACAAGATGCTGAAGTGGCAAATATCCGGCAAGTACCGCTTCTGCATTCATCACCTGGAGGCCATCGCTGACAGCCGGCACCAGTCCCCGGAGAAATTCGTCGCCACGGTGAACAATTCGATTGCCGAGCTCTTCACCGAGTTGAACAGGCTGATGCTCAACAGAATCAGGGATTCCGAACTATTTGCTGAAAGCAAGCTGCCGCAAAACCTCTCCACTGAGGACATAACCCGCAACTTCGAGCTGCCAAGCCAGCTCACCGCACTGCTGTTCGGCGGCAAGAGCAAGCATACTCATATCGGCGGCCGCAGAATTCGCAAGTTGATGGATCAACTCGCCTTTCCTGCACTGATATCCCTGGTGCTTACCGGTGCCAGCCTGGCCAGTACCAGGGTGCTTTACCAGAACAGACAATTCCTGAACAATTTCGCCGCCCGCACCGGGCGCAACCAGCACGATTGCAGGGTCCTTTACCTGACCGACACCCTGTTCGACAAGAATGGCGTATCCAATTCACTGGGTGGCAAGCTGCGACAGATACAGCAAAACGACATCGCCATCGATTTCCTCATTTGCCACGAGACAGCCGAGTCCGCGCCCCACCTCCACGTGGTGCGGCCCCTCGACTCATTCACCTTGCCCGACTCGGGAGGGCAGCAGCTCAGGATTCCCGATTTGATGGAGATCGCCCGTATCTTCTACGAAGGCGGCTATGACCGGGTTGCCTGCTCCACGGAGGGCCCCATGGTACTGGTCAGCCTGTTCCTGAAATACAAATTCAACATACCCTGCTTTTTCTTCATGCATACCGACTGGCTCGAATATATCAAGTGCACAACCAACGCCAGCCGACACGAGCGCGACCGCATACGGCGCCTGTTGCGCCTTCTGTACAGCCAGTTCGACGGGGTTTTCGTTCTCAACAGCGACCACCGGGACTGGCTGACGGGCCATGAGATGCAGCTGGAGAGAGAGCGCGTTCACCTCACTGCCCATCACGCGCCCGAGCCACTGGCGGGGATCGTCCCGATAGACAAGAGAGAGCTGTTTGCCGACGCCACCGAACAGACTCCGGTACTCTTTATCGCCTGCCGCGTCAGTCGCGAGAAAGGCCTGTTCGACCTTCCAGAAGTGCTGGCCCTGGCGCGCCGGACCCTCCCCGACCTGCGACTTGTTATCGCCGGCTGCGGCCCCGACGAGGAAGCGCTTAAAGAGGCGCTGCCCGACGCCGTTTTCCTGGGCTGGCTGGAGCGGGAGCGGCTCGCACAACTGTACGCCGGCCTGGACCTGTTTGTATTTCCATCGCGCTTCGACACCTTCGGCAACGTGCTGCTCGAGGCCTTCAGTTACGGCATGCCGGCCGTTGCCTACAACTGCAAGGGCCCCAAGGACATTATCCAGCAAGGCGTCAGCGGCTACCTGGTGGAATCCCCACAGGAGATGGCTCGCAGTATCGTTGACCACTATATGTGGCCCGACCAGCGCGCCGCCATGCGCGCCAACGCAGTAAAGAGAGCCGGACAATACAGGCCCGACGACATCATGACCCGGTTCGTCCAGGACCTGGGCTTGCCTGCCCCCATGTGCATGCTTGAACATCGCTCGGTGGCCTGACAGATGGCAGAACTGATACGCTCGCTGAGCCAGCAGGAGCAGCTGAATTTCCTGTTGACCAATCGCATCCCCCGCCGTCTGGCCACCCGCCTGATGGGCTGGTACAGCGGCATCGAAAGCAGGTGGCTCACCCGGCTGTCCGTGTCTGTATGGCAACTATTTGCCGATGACCTCAGGTTGGACGAGGCGCGCAAACGCGATTTTACCAGCCTGCGGGACTGCTTTACCCGGGAGTTGGTTGATGGCGCCAGGCCGATCGACCCGCGCAAAAACATCGTCGTCAGCCCCTGCGACGCTATCATTGGCGCCTGCGGGAAGATGGCTGGTACCACGCTGTTCCAGGCCAAGGGTTTCCCGTATGAACTGGCAGATCTCATTCCCGATGCCGCCCTGCAGCACAAATACCGCGATGGCATCTTCGTTACGCTGCGTCTCAAATCCAGCATGTACCACCGCTTCCACGCACCGATTGACTGCGACGTACGCCAGGTCACCTACATATCCGGCGACACCTGGAACGTAAACCCTATCGCGTTGCGTCGAATCGAAAAGCTTTACTGCAAGAACGAACGGGCTGTGATGGATTTGCATACCGAATCCGCCGACAGCGGTATTTGCCTGGTGGCGGTCGCCGCCATCCTGGTTGCCAGTATCCGTCTGCACTGCCTGGCAGGCGACCTGGACATGAACTACCAGGGACCCGAACGGCTGGGATGCTCTGCGCGATACGCCCGGGGTGACGAGCTCGGCTACTTCCAGCACGGCTCGACAATCATCCTGTTCGCGACACCGGATCACGCTTTCTGCGACGGCATCGAAACCGGCAAACGGATATTTATGGGTGAAGCATTGCTCAGGAAATGTACACCGTAAACAGCGATTTGTACGGCAGTTAACCAAAGGAGAATAGTTGCATGACATTTATCGAAGAACTCCGCAAACAGCGTTGGGACGACCATCGCTTCTACCATCACAACCGTGTCAACCAACTGCTGCACCTTCTCAGTGCCAGCTGCTTCGTGGCCAGTTACTACCTCATCTTCGTCGACCCCGTCATGGCGGTGATGGTGGGATGGCTGCTGGCGATGGTACTGCGCCAGATCGGGCACTTCGTGTTCGAGCCGAAAAGCTACGACCAGGTAAACCAGGTAAGCCACGAGTACAAGGAAAGTGTAAAGGTGGGCTACAACCTGCGAAGAAAGGTGATTCTGCTGTCGATCTGGGTGGCGATTCCGGTCGTGCTCTGGCTCAACCCGGGCTTCTTTGGCCTGTTGAGCGAGCAGCAGGTTCAACAGGGCCTGCTGCACACCACGGCCATTCTGTGGTTACTGACCGGCATAGGGGCGGTGCTGTTCCGCACCGTCCACCTGTTTTTCCTGATGGGCATACAATCCGGCCTGGTGTGGGCCACCAAGATACTCACTGACCCTTTCCACGACATCAGGATCTATCACCGGGCTCCCTGGCACATCCTGAAGGGCGAGATGTATGACGACATGAGTGAATGGTACACACGGGTACCCGCAGAAGGGCAGCAAGCCCAATAAAAATTTCACTGAAACTACTCAATTTTGCAATGTTCCGGATCCATTCTGCCAGCAGCTTGGAAACCAGGAGGTAAGCGATATGAAAAGTACATATGAGCCGGCAGCCCTTATCGAAAAGGACAGGATACGACTACAGATCAGCGCACATGTGGATGAGTTCCTTCGCTGCGGCGGCAAGATCAAGGTACTGGATGACCCGGGTGCAAGAAACAGGGCGAGCATCGGTAGCGCCTGGGCCAGCCAGGACGAACTGCCGGACATCCTGGACTGACGCACTGCCTGACACGATCACAGCGGGCTCGACTTGCCTTCCACCCCAGACCTACCGTGGCCCGGGCAGGTTGCTCGGCCCCTTGACGGTACGGGGCGGCGACAAGAGCAAAGGCAAAGACCGCGATAAACATGGTTAATCCCGCTTAAACCCGCGCGCTGTTACCGCAACAGGGCACCCGCAAAACGGGTGCCCTTTTTTGTGCCCACGAAAAAAGGCGCGCTTCCTTTGTCGCCTGTTCACTTGCACTGCCCAACTTGCCTAAAGCACCTGGCGAGCCTAGACTCAGACTTGAATTATTCATTCTACTGTCACTTTACTGTAATAATGTCATGGATCATCTTCTCCCCGTAAACTTCGGGGCTCTGCTTTGGTGGCGAGCACTGTGTGTGCTCGGCAGCCTGAACATCTGCCTCTGGCTAGCGATCTGGTATTTCAGCCCGGTCAGCAATCCCTATTGCGCCATGCAACTCGGGCTATCCGGTGTGTATGTTTTCGTCTGCGCTTATCGCTCGATTTTTCCCCGGGTAGACCTGGAACGGCTGGTGCTGGTGGATTCCAGCTGGTCCAGCATATTTCTGGGTCGCTGCGCCGCGACCATTGCGGAAATCTGTTTCGGTTTGCAACTCGGCCTGCTGATTCACCAGTTGGGCGGCTACGCCGGGCTTGCCTGGGTTCAGCACTCTGCGTGGGTTATCACCTTCTGTACAATCGTCGCGCAGGTGTTTTGCTGGCACAGCATACTCACCCTCAACCATATCACCCAGGCAGTCGAGTCATTTCTGTGGGCCGCCGGATTTTCCTGGATGGCAGGCCTGCTGACGATAATAGCCATGGACACCAGCGGCCTGATCCAGATGCTGGCGATTGCAGGCTCAATCGGTTCAGTGGCGTTCGTAGCGTACGCGCTTGCGGTGGATATCCCACTCTACCTGCGCCGCTTCCGCAGCGGCAGGGCGCTGGGCCAGAAATACCTGAGCGTGGCCCAGGGCGCCCGGGATGCGTGGGGACGCCGTGAGATAAGCCAGAGCTGGGACAGCTGGAAGGACGATGCGCTCTGGCTCACACCCTATTTCAGCGTCGGCGCATGGGTCAGCATGGCCCTGGTGTTTCTGCCGCTGGCGCTGCAATAGGGCATGCGCGCGGCTGGATCCCGGCGGTGCAGCCATGCCGGGGTAATTTTTCGATAAGCTTTAATTCAACTGTAACAATCGCCTGCGACTGTGCTTGCAGGCCGGGATGTCGGAAACTTTGAAGGGGCCGGCGTGAGCACATGCGAAAGGGCCGTCAACCATGATTGATCCACGGACTGTCACCTCAGTTGGCGACGCCAAGAAAATCATCGAAGAACGCGGCCTCGACTATGTCAAGGTCGGCTTGCATGACATCGACGGCATCCTGCGCGGCAAATATGTCAACAGGGCGAAATTTTTCTCGGCACTGGACAACGGACTCTCTTTCTGCGACGTGGTGCTGGGCTGGGACTCGAACGACCAGTTGTACGCCACCCCCAACACCGCCTTTACCGGCTGGCACACGGGTTATCCAGACGCCCCGGTTCGGGTATTGCCGGACACCTGCCGGGATATCCCCTTTGAACCCGGCATGCTGCTGTTCCTCTGCGAATTCGATGGCAAGGCGGCCGAACTGTGTCCGCGCAAACTGCTCCACCGTGTCCTGGACCGGGCAAGGGACATGGGCTTCGAGGCCTTCGCCGCCTTCGAATACGAGTTTTTCCTGTTTGATGAAACTCCCGAATCCATACGGCAGAAGGGCTATCGCGACCTGAAGCCGATTACCCCCGGCTACTTCGGTTACTCCATGCTGCGCAGTTCGGTCAAAGCGGAGCTGTACCAGAGCCTGCTGGAACTGGGCCAGGCGATGGACTTTCCGATAGAAGGCCTTCACACCGAGACCGGCCCGGGTGTACTGGAGGCGGCCATCGCCGTGGACAGCGCCGCCAATGCCGCGGACAAGGCCGCCCTGTTCAAGACGTTTACCAAGGTGTGGGCGCAGCGCAACGACATGATGGCCACCTTCATGGCCAAATGGTCCAATGAATACCCCGGCCAGTCTGGCCACATCCACATTTCCCTGCGGGATAAAGAGGGCCGCAGCGCCTTCCACGACCCCGACGGGGACCACGGCATGAGCAGGATCCAGCGACACTTCGTGGCGGGCCAACAGCGACTGATGCCCCAGTGGATGGCGATGCTGGCCCAGACGGTCAACGCCTACACTCGCATCATTCCGGGCTTCTGGGCACCGACAGACGCCACCTGGGGTGTGGAGAACAGGACCACGGCGCTGCGGGTCATACCCGGCTCGGCCAAATCCCAGCGGGTCGAGTTTCGCCTGGGCTCCGCCGACGCCAATCCATATATAGCGCTGGCCGCGGCCCTTGGTGCCGGCCTGTACGGAATTGCGCACGAGTTGGAACCCACCGCCATGGTGACCGGCAACGCCTACGAGCAGGAGCAGCCGGACGAGCTGTCCCTGCCCGCCGACCTGGCCACAGCCGCCGCGGCACTGCGCAAATCCGCAGCAGCCCGGGAGTTCTTTGGCGCTGAATTCGTGGAGCATTACGCGGCGAGCCGGGAGTGGGAGTGCCGCGAGTTTCGCCGGCATGTCACCGACTGGGAGCTGTCCCGTTACTTCGAAATAATTTGATGATCGCCTCTCAACCAGCCGCCATTCGACACCTCTACGGAGCCCACTGATGAGCAAATCCGGGCCCGAGGGCAACTGGAATTACCCCAACAGCATCCGCGCCGGCGCCGGGCGCATTGCGGAATTACCCGAGGCCTGCCGGG
>JAZBNW010000444.1:0-2024 GCA_036350855.1 Halieaceae bacterium
AGCATCGCCATGCAACTTGTATCGGCTTCGAATGGTTTCTTCCCAGCATTGAGCGCTTCCATCTGGATTTCCGCTTTATACGCTTGTTCTAGATTCCCTGCAGCGAACCATTTATCGTCGCCACTGACGGAAGAGTCATCGTCGCTACACCCAATAGTCGCTGCGATTACCAACCCGAGTATCACGTAATAGAAAATATTTCGGTTTGATTGCTGCATATTGTAGCCTCCTCGCTGCTGGATCTCGCCCTTGCTTATGCCCCTCTGATCATCTGTTAACTGGATTGGCTGGGCATTTCATAAAAAAGAAGTATAGCCAACATATTTTATAATTCCACGAAGGACCTACTGTCAGGAAAATGGGACATTTCTGTCATATACCGAGCCGAGATTATCGCTAGAGAATGGCGCACACGAGGTTACAGCGGAAATCGGTATTGGCCACGATTAACCCGCTTTCGTCAGGTCGCGGTTGTCGCCTGTGCATCGTTAGCTGCCATCAGGCTTCTGAGGCCCTTGGTCTCCTCCACACCCGAAAGCCGCCATTAAGAAGTACGCCTGCCGCCGGCAGGCAGCGGGTTGTGGCTGTTGGTAGCGGCAGTTATGGCACTGGCGGCCCATTACCGTCTGACCCGTGCACTGTCAAATGCCGACGCCTCGGTAGTGATGCCCATGGATTACCTGCGACTACCGCTGATGATGGTAGTTGGCGGGTGGCTGTACGGTGAGGGCGTCACTGCTGTTGGGATCTGCGCTGATCATCGCTGGCAACGCCTGGGGTCTCTATCTTCAGATGCGCCGGTCCGCGCTGATATCAAAATGAAACAGGAAGTAGCATCGCGCTATGCTATGTTAGCTTACCTTAATCAAGTGAGGCTCCTGCGTGCGCCGGCATTTTCTTAACGCATTACTCTTGACCATTATCGCATTGGCTGCGATGCGTGTTGGCGGCGCAACGGATGATTTTTTCGCCGGTGCACCGAAAGGTGATGATGGGCGTTTCACCAATCTCGGCGGAGACATAGGCCACGGCTCTTTCTCGGTGCGGTTCCCATTCTTCCTGCGGCGCTTCGGCACCTATTTCAGGAGCGGGGAAGGGGCTCCGGAGCGGGTTGCCAATGACGGCGCCTTTCTGCGGGAAAATGCGCGTCATAGCGCGCCGACCGTCACCTGGATAGGTCATGCCACGCCCCTTGTGCAAATGGAGCACGTCACCTTCCTGACCGATCCTACCTGGTCGAACCGTCCCAGCCCGGTCCCGCTTTTAGGCCCCAGCCGCTATGTCGAACCCGGGCTGGAGATCGATGACCTGCCCCCCATCGACTTTGTGGTTATCTCCCACAACCATTACGATCATCTTGATCTGCCGACCTTAAAGACCCTGGCAAAGCGCAACCCTGAAACGCTGTTTTATGTTCCGCTGGGTAATGCCGCACTACTGCGGGAGCAGGGAATAGACAAGGTCGAGGAACTCGACTGGGGGCAGACTGCCGTGTACAAGGGCGCCACCATTCACTGTCTGCCATCGCAGCACTGGAGTAAGCGAAGTCTCACAGACGATCACAAAGCACTTTGGTCTTCCTGGGCCGTCACCGGCAGTGAGAGACGATTCTACTTCGCCGGTGACACCGGTTATTTCTCTGGATTTCAGGCGATCGGGAGCAGATTGGGCCCCTTCGACCTGGTGGCGTTACCCATAGGGGCCTACGCACCTCGCGCAATGATGAGCGAATCGCATATGAATCCGGAAGAGGCGTTGCTGGCTGCAATCGATCTGCGGGCCAGCCGCGCCGTGGCTATACATTTTGGCACCTTCGACCTGTCGGACGAACCCCTCGCGGAGCCGCCGCAGCGATTCAGGAATGCTGCAAGGAACTCAGAACTGGGTGAAGAGGCCGCGTGGGTTTTTAACATTGGGGAGACCCGCGAGTTCTAACTGACCGGCTGATATCGTGCAGAAGGTACTGACAAGTTAACTTACTTTTACTCGAAAAGTGGGAATTACACGGAGAATATACCTACAAA
>JAZBNW010000445.1:0-21402 GCA_036350855.1 Halieaceae bacterium
ACTCGTATGGCGCAGGTGCAGGAAGAAGACGGTGAAGCCCGTAAATACTTTCTCGCCAAGGCCGAGAATGAATTGCGCGATGCCAAAGAACGCCTGGACAAACTCAAACGAATGATGGAGTAAGGGCAGCGCAAGCGTGAATCAGTCAATTTTTGCCTGAACCGCGCGCCGGTTCTGGTCGCCTGGTGCCGGCAGCCGTTTACAGGGCTCCTGATGTACTACCCCGTTCGCGGGGTTTTTTATTTTCTGCGAGTTGTGGAGCCTGTCCAGAGCTGCGACTGCGGCAGGGGTGCCAACGGACGCGCGGCTGTAGCGCACCCGATAAGTCGCGATAAGGTTTCCCGATCGTCTATACTACGAGCAGCCCGGTAACCCGGTTATCAACAACTCGTGTGGAGGTGCATTGCCATGGGCAGTCCCGGTTCAGTCAAAGGCAGTTGCTTTTGCGGTACGGTTGAAATCGAAGTGTCCGGATCGCCGGAAGCGATGGGGTATTGCCACTGCGAATCCTGTCGCCACTGGTCGGCGGGCCCGGTCAATGCATTCTCCCTCTGGAAACCGGAATCGGTTACCGTCACCCGGGGTGCAGACAAAATTGGCAGCTACGCAAAAACTGACAACAGTCATCGCAAGTGGTGCACCGATTGTGGCGGGCACCTGATGACCGATCACCCGCACATGGGCCTGGTCGACGTCTATGCGGCGATCATTCCGTCTTTCGACTACCGTCCGGCCCTGCACGTCTTTTACTCGGAATCTGTTCTTCCTATCAAGGATGGCCTGCCCAAGATGCGCGACGTCCCTGCAGAGATGGGCGGCAGCGGGGAAACACTGGCGGAATAGCCCTGTCAGCAGTCGGGTGGCGGGGTGGCCTTTGCCCGCTCCGGCGACCAGAAGGGTTTGCTGACCCGGGTACAGCGCGCCACCTTGCGCAACCAGCGCAGTTCTTTCTGGTGGTAGATCTCGGCCCATATGGGACCATCGAAATACTTCGCCTCCACCAGCCCGTAAGCGATGTTTGCTTTCACCACCGGTGACCACATGGCCGAGGTGATATAGCCTATTTCAGTGGCGCATTTCGGATCCGCGTAGAGAATGCTGTTCTCGGCGGGCTTGTTGCCCTCGATGTCCAGTTTCAGCAGGCGCCGGTAATTGCCGGACTCCTTCTGGGCCAGTAATGCGGCGCGGCCGCTGAAATGCGGTTTTTTGAAATTGAGAATCCAGCCCAGGCCCAGCTCCAGCGGGCTGTGGTCGTGACCGCGCTCCACGGTGTGCAGGGAGCCGTGGAAGTCCACATCCGGGGCGAGGAAGCCGGCCTCAAGCCTGGCCATTTCCAGGGATTCATCTCCCATGGGCTGGATGCCGTAGATCGACCCGGTACTGAACAGCGCATCCCACAGGGGTTCCGCGTCCAGCGGGTCCAGCCACAGTTCGTAGCCCAGGTCACCGGTATAGCCGGTGCGGGAGATCATGAGCTCGCGCGTCCCAAAGGGGAAGCGCATGATCTGGAAGGGCTTGCACTGCTCGATGCCGCTGAACCCCAGTGCCTTCAGCAGGGCGCAGGAGGTGGGGCCCTGTAACGCCAGTGCGGCGACGTCTTCACTGATCTCGGTAATCTCGACGCCGTCAAAGCCCACCGCGCTTAGGCAGAACCAGTCGTAGCATGGATCGGCGCAGCACAGCATGAACTCGGTCTCGCCGAGGCGGAAAATCGTACCGTCGTCCACCACCTTGCCGGCGTCGGTACACCAGACGTTGTAGGCGACCGTGTCGATCCCCTGGGCGATCACGTCGCGGGTCACCATACGGTCCAGCATTGCCGCGGCCTCCGGGCCGCTGAAGCGATACTTGCGCATCGGTGACACGTCGAATACGCCGCAGGTGTTGCGCGTGGAAAAGTACTCCAGGTGTGCGTCCCCGTAGTAACGGGCCGAGGCGAAACCGTTCCACTCGCTCCACTGCTGGTTCAGGTTCAGGCGCGAGCTGCGGCTGTGAAAAGGCGAGGGCAGGATGCCCCTGTGAACGTGGGCAATGGCGTCGGCACTTTGCAGTTGGGCCTTCAGCGGCATGCTTATTTCTCCTCCAGAATGGCGCGGGCAGCGTTGCTGCCGGCAGCGCCCATGATTCCGCCACCGGGGTGGGCGCCAGCGCCACAGAGATAAAAACCCGGTACCGGCGTGCGGTACTGGGAGGCACCGTAGGTCGGCCGGTTCATCCACCAGTTGTCCAGGGCGAACTCGCCGTGGTGCCAGTGGCCGCCACTGACACCGAACTGCTGTTCGAGGTCGGCAGGCGTCAGCAGCTCGCTGGCCAGCACGCAATCGCGGATGCCCGGCGCATAGCGCTGCAGGTTGTCCAGGGCGGTTTCCAGGAAGCTGTCGCGATGCGCGTCCCAGCCTCCCTTTACCGCATAGGGGGCGTACTGGACCTGGGCTGACAGCACGTGCTGGCCGGCCGGCGCCAGCCCGGGGTCATGCAGGCTGGGCAGCAGCACTTCCATGGGAAGCTCCCGGGCGTAGCCGCCGTACTTGGCCTCGTCGTAGGCGTTTTCGATATACGCCATCGTCGGTGCCAGGATCAGGCGGGCCTCGGGCCGCTCCAGGCCAGTGAACGCCGGCAGTTCACCCAGCGCCAGGTGCAGCTTGGCAACGTAACCGTCAGTGCGCAGGCGCTTGATGCGGTGGGTGAATTGTATGTCCAGGTGCCGGGCGCCCAGCAGCTTGAAAAAACTGGTTTTCGGATCGGCGTTCGACACGGTTTTCCCCGCCCGGATGATCTCGCCGTCTTCGAGTGCAACCCCGACAGCCTCACCCTTTTCAACGATAACACGCGCCACCCGGCTGCCCGTTCGTATCTCCGCACCGTGCCCGCGGGCAGAGGCGGCCAGGGCTTCCATCAGCCCGCCGGTGCCCCCCGTGGCCATGGGCAGTCCGCCGGTCAGGTCGCCACTCATGCGGTACAGCAGGGCGATGAGGGCGTTGTTGGGGGAGCGCGGTGCCAGTTTGCTGCCCACGTTGGCATCCCAGCTCAGGGCCGCTTTCAGCAGGGGACTGTCGAAGTATTCATCCATCAGGTCCTGGGCGGGCAGGGCGATCATCCGCATCAGTTCGCGCATGTCGGTCCTGCCCAGTGTGCGCAGTTTCCAGCCGAACTGGCCGAGGGTGGCGATATCCCTGAACTTGCCGCTACCCGGGACCGGCGGCTCCTTGTGCCAGAACGGATTTATCGCCTCTGCAAATTTTTTCATCAGACGCGCGTAGTCGAGGTAAGCGGCTGAATCCGCGGCAGAACCGCCGTGCAAGCGGCCATCGGCGACGTGCAGGTGCTGGCCGTTCCGGGACAGGGCCACGGTGGGCAGCGCCTGGGCGGCCAGCGTGAACCCGTGGTGCTCCAGTGCCAGGTCGGCGACAAGTTTCCGGCTCAACTGGGGCAGGGTGTGGGCCACCGAGGCCCGGAAGCCGGGAGCGAACTCCCTGGTCGCGCCCAGGCCCCCTACCTGCGAGGCGGCTTCCAGCACCAGTACCCGGCGGCCAGCTTTTGCCAGGTAGGCGGCGCACACCAGGCCGTTGTGGCCGCCGCCGATGATAATAATGTCAGGTGATTTACTCATCGACGTCATCCTCCGGTACCACATTGGGCCGCCTCAGGTCCCGCAGGATCTCCCGCGCCGAGTTGGCGCCGCAGGCGGAGGAAACGCCGCCGCCGGGGTGGGTGCCCGAGCCGCACATGTACATGCCTTTGACCGGACCCCGGTACTGGGAGTAACCGGGGAAGGGGCGGTTGAACATCAGCTGGTCGATGGTCAGCTCACCCTGGAAGATATTGCCCTCGGTCAGGCCGATCTCGTTCTCGATTTCGTAGGGCGTCCGCACTTCCATGTGAGCGATGAGCTCGCGAAAGTTGGGGGAGTAGTTGCAGATCTGGTCGATGACGGTCTCGCCGAACGCATCGCGTTTCTGGGGCGTCCAGCCACCCTCGACCTCGGCGGGGCAGTACTGGATGAAACAGGACACGAAATAGTTACCCGGGGCGGCGAGGGTCGGGTCCCACATCGAGGACTGGGTCATCTCGACAAAGGGGTCCTCGGACCAGCGGCCGTGTTTCCAGTCGTCGTAGGCCCGCTCCATCCGCTCCATGGAATCCAGGAACTGGAACGAACCGTGCCGCAGGGGGTGCCCGGCGGGTAGTGAGGGGAAGTCGGGCGCGCCGGTCAGGGCGATATTCACTTTTCCCGACGAACCGCGGATCTTGAAGTTCTCGGCCTTTTTGCGCAGGTCGCCCGGGATGTCCTTGCGGTCCATGATCACCGTGAAGGTGCGCTTGGGGTCAAGGTTGGACACCACGATGTCGGCGTGAATTTCCTCGCCGCCCTCCAGTGCCACGCCCACCGCGCGGCCGTTGCGCACGATGATCTGTTGCACCGGCGCATTGGTGCGGATCTCGCCGCCGTGTTCGCGCAGGGCGCCGGCTATCGCATTGGAGATGGCACCCATGCCGCCCCGGGCCAGGCCCCAGGCGCCCACCGCGCCGTCCACGTCACCCATCACATGGTGCAGCAGGACGTAGGCGGTGCCGGGGGAGTACACCCCCAGGGCGGTACCGATGATACTGCTGGTCGCATACATGGTCTTGACCAGGTCGTTCTCGAAATACTCATCGAGAAAATCGCCGGCGCTCATCGTCATGAAGCGGATGAATTCGTACACCTGTTCCTCGCCCATGCCGGCAAACTTTTTGCCCATGAACATCAGTTCACCCAGGTCCCGGGGCCTGAACGAGGTGGGGTCCGCGGGCGTGCGCAGCAGAAAGTGACGGATCAGCCTGGCATAACGCATCAGGTCGGTGTTGTAGCGGTGGGTGGCGTCGGCGTCCCGCAGGGAGTGGCGCCTGACCTCCCGGTACTGCATGGCGTGGTCGGGGTACTCCGCAATATAGTCGCCGGTGCGGGAAAAATTGGTGGTGCCGCTGTAGGGTACGATCATCAGGCCGTGACGGGTGAGGTCCAGGTCCCGGTGAATCGACTGGCGCAGCAGGCTGCACACATAGGAGCAGTTGGAATACAGCCAGCCCTCGTGCAGCTCGCGACTGACGGCGGCGCCGCCGATATAGTCGTTTTTTTCAACGACCAGCACGTCCAGGCCGCCCTTGGCCAGGTAGGCCGCATTGGTGAGGCCGTTGTGGCCGGCGCCTATCACGATGGCATCGTAGCGATTCTTCATGGTGTCGTTTTTGCTACCAGCTTGGCGGATGAATGGGTGTCTTCTGCCAGCATAAGACCGGGGTACTGGATTGGGCAGTGGGGATAGGGGACAATGAGGGAATATAAACGGACACAAGTAAGGCCTGAAATGCCCCCATCGCGCTCCCGCCGGAATACGCCCGAGGTGATCCAGCGCCAACTGTTGAACAGCCACGAAATCCGCCTGATGCTGCGGGAGCTGGAGGAGCGGCAGGGCCTGTCACCCGACACCATCCTGGCGGGAACCGGCGTGTCACCCCGCGCCCTGGCCGACCCGGCCCGGCGTCTGACCCTGGAGCAGGAACTGGAGCTCTACACCCGCATTGCCCATCACAACAGCGACCCTTTGCTGGGGATCCGGGTGGGAAGGCGGCTTTCACTGTCCAGCTACGGCATTCTCGGCTATGCGGTGATGGGGGCGATGAGTGTGGGAGAGGCGCTGGCGCTGGTGACAGAATTCTCGCCGCTGATCAGCTGGGCCTCACAGCACACCCTGACCGACGAAAGCTATCGGGGCACGGCCTGCCGCTGCCTGACCCTGTTCCCGACCGCGGCGGATGCCAGGGCCGCGGCGCTGGAAATAGAGAGCACGATCGCCTCGCTGCAATCGATTTTCAACGAGCTGGTGGGAGAGCCGGTGTGCTTCGCCGGCATCGAGATGGCCCATGTGAACCCCGCGGTCGGCGGGGATGAGTTTCGCGAGCTGTTTCGCTGTCCGGTGGTGGACGACAGTGACCGCAATGCGCTGTATTTCCCACTGAGCCTGCTCTGCATGGCGCTGCCTTATCCCCAGCCGGAGTACAGCAGCCTGTTCCGCGATATGTGCCGCCAGAGCATGGCCTCACTGGTGGAGGAGCGGGGCCTGGTGGAGGCCATCAGGGACCTGGTGCTGGCCCGGGAGGGCAGCGTACCCACACTGGAGCAGGTGGCGGCACATTTCAGCCTCAGCGCCAGGACCCTGCGACGGCACCTGGGGCGTATCGGCACGAGCTACCGGGCGCTGGTCGAGGACGTTCGCTATGCGGGGGCGTGTCGCTACCTGTCCTCCACCGGGCTGACAGTCGATGCGATAGCGGGCCAGCTGGGCTACGCCGACGCCCGCAGTTTTCGCACGGCGTTCAGGCGCTGGTCCGGAACGACGCCGGCGGCATACCGCTTGCGGTTCCGGCCAGCCCTGCATCCATAAGCTCCCGCCACCACAGATCTGTACCGGGTGGCCCGGACAGGGAAAGTGCCTGGCCCATGCGGGGAGTCACCAGATGCACGCCGGCTGCCAGCGCCGCGGCGTACACCCGTTCGAAGGGCTCGTACCAGGGATGGATGGACAGATCGAAGGTGCCGTTGTGGATCGGCAACATACATCTGCCGCGCAGGTCCAGGTGGGCCTGCAGGGATTGTTCCGGCAGCATGTGGACATCGACCCAGTTCCTGTCGTAGGCCCCGGTTTCGATCAGGGTGAGGTCGAAAGGGCCGTAGCGGGTGCCGATTTCGGCAAACCCGGCAAAATAGCCGCTATCGCCGCTGAAGAAAATGCGGTGAGAGTCGCTCAGTATGGTCCAGGAGCACCACAGGCGTTTGTTGCTGTCCGCCGCGCCCCGACCCGAGAAGTGCTGCGCGGGCGTGGCCACGCACTCGATCCCGTCCACAGTACCCGACTGCCACCAGTCGAACTGGTGAATCTTGCGGGCGGGAACACCCCATGTCCGCAGCAGGTCGCCCACCCCCAGGGGGGTGAGGAAATACTCGACGCCCGGGGCGAGTTGGGCTATGGCCGCCTTGTCGAGGTGGTCGTAGTGGTCGTGTGACAGCAGCACACCTTTGATCGGCGGCAGGTCAGCTATCGCCAAAGGCGGTGGGTGGAATCGCTTCGGCCCGGCCCACTGTACGGGGAAAGCCCGCTGACAGAACACCGGGTCCGTCAGCCAGAACTCGCCCTGCAGCTTCAGCAGTACGGTAGAGTGACCCAGGCGATAGACCGTGTTGTCGGGAGCCGCCAGCAAGCGCCTGCGGGTCAGTTTTTCCACGGGTATCGGCCGCCGCGGTGAGGCGTCCCCGGGCCGGCGCTCCAGCCGCCGGGACAGGCTGTCCCCCAGCTTGTTCAGTTCGAACTGGCTCACCTTCTGGTGGTTGGCAAACCTGCCCCCGTGAATTCGCGGGCGAATCAGGTTGTGAGCGATATTTTTCAGGTGCATCGTGGGGCCTTTCTATCACGGTCTGTTGTCATCATACTCCCCGGCGCACCTCACTGCAGCCGCCGGTCCCGTCTGCAGGCTGTCATTTCCTGAACGCCGCGGCGCGATTCCGGCTGCGATTGACCCCCGCATTTCGGTTACAATCAGGCTTCTTTGCCGTGTCGCCGGCGAGGCATCACGTCATCGAGCTTCGCCAATGCCAGTCCAACAGTCCCGGAGTAAGCCAGTCTTGTCACCGCCAGAACCCCACACCTACCCCGTGGAGCTTGCCGACGTCACCCTGCAGGTCACCGAGTGGCCAGGCGACAGCGACCCTGTGCTCCTGTTGCACGCCACCGGCTTTCACGGGCGCTGCTGGGACAGTATTGTGCGCAGGCTGCAAGGCATTCACCTGTATGCGGTAGATATCCGTTTCCACGGCGGTAGCGATCGCCACGGTGCGGTGAACTGGCTGCTCATGGCCAGGGATATAGAGGCCCTGCTGGCACGCTTGGATCTTCACGCGGTGGTGGGGGTCGGCCACTCGCTGGGCGGCTTTCTGGCGGCTTACGTGGCAGCGCAACACCCCGAACGGTTCAGGCAACTGGTACTGATCGACCCGGTGATACTGCCGCTGGAGACCTATCGCGGGTTTCATGCGTCCGCGGGTCCCGTCGACCCGGCGCAGAGTCACGTCAGTCGGCGCAAGAACCAGTGGCGCGATGTGGCTGAAATGTTCCAGCGCTTTCACAGCAAGCCTCCCTTTGACAGCTGGGACGAGCAGGTCCTGCGCGACTACTGTGCCTTTGCGCTGCGCTCGGTGCCGGACCAATCGGCGCTGCAGCTGGCATGCGACCCCCTGCACGAGGCGTCCATCTACCTGAGCCAGAAAGGCAATGAGATTATTTACGAGCTGCTGCCCCGGCTCACCCTGCCGGTCACGCTGCTGCGCGCACCGCCCGATGAGCAGAATCCGGCCAACCTCGCCGCCTCACCCACCTGGCCCGGCCTGGTGAACGCGCTGCCCAATGCCCGGGAGTTCTACTTCCCCGAGATGTCCCACTTCATTCCCATGGAAGATCCGGACCTGGTGGCCAGGGTGATTCGCGAGGCCGTCGACGGGAGCTGGGCGGGGGACCGGGAGGCCCGTTAGCGAGCGGGCTGGTCAGACCCCGGCGCGGTGGCCGGACCCGGGCGATTGCTAATGTCTATCTAATTGCCGGTTTAGGTCCTTTGAAGCGATCACCAACACGATAAGCTGTGCTGAACTTCGCAAAGGACCACAGCATGCGCTTCACACTGATGACCGGCCTCGGGGGTATCGAGGACTACACAGCAATTGCGGCCGCCGCAGAGAACGCGGGCTGGAACTCACTGGCGGTGCCGGACAGCCTGTTCTACCCCGAGGTGACCGAGTCGGATTATCCCTATCTCAGCACCGATGCCGTACGCGCGGTCCTGGAGGCCTCGCCGGTACTGGATCCGTTGATCGCCATGACCAGCATGGCCTGTGTCACCAGCACCCTGCGTTTTTACCCGGCGGTGCTCAAGGTGCCGGTGCGCCAGCCCCTGGTACTCGCCAAGGCCCTGTCGTCCCTCGCGGTCATCAGCGGCAACAGGATTTCACTGGGGGCGGGACTCAGCCCCTGGAAAGAGGATTTCGCCTACAATGGCATTGCCTTTGAAGAGCGCGGCAAGCGCATGGATGACTGCATTGCCATTATCCGCGGCGCACTCTCGGGTGAGTATTACGAATTTCACTCCGACTACTATGATATCGGCCGGATGAAAATGTCGCCGGTGCCGACTGCGCCGCTGCCTATCCTGATCGGTGGGCACGCGGTGCCCGCCCTGCGCCGGGCCGCCATCAGCGGCGACGGCTGGATCTCAGCCAACAGCGATTACGCGTCTTTGCAGCAGATGATCGGCAAACTGAACGAATTGCGGCAGGAGTGCGGCACCGACAGCCGGACGGACTTTGAAATCCACGCCCTCGACATGCACGCGCGCACCCTGGACGACTATCGACGCCTGGGGGAATTGGGGGTCACCGATATCTGCGTGACACCGTGGAACCCCTATGATCCCTCCCTGGACCGGGATAAGAAGCTGGCGCGGATCGAGAAATTCAGCGAGGCGGTTATCCAGCGCTGGCAGCCCTAGCGCACTGCGCCGCCGCCATCCACCGACAGGATCTGCCCGGTGATGAAGGAGGCCCGGTCGCTGGACAGGAATGTCACCGCTTCGGCGATTTCCCCCGGCTCTCCCAGCCGGTTCATGACGGCGGCCTTCTTCAGGCCCTCGGCGATCTTCGGCTGTTCCTCAAAGTATTTCTCCACCCCTGGCGTACGTATCACACCGGGTGAGACGGCGTTTATCCGTATTCCCTGGGCGCCGTATTCCGCCGCCGAGCTCTTCGTCAGAATATTGACCCCGCCCTTGGCGGCGGCGTAGGCGGTATTGTAAGCCTGGCCGCGCAGGGAGGAATTGGAGGATATATTGACGATAGCGCCCCCGCCGCTCTTCAGCATGGCGACGATTTCGTATTTCATGCAGAGCCAGGTATTGGTCAGGCACATCTCGATCGTCTGGTCGAACACGCTGCGTTCGAACTCGTGGATGGGGCCTGAACCGCGACTCAGCGCCGCGCTGTTGCAGGCGATATCCAGTCTCCCATACGTTGCCACGGCGCAGTCCACCATGGCTTTGACCGACTCCTCCTTGCTGACATCACCGAAACTGAAGGAGGCCGTTCCACCGCCTTCCTCGATAAGCCGCACGGTTTCCCTGCCCATCTCCTCGTTGAAGTCCGCCACAACAACCCGGGCGCCCTCGCGGGCATAGGACTCGGCGATGGCCCGGCCGATACCCTGGCCTGCGCCGGTGACGATGCCTACCTTGTTCTCCAGCAAGCCCATGGAATACCTCCTTGTCGAGTGATCTCAGTTGTCGTTTGCGGGTGCGCGCAGGGCGAGCAGTACCATCGGCACGACCAGCAGGGCGGCCATCAGGCCAGCCCAGATTCCCTTGAAGATGGAGTAGTTGAGGGGGCTGACATGACTCACACCCAGCAGATAGAATCCCAGCAGGGTCAGCGGGGCAATGATGCACATACCGAACAGGCCGAAGAGCAGGGCACTCTTGAAGGTGCCGGCGGGCAGTCGGTCAGCCACGCGCTGCACAAAGGAGCCGGCGCCCAGGTGAATCGGCTCCAGTTTGCCCTTGTTGAGCTTGCCCCGCTGCAGCGGGATGACGATCAGGGCCACGATGAAGGGCAGGATAAACGCGGTGGCAATCACGTCCACGGCGAAACTATGGTCGCCACCCCAGGCCAGGGCCGGGCCACTTTTCAGCAAAAACCAGGCGATCACGCCATTGAAAATGGTATTGGAGATGCCGCCCACGAGAATCTCGTGTTTGATGTGTTGCCTGGCTGTTGAAGTCGTCATGCTTGCGCCTGTTGTGGGGTCCGCCGTTGTGGCTGATTATGGCACAGCGCCCCGGCCGCGGTCATAGGCCCAAGCGGCCAGAATGGTAGACATTAGCCGCCATGGGGGCACCGGCCGGCAGATTGCCGGCTGCCACAGGGTCAGTAGGCGGACTCGTGAATTGTGGTAAGCTTGCGGGTAAACATAACTAGAATCACCTGGCCCTCTGTGAGCCTTGAAGACGAACCATGAGTGACATTTCGGTACCTGCCAAGAAGTTTCAGCGCCTGCTAGATTATCTTGAACGCGTCGGCCTGGATGTGAAGACCATCGCCGCTACCGTGGATATCAGGGCGGAACGTATCGCCGCGCTGGATCCGGAGCAGGCATTGCCCGCACTGAATTACTCCCGCCTGTACAAGGCGGCGGCGTTGGAGTTGCAGCGCCTGGGGCAACCCATTCCATGGGGGGCGGGTCTGGGCGGCGAGTCCTTCGAGTTGATGTGCCACTGCATGATTGGCGCCCGGACCCTGCGAGAAGCATTGCGCCTGGCACAGCGCTTCAATGCCTTGCTCTATCCTCTCAACCGGTATCGCATGCGCCTGCTGGAGGAGCCGGCAGGGCCGCTGGTCCGGCTTGCCTATGATATCGAGGTGCCGGAAGGCGAAACAGACCTGATTCCCGAGGGCTGGGACCGGGCCGATTACAAGGTTTCCGTCGCCCGGGCATCCGGCCTCATCGTCTGGCATGCCTATTGCGGCTGGCTGACGGGCGATGCCCTGACGGCCGAAGAGCTCAGCATAATGGCGCCCAAGGTGAACAGGGAGTACCGCGAAAGCCTGGAGCGGATATTCGCCTGCCCGGTACACTTCGATGCCGCTGACAACAGCTTCAGTTTCAAGCGGGAACTGCTGGAGCGACGGGTCGTCCACACCACCGACTCACTGGCTGAATTCCTCAAGAACAGTGTTTACCACCTGATCGCCATGGACCGCATCCCCGCCAGCACGACGGCGGCGATCAAATCGCTGGTGAGTATCGATCTTCCCACAGGTATGCCGTCCTTCGCGGCGGTGGCGTCCATGCTCTATATGTCGGAGTCCAGCCTGAGACGGCGCCTGCAGGCCGAGGACACCAGCTACCAGGCGATCAAGGACCAGGTTCGCTGTGAGGTCGCCATTGACAAGCTGCTGAACGACAACGCCCGGGTCGCGGACCTGGCGGAGTTCCTGGGGTTCACCGAGGCCAGTTCCTTCGTGCGCTCGTTCAAGAGCTGGACCGGTTATACGCCCAAATGCTACAGGGAAAAGATGCATTCACTGGGGTGAAGCCGGGACGGACTCCTGGTCGAGGCTCTGCACCAGTTTCCGCGCGTCCAGGATGGCGCCATCGATATAACCGACCTCGCGGCAATCGCCTACGCGGTGCACTTTTGCCCCGCTCGATGCAAGCTGCGCCAGCATGCGGTCATCCGGTTGCGCCCCCATGGCGATGATAACCTGCTTCGCGGGCAGGGAGCGGGCCTCGTTGTCCAGCTCGAAGCTGACCGACTGTGCCCCGATTGCGATCGATGCAACATTGCGATGGATCACCGCGCCGTGCTCGCGCAACAGGTGCAGCCCCCTGGCACGGCGTACGATGGCCAGCTCCGCACCCAGGTCGGCGCCGGGTTCCAGCACCACCACCTTGCGGTGGCGGTCCACCAGGTACTCCGCCAGTTCCAGTCCCACCAGTCCGCCACCGATGATGACCACCTCGTCGGCGATAGGCATCCACAGCTTGCTCAGCAGGCGCAGCAGGCGGATATTGCGCAGCAACTGGCTCATACGCCCCACGCCCAACAACAGGCGCTGCCACAGGGGGAGTTTGCCCAGCGCCGCTTTATTGTTACCGAACAACACCCCGCGCAGTTCGTCGCCATCGAAGACATGGCGCTGCTGTTTGCCGGGTATGTCCGGCGCGGCGCGGATGGCGCCGGTCGCGAGTATGATGTGATCGAAAGAGCCTGCAGCGATACTTTCCAGCGTTGCTGCCTTGCCGAGTTGCAGGTCAATCGGCAGGCTGCGCACGGCATTGTCGAGATACGTCACCAGCCGCTCGTTGGGTTCATAGGCCAGCGAGGCAATGCGGGCGGTACCCCCCAGGTCCCGCTCTTTTTCCCACAGGCTGACCTGGTGGCCCTTTAGCGCCAGCAGGCGAGCGACCTCCATGCCACCAGGTCCACCGCCGATCACCAGGAACGTCTTGCCAGCGCCGCTGCGGGCGATGATGTCCCCCTCGTACTCGCGACCGGTGCTGTGATTGACGGCGCAGCATACCGGCTTGTTGATAAAAATCTGACTGACGCAGATGTAGCAATAGATACAGGGGCGAACCGATGCGTCCTCGCCGGCCGCCAGTTTGTTGGGCAGGTCCGGGTCGGCAAGCAGGCGCCGGCCAAGGGCAAGAAAGTCGAAATCGCCGGCAGCGATGTGCCGCTCGGCACGCTCCGGCTCGATCCTGCCCACGCCGATTACCGGTATACCGACCGCTTTCTTTACCGCGATGGCAAAGGGAACAAAACCGCCGGGTTCGTGCACCAGCGGGGCCTCGGTAAAGGCGATCGCGTGGGCCACGCTGCCATAGGCACTCACGTCGATGGCGTCGGCGCCGGCCTGCTCACACAGCCGCGCGGTCTGCACGCAGTCTTCCGGCGTGATGCCACCATCGATGCGATATTCCCTGCCATCCAGTCGCACCAGGATCGGGAAGTCGTCCCCAGCGCTGGCGCGCACCGCGCGTATGGTTTCCACCAGGAAACGGGCGCGGTTCTCGGCGGATCCACCGTACTGGTCGCTCCGCTTGTTGGTGTAGGGCGACAGGAAATTGGCCAGCAGGTAGCCGTGGCCGGCATGCAGTTCTATGCCGTCGAAACCGGCGCGCCTGGCGCGCTCGGCGGCCGCTGCAAATCCCGCCACGGTTTCGGCGATCTGCTCCACGCTCATTTCGTAGTATCGCGGCCCCTTGCCATCAGGCCCGGCGGCCTTGATAAAGGTGCCGATCTCGGCCCGGGTCAGCACGGGGAACATGTCACTGCGAGCGGGAGTGACGGGGGAGGGTACCGGAATGGGGCGCCCGGCCGCGGTATCTTCCTGGGCCATCTTGCCGCTGTGGTTGAGCTGGGCCACGATCTTCGCACCGTGCCGATGCACCCGGCCTGCCAGCTCGGTCAGTCCGGGCAGGAACTCGTCTGAGGAGAAGGCGATGGTATTAGGCATGCTGGCGCCGTTGGGAAACAGGGCCGCGGATGTTTCCAGCACGATAAGCCCGACGCCGCCGGCTGCGCGCGCCTCGTAGTAGGCGATGAGTTGCTCGGTGCAATGCCCGTCGGCCGCGGCGAAGTTGGTCCCCATGGCAGCCATTACGATACGATTGCGTAATTCCAGTCCTGAGATACGGGCGGGCGACAGCAATTGGGGGAAGTTATGTGGCATGGCGCTCGCGCGACTCACAGCGATAGTGAAGGGCCATGGTAATCACTCTATGGAAACGCGAAAGAACCCATCGGTTCATATTTATGTGCATTTGCGTCCTGCTCCGCTGCCACCTGCCTACCCCAATGTGACGCACGTTTCCCGCCTGAACCGGTCAGTTTGGATGTGAATGTCTATCAATCTGAACCATACGGCTGTGGATGTCACAGCGCTCTGCGCGCATTATTCTCTACTATGGATGTTGCCAGGATATCACTTCAGGAGTCTGGATCATGACAGGAAAAACGGATGTTTACGCCGCGGGAGACGACGGCGTGCAGCGCTATGGCGAAGCAGGATACGAGGTCGTACTGATTGACGAGCCTACCGAGGGGGTCAGGCGCATCACGTTGAACCGGCCCGACAAACGCAACGCCCTCAATCACGCCCTGCGTGGCGAGGTACTCCACGCCCTGCAGCGCGGTGACGCGGACGAGCGTGTCAGGGTGCAGATCATTCGCGGCGCCGGTAGTTGCTTTTCCGCCGGCTATGACCTGGGTGGCGGCAATGCGGGCCTGGGCTATCCATTCTACACCGCCGGCGGCGACAGCCAGTGGCCGCGCCATGTCACCGAAGGCTGGATGGGCATCTGGGACCTCGCGAAGCCGGTGATAGCGCAGGTGCACGGCTATTGCCTGGCCGGTGGCAGCGAACTGGCCACGGGTTGCGACCTGGTGTACATGGCCCACGATGCCCGGATGGGCTATCCGGCAGTGCGCTTCGGCGTCCCGGACATGCAGTTCCATCCCTGGCTGGTGGGGATGCGCAAGGGTATGGAAATGCTTCTGACCGGGGATGCACTCTCGGGCATCGAGTGTGCGGCCCGGGGGTGGGCCACCGACAGCTTTCCGTTGGACGAGCTGGAGGGGAGGGTGATTGCGGTGGCGAGCAAGATCGCGCAGCTCCCACCCGACATCGTGCAACTGAACAAGCGGGCGGTGCACCGGCAGATGGACGTCATGGGACTGCGCCAGGGTATCAGGCAGGGCACTGAGATGTGTGCCCTGGCTACCCATCAGCCCGCGTTCAAGGCATTCATTGACAATATCCAGCAACAGGGGCTGACCGATGCCCTGCAATCCCGCGACGAAAAGTTCGGCGATTACCGCACCGCTGGTGATTCCCCGGGGGCCTGAGACCTCCAGGGCGGGTGGCCATGTTGGGCCAGCTTTCAGGCCGCGAACTGAAATGCACATAAATATGGTCGGTGGTGCCCTGTGTCTGGACGGGGTATTGCTGAATAATTTAAGTTATCGGGTAGTCAAGCGCAGTGGCTCTAGCGGCGTTGGCCCTATAAATTATAAATCTGTCAGTTAAATGGAGTCTCCAAGATGAAAATACCCTTCAACAAGTCTGTGTTGGTGTCCGCCGTGGTAATGGCGAGCGCGATCAACTCACCGCTGTTGCTGGCGCAGGATAAGTCCAAGGTGACTACCCTCATGCTCGAAGAAGTGGTAGTCACCGCTCAGAAGCGGGCGGAGGACACCCAGGATGTGCCTATTTCCATCTCGGCCCTGACCGAAACCGACCTGGAGCGCCGCGGCGTCTTCAATGCGGGTGACCTCATCAGCACCCTGCCCAACATGACCGGCTTCGAGGCGCCAGGCGCGCGTGGCAACCTCAGTGTCAATATGCGCGGGGTCAGTTCTGGCAGCCCCAGCAATCTGTCGGTTAGCCCGGCCAACGCCATGTATCTCGACGGTGTCTATATGGGCACGCAGATGGGTTCTGCCCTGGATGTAGCGGAACTGGAGCGGGTTGAGGTGTTGCGTGGCCCCCAGGGCACGCTCTACGGCCGTAACGCCACCGGCGGCGCCGTAAATTTCATCACCCGGAAGCCCACCGGGGAGTTTGGCGGCAGGGTCACCGGTGAGGTGGGCGATGAAAGTCTGTGGGGTCTCAAGGCCACGGTTAATACGGGTACCCTGGGCAGCGTTGGCGAAGGCATGGGTGCCCTGTCGGCCACTTTCGGTGGACTGATCCGGCAGCGCGATGAGCTGTATGAGAACACCAATCCGAACCTGGATGATTTCGAGGACCTCGACCGGGAGGCCTATCGCATCGCCCTGCGCTGGGAGTTGAATGAAGCCCTGACGGTTGACTATGCCTACGACCATTCCAAACTGGATGAAAAAACTACACCGCAGTTCATGGTGGGCAGCACGCCGTTTTCGATCAACCCGGAGACCGGCGCGCAAACCAGCCGATCCGAGTTCCTTCAGAATGTAGTGCTCGGGCAGGTCGGCGCCAACCTGGCGACTATGAACCAGTTTGCTCCCCTGTTGGGACTGTCGCCGGACAACACAGCGGATCGTTTCGTCAATTCCGCCGAGGACACCCTGAACCTGTATAACAACCCCAATGACGGCAAACGGCCTGGCAGGGCATCCAGCGATGTAAACGGGACTGCCTCGAACGAAGCCGACGGCCATGCCCTGACCGCGGCCCTGGCCTTTGACAACCTGGGTTTCCTGCAGAGTGTGGAGTTCAAGTCCATTACCGCATACCGTGAGCTGAAGAATCTGAATTCCAGTGATCTCGACGGCACCGATAACACTGTGGCACCCGGTGGCGCCGGTGCCATCAATGACAGCACACTGGGCGCACTCACCGCCATGTACGGGGAACAGCTGGGTCTGTTCGGGGCAATGGCAGGCAACCCCGCCCTGATCCCGGTACTGAGCCCGCAGTACAACGAGGCACAGCAAAGTGCCGCGCAGATGTGGGAGTACATCGACCAGTTCGGTGGCGGGTTCTTCAACACGACCGCCCAAACCGATTACAACCAGTGGTCCCAGGAACTGCAGATGGTGGGTACCGCAGACAATATCGACTACGCTCTGGGAGCGTACTACTTCAGTGATGAAGGTGAGTTCCGCAACAGCCGCTTCGCAGCGCAGCCTGTCGGTGGCCACACGGCTTCCAACTACGACAACGAGACGGATGCCTGGGCAGTATTCGGTCAGACCACAATCCGCCCGCAGATGTTCGATGACAAGCTGGCCCTGACCCTGGGCCTGCGTTACACCGAAGAGACCAAGGATATCAAATACCTCTACGAGAGTGCGGGGTCGGTCCTGCTTCCCGGTCCTTTCCCGGGGACTCTGCGCACCAATCCGGATTATACCGGCGAGCTGTTGCCCACTGCGGGCCAGTATGATGTCAAGAACGATGCGCAGTTCAGCAACACCAGTGGCAACGTGACCGTGGCTTACGACGTGGCGGATGCCACCAATGTATATCTGCGTTACGCAACCGGCTATCGCAGCGGTGGTTTCAACGGCGAGTTGTTTGGCGGCAGTCCGTTTGAAGAGGAGACGATCGAGACCCTGGAACTCGGCTTTAAATCGGACGTGATCCCTGCGGTACTGCGGGTGAACGGTGCGGTGTTTGCCTATACCTTCGACGACCAGCAAGTGAGCCAGATCGTGGTGGACGAAAATGGGCAGACCTCCTCCTTTATCGGCAACGCCGGTAAGTCCGAGCGTTGGGGGCTGGAACTGGAATCCCAGTGGTTGCCCACCGATGACCTGATGTTCTCCCTGACCTACAGCCATATAGACGGAGATTTCGAGGAGTATGCGCCGCTGGAAGGTCCCACTACCACGATTGATACGGATGACCTGGCCAAACGCACTTCGCCGAGCAACATGGCGTCCGGTATCGCGGACTGGGTGGTGTACCGCGCCGACTGGGCTGAGTTTATTGTCCATACCGAAGTGTACTGGCAGTCCAAGAGCTATGCGTCTGCCCTGTGGACCGGAACCTATAACGGCGAACCCTACGTGTTTGATCAGATCGAACTGGATTCCCGCACGATCGTAAATATGCGCCTGGGTATGGAAGGCGTGCAGATCGGGGACGGCTACCTGCGCGCCGGTCTCTGGGCGAGAAACCTCACCGATGAGGACTACAACACCTTCGGTGTGAACTTCGCCAGCCTTGGCCCTATTACCAACCAGTACGGTATTGGCGCGACCTACGGCCTTGATGTGACCTACGAGTTCTAATAACCCCTCTGGGTTCCTTGCCGCACCACTAAACCGGTGCGGCTTTTTTTTGCCGGATATCGCGGATTCAATTCGAGTAATGACTATGAGAGAAGCGTTGATTGCAAGTACCGCCAGGACGCCGGCGCCTTCGATGATGAGATTGTACGGATCGCTTCGGTCAAGGCGCTGTTTGATCGGGAGACGAAAAAGACCAGCTTCCAGTAGGTGGTATTGCGCGGGGACGAGGGCAACTGTGCGTCCACGACGCTGCAAGGCCTTCAATCCCTCCAGCGAGCAGTTATGACCTACCAGACCAGCAGACGCGACATGATCAAGCACGGCCTGATGATCGCCGCCGCTACAGGAATGGCACCCGTACTGGGATCGTCCGGTGGGGCCTCCCTGAGTTTTGAAGAGTACAGACGCTACGATGCACTTGGCCTGGCGCAACTGGTGCGGAACAAGGATGTGTCCGCGCTGGAACTGCTGGAACTCGCCATAGCCCGCAGTGAAGCGGTCAATCCCAAAATCAACTATCTGGTCGAGGAGCTCTATGCCTTTGCCCGGGAAGCGGTCAGCGCCGGCCTGCCACAGGGTCCGTTTACCGGAGTGCCCTTTTTGCTGAAGGATTTAGGCATGGCACTCAAGGGAACGGTCACCACCAATGGCTCACGCTTTTATCGCGACGCGCGCAGTGACTATACGAGCACGGTGGTGGAGCGCTACCAGCAAGCGGGCCTGGTCATTTTTGGCAAGACGGCGAGTCCCGAATTCGGTGGCACCGGCACCACTGAGTCGATGCTGTTCGGCGATACCCGCAACCCCTGGGATCTGAGTCGCAGTGCCGGCGGGTCTTCCGGTGGTTCGGCCGCGGCTGTTGCGGCCGGGGTTCTGCCACTGGCCAACGGCACGGATGGCGGTGGCTCTATCCGCATTCCGGCCTCCTGCTGCGGGCTCTTCGGCATGAAGCCCAGTCGGGGCAGGGTGCCCAGTGGCCCGAGGGAGTTGTCATCGGTCATGAGCGTTATCCATGGGCTGTCTCGAAGTGTACGCGACAGCGCGGCACTGCTGGATGCCAGTCGCGGCCCCGAGCCCGGGCAGACCACCATCGCCCCGCGCCCTGACCGCAGTTATCTGGAAGCGGTGAGCATAGCCCCGAAACCGCTGAAGATAGCGCTGATCACAACGCCGATCACCCACAGCCCGGTCGATCCGGAGTGCAGCAGGGCGGCCGCCGCTGCGGCGAAACTATGTGAACAGCTCGGCCACCATGTGCAGGAAACAGAGTTGCCAATCGATCCCCGCACGTTTTTTGCCAGCACCCGCGTCATCATGGGCGTGAATACAGTCATGCGTGTGGTCAATCGCGAGCAGCAGTTGGGCAGGAAGGCAACCGAGGATGACCTGGAACCAATCATCTGGCAACGCTACCGGGATTCACTTGGCTATACGGCAGAGCAGCTCTCTATCGCTGAAAGGGGGGTAGAAGCGGCGGCACGGCAAATAGCCCTGTTGCAGCGCGATTTCGACGTCCTGTTGTCCCCCACGCTGGCAGCGCCACCGGTGAAGCTCGGAAAACTCAGCCTCAACCAGGATAACGCCGTCTACGAGAAAGAGGCGATCAATATTTCCGCATTCACCATTCTGTACAACGCGACGGGTCAACCGGCAATGTCCGTGCCGCTGCACTGGACTCCCGAGGGCCTGCCGGTTGGCGTGATGTTCGCGGGACGCTATGGGGAGGAGGGGCTGCTGTTCCAACTGGCCGGGCAACTGGAACAGGCCAGTCCCTGGTTCAACAGGGTGCCGTCCCTGTAGAGGACCAACCGTGTTTCGCGACGGGTGCAGCGGCTGTCGATGGAAATGCGCAATTCAATCAGTATTGAGGTTTTAAATCATTAAATCAGCTACCCGGTTCACCCGGGGGCGCGAGGAGACAAAAATGCAGTGGTTAATGTCACCCGAAGGATACAACAGTATCCTGATAGGGAGTTTCATCTATGCCGGATTAATCCTGATCGGTGCCTTCATGTCCAAAGCGCCTTATGGTCGCTTCGGGGTCGAGGGGGTCGGTTTCTCTCTTTCGCCCCGCCTGGGGTGGTTCCTGATGGAACTCCCCGCAACGCTCAGTTTTCTCTGGTTCTATTTCCATGGCGAAAATGCCGCTGAAATGGTGCCCATGTTCTTTCTGGGCATCTGGTTGTTGCATTACGGTAATCGTGGTTTTGTGTTTCCCCTGCTAATGCGCGTTGCCAAAGGCTCCAGGGGAACCTTCGGTCTTTTGGTCGTGGTGGCAGGATGGCTGGTGACCACACTTCACGGCTATCTGAATGCGGTGTTTATATCACAGCTCTCTACTCACCTGACCCCGGACTGGTTCACAGACCCCCGTTTTATACTTGGCATGGCCCTTTATGCATTCGGTTTCAGCATGAACGTCCACTCTGATCGCATCGTCCGCAACTTGCGCAGTAAAGAGGAGGTGGCCAGGGGAGAGCGCATCTATCGGATACCGACGGGCGGACTCTTCCGCTATGTGACCAACCCGAGTTATTTTACCGAGCTGGTCTCTTTCCTCGGCTTCGCCATTGCAACGTGGTCGCCGGGTGCTTTGTTCGTCCTTGTGGTAAGCGCCGCTAACCTGGTGCCCCGGGCATTCCAGGTACAGAAATGGTATGAGGCCAAATTTCCTGACTATCCAAAAGATCGCAAGGTTTTGATTCCGTTTCTGCTTTAATGCGTCGATAAGCCGGAAAATAGCCCGCTCACTTTTTCGTGGCAGCAGCCTGCACTGGGCATGGCAATCTGGACTATCGGTGCCTTGTCCAGGGAGCTGGAAAAAATATTATAGAAAAGAAAAAGCAGCCTGGAACATCAGGCTGCGATATCAATTTCCCAATCCCGGGCTAGAAATGCACGCCTTTCATAAGCGCGGCCATGGCTACCTGTTCGCTGGTGGCCTCTGGTAACTCCTTGCCAGGCGCGCCGCCTTTGGCAGCGCCCGAATCCGGGAACATGCGGTAGGTTGCATTGTTGGCTATCTCCACGAACTTCGGGAAG
>JAZBNW010000446.1:0-19131 GCA_036350855.1 Halieaceae bacterium
GATGTGCTGGGCATGGACCCAGTGGCGGAGGCCGATGCCAGGGTGATCGAGGTGGATATTCTGCTGGAGGAGCCCGAGGTGGTCAGTCACCTGACCAACCTGCAGGTTGAGGTCGAGATCACGCCGTGAAACTCGGCCCGGTCAGAATCGCCTGGCTGCAGATCAGCCACCAGAAGCTGCGCCTGTTGGCGGCGGTGCTGGGTGTCGCGTTCGCGGTTGTGCTGGTGTTCGTGCAGATGGGTTTCCAGCGGGCGCTGTACGACAGTTCCGTGCGCTGGCACACGGCCCTGGGCTACGACCTGGCCGTCATCAGTCCCAAGACTACCTACCTGGTCAATCCCCCCGGCTTTCCGCGCAACCGCCTCTACCAGGCGCTGGGCTTCGACGGCGTCGACTCGGTAACTCCCGTGTATATCGGCATTGCCGAATGGCGCAACCCGGTTGATCCCGTGCAGACCCGCAATATCTACGTGATGGGTTTCGACCCCCTCAACAGCGGTTTCGCGCTGGCCGGGAACCCCGACCAGGTCCGACAGCTGCGCATGCCCGACCGGGTGCTGTACGACCGCCTGTCGCGTGCGGAATTCGGGCCGATCGAACAGATGCTCGGCGGCGACGCTGATGTTTCCACGGAGGTGAATGGTCGCGATGTCGAGATTGTGGGCCTCTACGAGCTCGGCACGTCGTTCGGTATCGATGGCAGCATCATCACCAGCGACCTGAATTTTCGCCGTATTTTTTCCAACCGCTCTGCCTCCCAGATAGAACTGGGGCTGATAAACCTGGACGCCGGTGCCGACCCCGTGGCGGTGCGCGATGCCATCATCTCGGGCATTCCCGGGGACGTGCGGGTCCTCACCCGGGACGAGTTCATCCAGCACGAGGTGGATTACTGGAGCAACAACACCCCGATCGGTTACGTGTTCGGGCTGGGTGTGGCCATGGGCCTGGCGGTGGGCTTGATCGTTGTTTACCAGATTCTGTTTTCGGATGTGCAGGACCACCTGCGCGAGTATGCCACCATGAAAGCGATGGGCTACTCCAATTTTTTCCTGTCGCGGCTGGTGCTGGCGGAGGCGGTGATCCTGGCGGTGCTGGGCTTCATACCCGGCTACGGAGTCAGCCTGCTGGTGTACACCCAGGCCCGGGAGGCCACCAACCTGCCGGTGATCATGACCCAGGAGCGCGCCGTCCTGGTGCTGGCGCTGACCGTCGGCATGTGCGCGGTCTCCGCCCTGCTGGCAATGCGTAAATTGCGCTCGGCAGACCCGGCGGAGGTGTTCTGACCATGGCTGGAGAAAACACCCCGATCATCGTGGAAAACGTGGTCTACGAATACGACAGCGGGCTGAGCAAACACCACGTCCTGCGCGATGTCAGCCTCAGGATCGAGGCGGGGGAGATCGTGATCCTGACGGGCCCGTCCGGCTCGGGCAAGACAACCCTGATCACCCTGATCGGCGCACTGCGGGCCATGCAGGGCGGCAGTATCAGGATATTCGGCAAGGAGTTGCACAAGGCCTCCCAGCGGGCCCTGATGAAGACCCGCCGCAATATCGGGTTTATCTTCCAGCAGCACAACCTGCTGGACTACCTGACCGTGGCCCAGAACATCTCCATGTCGTTGTCCCTGGGCCTGGGCCTGAGCGGTGCGAAGGCGCGCACCCGGATCGAGGAGGTGCTGGACCAGGTGGGCCTGCTGGCCCATATCGACAAGTACCCGGACGCCCTCTCCGGCGGCCAGAAGCAGCGGGTAGGCATTGCCCGCGCCCTGGCCAACAGGCCGAAGATGATTCTCGCGGATGAGCCCACCGCCTCCCTGGACCGCGAGTCGGGCCGCAACGTGGTGAACCTGATCCAGACCCTGTGCCGGGAGCACGGCGCGAGCGTGGTGATGGTGACTCACGACAACCGGATCCTGGATGTCGCCGACCGCATACTTCACCTGGAAGACGGCCAGATACAGTCCATCAGCGCTGCCGTCGCCGCCAGTACCAGCCAGATGCTGAAGCTGCTCAACCGGCATGACCCGGAGGCCGCGCACTATATGTCAGCCTTCTCCCAGGCGCTCACCCGGGTAGCGCTGGCGGACGACAATATGGACGACCAGGAGCGGGATGCGATCAGGGGCATACTGATCGAACACTCGGACCTGCAGCCCGCCGAGGTGGACCTGGTGATGGAAATGGCAATGTCCCAGGTGCGCTGCCGCGACCTGTCCGGCCAGCCGGCTTTCACGCCGCAGCAGAGCCGGAAATTCCTCGACTCGATGCACGCTGTCGCGGCCGCGGACGGCGAGGTCAGCGAGCAGGAGTTGCAGGAAATTGCCGCCATCGCCCGGGAGCTGGGTTTCGACACCACGGAACCACTATAATCAGGCGCAAAGCCACGCAGGGGGGTATGGGGGAGTGAAGATAGTTTCAGGGATAGCCGGCGCCATCGCGCTGGCCTGGACCGTATCCGGCATGGCGGATTCAACCGAAGCCCGCTGTGATATCTACGCCGCGGGGCAGGATCACACCGACAGGATGATCCACTGCAGGTTCTCCCAGCGCCAGGGTTATATCACCATCAGCCGGGAGGACGGCGTCACCCACGAGCTGTCGCCGCTCGGCGATGATCCGGGCAACTACCGCGACCAGGACGGCCGCGCCGTTTACCGCCAGAGCGGGCTGGGCGACCAGGGGCAGATCTTCCGCTTCCCCGACGAAAGTGTGTATGTCTACTGGAGTACCGCCGCGCTGGAGCCGGCGGACGACGACAACCCCACGGCGCCGTTCTCGACCAGTGATTACGACGCCACGGCACTGCTGCGCTGTCGCGGTCTGAATGACGCCGGCTTTGGCAGTTGCCCCGCCGGCGTGCTGCGCATGGAAGACGGCCAGGCCTCCGTCGTGGTGCAGAGCCCGAAGGGCGAGCAGTTCACCATCAATTTCATGAAGGACTATGTCAATGCCACCAACCGGGAGGCCGAGGCAACGCTGGACGGTGACACCTGGACGGTAACGATCAACGGCGCGGAGATATACGAGGTTCCGCTGGCAATGATAGAGGGGGGCTGAGCTGATATCGGGCCGCCGGCCTGAGTTTACTCGGGCCGAGGCAGCACCTGTTCCCCCGCCTCCAGACCGCTCAGAACCTCTACCTGACCGTCCGCGGTCGGCTGCCCCAGGCGCACGAAGCGCCGCTCTGACCCGGTTCCCCGCACCACCCAGGCGACATTGAGCTGGCCCACCAGGGCGATGCGGTCGGCAGGTACCAGCAGGCGCAGGCGTTCGCCCGCGGGAACCTGCAGCCGGGCGTACATGCCGGGCAGCAGGGCCTGGTCCGATGGCAGGATGGCCCGCACCATGAAGCTGCGGGCGCCGGGGTCCGCCGCCGGGACGATTTCCTCGACAGCGGCGACCAGGCTGCGCGCCGCGCCGGGTATCTCCACCGCGAGCTGCTGACCCGGCTGCAGCGACAGCGCCAGCTCCTCGCGGACCCATGCTTCCACCCGCAGTGAAAACGGATTGTAAAGGGACAGCAGTTTCTGCCCGGGGGAGGCCGTGTCACCCGGTTCGGCGAACCTGTCCACGATCCTGCCGGCGATGGGCGAGCGAATTTCGGTATAGCCCACTGCGGTTTCCGCCTCGGCCAGCGCCTGGCGGGCAGAGCCGAGCTTGGCCTCCAGCGACGCGGCGTTGGCCCGGGCAGCGTCGCGATCGGCAATGGCGATCAGGCCGCGCTTGTGCAATTCCTCCGCCCGCTCCAGGCTTTGCCGGGCCTCGGTCAGGCGGGCCTCGACCGAGAGAATCTCTTCCCTGGCCTGTTGCGCGCGGGCCAGCAAATCGGTTTTCTCCAGCTCCAGCAGCAGTTGCCCCTGTTCTACCAGGTCGCCCGAGCGCACCGGCATACTGGTGATGCGGGCCAGCAGGCGCGACGAGATGATGGTGGTTTCCTTCGCCTCGATGGAGGCGGGCACGGCTTCGGTGAAAGGGGCCTGTTGTGCGATGACCGTCACCGCCTGACCGGGATCGACCGTCGGGGCGGGGGCGAGCCCCGGCGCGATTTTGTCGGTAAAGTAGCCCGCTATCACCGCCATCAGCACAAGCAGCAGCGCCAGCGCGGCAATGGGCAGGAGCAGCCTGCGTAAACCGGTCATGGGATTTCCTCCTTCATTACCAGCAGGTAGACCACCGGCACCACCACCAGGGTCAGCGCGGTAGAGGCGATGAGACCGAAGATGATGGCCAGGGCCAGCCCGCTGAATACCGGGTCGAGCGTGATCACCAGGTTGCCCAGCAAGGTGGTGCCGGCGGTGAGCAGTACCGGCCGGGTGCGCACGGCACCCGCCTGCAGCACCGCTTCCATGACACTCTCCCCCCTGGCCCTCGCCTGGCCGATGAAATCCACCAGGATCAGCGAGTTGCGCACCACGATACCCGCCAGCGCGATCATGCCGATCATGGCGGTGGCCGTGAACAGGACCGGCTCCGGTGCCCCCGCGATCACCCGTTCGCCGAACTGGTTGACCAGCCAGAAGCCCGGCATGATACCGATGATCGTCAGGGGAATGGACGACATGATGACCAGTGAGAGCGCGGTGGACCCGGTCTGCAGGTGCAGCACCGCGAAAATCGCCAGCAGGGCGAACAGGTATCCCAGGCCCATGTCCCGGAACACGTTCACTGTGAAATGCCATTCGCCCTCGCCGGACCAGACCACACTGGTGCCCGCCGGCAGGTTCCAGCTGTCCCCCGCACCACTGCGGTAGTAGGACCGTTCGTTCCAGGGCGGCCCCGCCCGCGGTTCTGCCCCCATGTCGGCGCTGACATCGGCGATGACTTCGGCCGGTGTGCGGCCACTGAGTTCCGCCATGACGTAGACGACCGGCCGCAGGTCCTTGTGGTGGATGGCCTGGTCGACCCGGTCGCGCTCGAAGCTGCCCAGTTCCCCCAACGGGACCAGCGGTTGCGGCGCCAGCTCCAGGCCCTGGTCGGTGCTGGCCTTGGTCACGCCCTGGCGGCCCTTCACCAGCAGGCGTTCGAAGTCGTGTTCCGATACCCGGTGGCGCGGATCCAGCCGCAATTCCAGCGGCAGGGCCCGCGCCTCCCGCTCGAGTTGCAGGTAGCCGGCCACGTAGCCCTCATTGGCCATGGCCAGGGTATTGGCGATATCGTCGGTGGCCACGCCTGACAGCGCCGCCTTCTGCTTGTCGGCGACGAAACGCAGGCGGGTCCTGTCGTCCTCGACGGTCGAGTCGATTTCCACCACCAGGTCTTCCCGGGATAGCCTGTCCATCAGCGTCCGTGCCGCCGCTTTCTGGGTCTCGTAAGGGGTGAGGGTATCCCCGTAGATCTCGGCAACCAGCGTGCTGAGCACGGGCGGACCGGGGGGCACCTCCACCACCTTGATCCTGATGCCGTCGCGGTTCAGGGGCGTCAGCAATTCGCGCAGGCGCAGTACGACGGCGTGGGACTGGTGCTCGCGCAGGGACTTGTCGACCAGGGTCAGGCGCAGCTCTGCCAGGTGGGGGGCCTGCCGCTGGTAGTAGCGCCGTACCATCCCGTTGAAATCGATAGGGGAGGGGATGCCGACAAATGCGGCGACAGCGAGCACTTCGGGCAGGCGCGACACCTGGTTTGCCGCCTCCCTCGCCACGGCCGCGGTGTGCTCCAGGCTGGCACTCTCGGGCATGTCGATCAGCACCTGCACCTCGTTCTTATTGTCGAAGGGCAGCAGCTTGAGGGGCACGGCGCGAAACAGTGGCATCACGGCGGTGGCGACAAACAGGACCAGCACGGCGCACAGCAGCATGATCCCGCGGGACCGGTGCTGCAGCAGGGGCGTCATCAGCCGGCGGTAGAGTCCGCCGGTTCCCACGGCTGCTTCATCCTCGTCCGCACCGGCGCCGTCCTTCAGCAGCCGGCTGGCCAGCCAGGGCGTGACCAGGAATGCGACCACCGTGCTGGTGATGACACTGACCGGTACGTTGAAGGCCATCGGCGCCATGTAGGGACCCATCATGCCGGTGATGAAGGCCAGGGGCAGGAAGGCGGCGATGATGGTGACCGAGGAGAGGATCAAGGGTACCCGGATCTCCGCGATAGCGCCCGCCACCCGGTCCTGCAGTGACAGGGACCTTCTTTGCATGAACCGGGAAATATTGTCGACGCCGGTGATGGGGTCATCCACCAGCAATCCCAGTGACAGGATCAGGGCGAACAGGGTCACCCGGTTGATGGTATACCCCAGCGCCAGGTCCAGCCCGAGGGTGATGCCGTAGCAGACGGGCACCGCCAGGCCCACCACTAGCGCCGCACGCCAGCCCAGGAACACCGCGATGAAGATGACCACCGTGATGACCGCAAAGGCCAGGCTGTGGATGAGATCATTGACCTTTTCATTGGCGGTCTGGCCGTAATCCCGCAGGACTTCGACCCTGACCTGTGGCGGCAACAGGCTCTGCTGCAGCCTGGCCATCTCCGCGTGAACCGCCTGCGCCACGGTGACCGCATTGGAGCCGCGCTGCTTCGCCACGGAAATGGCGACCATGGGATGCGATGCACCGCCAGCCGTATCTATCCAGGTGTAGTTATCCGGCTCGGCCGGGCCGTCCTCGATACGGGCCACGTCGCGCAGGTAGACCGGTACCCCGTCTATGACGTTGATCACCATGTTCTCGAGCTCGGCCACGTCGCGGACGAAATCACCGGATTCCAGGGCGATCGATTCATTGTTGATCGCCCAGTTGCCGGCGCTGAGAAGCACATTGGATACCGCCAGTGCGGACACCACGTCCGCGGTGGTGGTCCGGCGGGCGCCCATGCTCTCCGGGTCGATCAGGATCTTGATGGTGCGGGGGCGGCCGCCTGCCACGTTGACCTCGCTGGTCTGGGGGATCCCCTGCAGCACCGTGGATATCTCATCCGCCATGCGGCGCAAGTCGTCGTCACTGTAACGCTCCGGGTCCTCGCTCCACAGGCCGAGCATGACGATCGGTACATCGTCCACCTCCACCGGATGCAACAGCCACTGGCTGACCACGGGCGGAATCTCGTCCTGGTTCGAGTAGAGCTTGTTATAGGTGTTGAGCAGCGATTCCTCGCGATCCTGCCCCACGTAGAAGGCGAGCGTCACGCTGGCCTGGCCGGCGGAGGTGGACGAGTACACGTGCTCGACCCCGGGAATCTGCGACAGCAGTTTTTCCAGGGGGGTGGTGACCTGTCGCTCGACCTGCTTCGCGCTGATGCCGGGCGCCTGCACGAGCACATCCACCATGGGAACCACGATTTGCGGCTCCTCTTCCCGGGGGGTGTACAGTATGGCGATTGCGCCGGCTGCCAGGCCGAGGATGAAAATGAGTTTGGGTAGGCCGCCGCGCAGGGCGTAGCGCACCAGTGAGTCCAGCGCTGTGCTTACCGTGTTGGCGTGTTCGCCTTCCGGCTCTGGTTTCGACACGACAGGCTCCTTGCCATTGCCGCGGCTGGAAAAAAAGGCGCGACAGCCGAATCATAACCCAAACGGGTGGAGAACGCTGCCGCGCCTGCGGCGATGACCGAAGCCCCGTGCGGCTAGACGGCCACGGCCCTGCAGATATCAGAAAACGAGTTGGCCCGCTCGCTGATGACGATCGGCACATGCATCCTGCGGGCGATGTCGCTGGCCGAGACGAGACCGCGAACCGAGCCCCGTGGCGAGTCCACCACCAGAACGTGCTGTACACCATATTTCTTCATGGTTGCCAGCACGTCACCGATAGTGGCGGTGGCAAAAATACGGTTCTCGATAGCCTGTAACTCACTCCTGGGTGTCATCACCTGGGCCACGGTCAACTCGTGTCGCCTGAGCCGGCCATACTCCATGCCCTTGATGACTCTCGCCGACAGCAGGTCGCCCAGGGTAATCAGTCCCCGGAATGTCTCCTGCCTGTCGATCACCAGCTTCATGCTGACATGGGTCTTGTTCATGATCTCGATGGCTTCGTCGATGCTCGTGTTCTGTTCGAGCATCAGGGGGTTCTGTTTGGAAAAGTCGGTAAGCACCTCTGTCGCCAGGGTGTGCAGGGACGGTTCCACGCTGTCGGCAGGCTGTTCGATGTGCCGGATAGCGGCGGTTGAAACGGTGGCTAATTCCTTGAATAACGGCATGATATTGCTCTCCTGACCGGGTGCCCGGCGCCACGGCGCAACAGGCACGCAGGTCAATATGTCCTGTGGGATTGTGTTGTCGGGAGAATGTCAGGACAGGGGAGGCGCGCGGGCCTGTGTTTCCGGGAAAATGTGGCGCAGGGCGGGGGGAGCGGTGAGGGGAAATGCCGCGGGCGTGCGAAACGGTGCAGTGGCAAACGGCGGTCCGGCACCGGGGACCTGATGATCGTGGCCTTCGGATTTTTTTGCCTCATTGCCGACCAGTGCGGCGCCCGAGGTGAAGGGGTCGATCGGGGAAAAAGTCTTGTCGCGGGAACCTGCCGTGTGGCCGGTTAAAAATGTCGCTGACAACAGTGCGAACAGTGTCGAGGTCAGCAGGATTCGGGCGGAGCGGGTATTCACTTTACAGAGAGCTTGGCAGCCTCCAGTGGCGCGATAGCCACTTTCAAGCAACCGAGTATAGACCCTTGCGGACAAAGGTAAATCGGTTGTCGCGGTTTATTTGGTGGCAATAGTGCACCGAATTCCCGGGTTGGCTGCCGCGGATATCCGTCAAAGTGCGCTGGCGGGCCGGATGCCGACACGGTATCGTCAGCCCAACTTCAACTCACTGCCGGCATCTATGAACCCCGCGTCGCCTGAACGCAAAGATCTCGTAGCCTGGAGCGTCGGGGCGGCCGCCCTGTTGCTGCTGCTTTACCTCGAGCTGTTGCCGGCGCTGCTGGCCGGACTGCTCGTTTTCAACCTGGTCGCGTTACTCACCCCGCTGCTGAACACACGCATGTTGTGGGGCGATGGGCCCAGGTTGCTCGCCGTTTCCATCATCGCCGCTGTGGTGATCGGCCTCATCGTGCTGCTGGGAGTCTCCGCCGGCTCCGTCCTGCGCGAGAGCAACGAGAAATTGCCCGCCCTGATCACCCGCATGGCCGAGATCATCGAGCAATCCCGGGCGCAGATGCCCCTGTGGATTTCCGAGTACATGCCGGCTAACGCGGAGCAGCTGCGCCAGGCGCTGGTGGACTGGCTGCGCGAACACGCATCGTTCTTCCAGGTGGCGGGCGTCGACATCGGGCGGAACTTCGCCCATATCCTCATCGGCATGGTGATCGGTGCCCTGCTGTCGCTGGAGCAGGCGGTTTCGAGCCACGCCAGGGGGCCCCTGTCGACGGAGATAGCTGCGCACAGCCAGCGCCTGAGTGTCGCCTTTCGGCAGGTGGTGTTCGCCCAGGTCTGGATATCGGGGATCAATGCCATGCTGACCGCGCTCTATCTCGCATTAGTGTTGCCGCTGTTCGGTATAAACCTGCCCTTTACCAAAACGATGATCGTGCTGACATTCGTGGCAGGATTGTTGCCGATAATAGGAAACCTGATTTCAAACACGGTGATATTCGTGGTGAGCCTGAGCCACTCCTTCGGCGTTGCGATCGCGTCCCTGGCCTACCTCATCGTGATCCACAAACTGGAGTACTTCCTCAACGCGCGCATCATCGGCAGCCACATCCGGGCGAGGGCCTGGGAGATGCTTATGGCCATGCTTGTCATGGAAGCGGCTTTCGGTATACCCGGCCTGATAGCCGCGCCTATCTACTACGCCTATGCGAAAGCCGAGCTGCGCGAAAAAGGCCTGATCTAGATTTTGCTGGCTTCTGCCGGCCGCAGGGGCGCCCCCACTCAGCCCCGCTGTATCAGGTAGCCCAGGTAGCCGACGTACAGCAGGATGAAGAAGACCCCGAAGCCGCGGGAAATGGTCGCGGTGCGACTGGTCGCAACGGCCAGCAGAATCATCATGCTCGAGGCGACCACCATGGTGATGTCGATGTTGCTGACCGCCTCGAAGGGCAGCGGCGTAATACTGGACGTCAATCCCAGTATCCACAGTATGTTGAAAATGTTGGACCCCACCACGTTGCCCACGGCGATGTCGGTTTCCCCGCGGTAGGCCGCGACGGCTGACGCCGACAGTTCGGGCAGGGACGTGCCGATGGCGATTATCGTCAGGCCGATCAGGGCGTCGTCCACCTGCCAGCGCTGGGCCAGGCTGACCGCGCCGTCCACCGCCCATTGACCACCCAGGTAGAGACCGGCCACGCCTGCCACAACGAACGCGATCGATACGGAGGCCGCGCGCCTGGGGATATCCGAGGTGTCTTGACTGCCGGATTTCGACGTGGAAAAGACGTAGGCCAGAAACAGCAGGAAAAACAGGATCAGTATTGCGCCGTCCAGCCGGCTGACACTCAGTTCGGGCTTGCTGCTGAACAGCGCGGCATTGGCCAGGAAACCCAGCAAAATGGCGGCACTGACGGAAAACGGTATCTCCGACACGACGCTCGTGTTGTTCACGCGCAGTGGGCGGATAACGGCAGCCACACCCAGCACCACCAGCACGTTGAAGATGTTGCTTCCCAGTACGTTGGCGATGGCGAGGTCCGCCTTGCCCTCGAGGCCTGCGGTGACGCTGACGAACAGTTCCGGCATGGAGGTGCCGACCGACACCACGGTGAGGCCGATGGTCATAGCGGAAATGCCAAACCCTGCGGCCAGTGCCGAGGCGCCCCTGACAAGAATATCCGCCGCCAGGATCAACAGGGCCAGCCCGGCGACCGTCATCAGGATATCCATCAACATATGCAGCACTCCACCCCGGTCACCGTTTCGGGGTTATCAGGACGCCCCGCAGTGGCGCAGGATACACCCAGGTGAAACAGGAATACATCGTCTGTTGTGTCCTATACTCATCGCTTGTGGACTGATTGCATGGATGGCCCGGTTGAAGAAAAAAAGGGTACTGATTCTGGGGACGGGCAAGATCGGCAGCCTGATTGCCTGTCTGCTGTCTGCCTCGAAGGGGTACGAGCTCGACCTGGCCAGCCGCAGGCCAGAGGTCGCCAGCGCGTTGATCGAAGACCTTCAGCTGGACGATGCCACCGCCTGCGGGGTGGATGCCGCAGACACCGCTGCGCTGGGCGCCCTGATGGGCGGCAAGCATTACGACGCAGTGGTGTCGGCGCTACCCTTCCACCGCAACATAGCGGTGGCCGAACTGGCGGCCGCGCACGCCATCCACTACTTCGACCTCACCGAGGACATCGCCGTTACCCGCCGTGTCCGGGAAATCAGTGAAGGCGCGGATACCGTTTTCATGCCCCAGTGCGGGCTGGCTCCCGGGTTCATCAACATCGTGGCCAACGAGCTGATGGGGCGCTTCACGGCACTGGACACGGTGAAACTGCGCGTGGGCGCGCTGCCGCAGAACAGCGCCAATATGCTCAAGTATGCCCTGCTGTGGTCGACCGAGGGCGTTATCAACGAGTACTGCGAGCCCTGCGAGGCGATCGTGGGCGGGCAGCCAGCTACCCTGATGCCACTGGAGGGCCTGGAAACCATCAGCCTGGACGGGGTGGTCTACGAGGCCTTCAACACCTCCGGCGGCCTGGGTAACCTGGCGCAGGCCTACCAGGGCAGGGTGCAGTCCCTGGACTACAAGTCCATCCGCTACCCGGGGCATTGCCAGGCGTTCAGGCTGTTGCTGAACGACCTGAAACTCAACCGGGATCGCGACACCCTGCAACGCATACTCGAAAACGCCCTGCCGGCGACAGTGCAGGACGTGGTGCTGGTCTATGTATCGGCCAGTGGCAAGCGTGACGGCGCCTTTGTCGAGGACAGCTTCGTCAGGAAAATTTACCCGCAACAGATCAACGGCCGCACCTGGTCCGCCATCCAGGTGGCGACCGCCGCGGGCCTGTGCAGCGTGCTGGATATCGTCCTGTCCGACCCGCAACACTACCGTGGCTTCGTTCCCCAGCAATCGATACCGCTGTCCCGGTTCATGGAGACCCCCTATGGCCACTACTATGACTGACACCGCCATCGGCGCCATGCTGAAGCGACTGCAGCTGGGCAGGGAGAATCCGGGCGCCTACCTGGGCGACCCCGGGGCCGGCAAGCGGGGCTGGAGCGACTCCGGCGGCAGGGCAATCGCCAGTATCAATCCCGCGACCGGGCAGGCCATCGCCGCGGTGCGCGGCTGCAGCGCCAAAGACTACGCCCGGCTGGTCGAGGTGAGCGCCGCTACCTTCCAGCGCTGGCGCCTCTTCCCCGCGCCCAGGCGCGGTGAGGTCATCCGCCGCATCGCCGATGTGTTGCGCGAGCACAAGGACGCCCTGGGCAGCCTGGTCGCCCTGGAGACCGGCAAGATCAAGCAGGAGGGCGACGGCGAGGTCCAGGAGATGATCGACATCGCCGACTTCGCGGTTGGCCTGTCGCGCATGCTGTACGGGCGCACCATGCCCTCCGAGCGGCCCGAGCACCGTATGAGTGAACAGTGGCACCCCCTGGGCATCGTCGGTGCGATCACCGCGTTCAACTTCCCGGTGGCGGTGTGGTCCTGGAATGCCTTTATCAGCGCCGTCTGCGGCAACACGGTGATCTGGAAACCCTCCGCCACCGCACCGCTGTGCGCGGTGGCCGTGCAGCATCTGTGCAACCGGGTTACCGCGGAGTTCGGCTTCCCGGGGCTTTTTACCTTTTTCCTGCCGGCGCAGCACAAGGCGGCAGAGGCCTTCGTGCGGGACCCGCGTATCGCCCTGGTCTCCTTCACCGGCTCCAGCCAGGTCGGGCACTTCGTTGCCCGTGAAGTCGCCGGGCGCCTGGGCAAGTACCTGCTGGAGTGCAGCGGCAACAACGCCATCATCGTCGACGAGAGTGCCGACCTCTCCCTGGCGGTACCGGCCATCGTGTTTGGCGCCGTCGGCACGGCGGGCCAGCGTTGCACTACCACGCGCCGGCTGATCGTGCACGAGAACATTTACGATGCACTGATGGAGCGACTGGTGCACGCCTATGGCCAGGTGCGCATCGGCAACCCGCTGGACCCCGATGTACTGATGGGTCCCCTGGTCAATGCGCCGGCAAAAACGGCCTTTGTGGCGGCGGTAAAGCAGGCCCGGCGCGAGGGCGGGGAGGTGCTGCACGGCGGCAAGGGCATCAGGGGGCACGGCTACTACGTGCAACCCACACTCATCGCCATGCCCGGGCAAACGGACGTGGTCAGGCAGGAGACCTTCGCCCCCATCCTGTATGTGCTGGGCTATCGCGATATGGACCAGGCCATCGCTCTGCACAATGACGTGCCCCAGGGCCTGTCCTCGGCCATCTTCACCAATACCCTGCAGCACGCCGAGCGCTTCCTGGCCGCGGACGGCAGCGACTGCGGCCTGGCGAACGTCAATATCGGCACCTCCGGCGCCGAAATCGGCGGCGCCTTCGGCGGCGAGAAGGAAACCGGCGGCGGCCGCGAATCCGGCTCGGATGCCTGGAAGGCCTACATGCGACGCCAGACCACCACCACCAACTGGGGCAGCACACTGCCACTGGCACAGGGCATCAGGTTCGAGCTGTGATGATCCGGGGCGTCGGCACTGTGGCATCCGGTGCTGAAACAATGCTATAAGGTTCGCCGGTCGAGGTCCTGCAATAAGATCGAGAGCCCGGATTCATGAAAATAATCGAGTCATTCGCCCTGATCCGTGACAACAGGCGATCGCTCCGGCCTGTTATCGAGCGCCTGTTTCAGTTTGAGGTGTATGAACTCGAGTCTGTACCATCCGATACCGGGACGCTAGTGGCACGCCTCAAAGCCCGGTTCCATGAACTGGGAATAACACCTTTTGACCCCGCCCTGCTGGCGATCAAACCGGAGCTCGAAGCGCGAAACGTAATTGGCCAGTTGTTTACCGGTACCGCACTTCTGCTGCAGCGAAGCGCTGGCCATCGTGTCGCCGCCAGCGGATGCATCGTGGAGAACAACCCCCGTCGTATTCGCGCTTTTTACGAGTATGAATACCAGCATGTCGGTGAGCGGGCGGGAGAACTGGCATTACAGCTTCTCAGGGATGTCCTGCCCGCTCTCGATCCGGATCCGCAAGCTGATGAATTATCTCAGCCACTGGCGGAGCTGATCACGGCATTCAGGGAAAACGCCGTCCAGCACGTACTGCCACTCGATAGCGAGGTCATGATCGAGGAGGCCCTGAGGCTCAACATCCCCTGTTTCAAACTGGACCGGGAGCCTTTCGACCAGGCACCGGCCGAGTCGCGAATCCGGCCCAACAGCGCGCTGCGACTCGGGCAGGCCCGCCGCCAGCACATCGTCGATGGTAATTTTTGCGTCGATCGCTGCCAGCCACTGCGGCCTTACCTGAAGGACCGGCGGCAGATTGCGCGCCTGCTCCGCGAACTCGGCCTGCCGGGCCCGCGCAGCGATGCCGAGTTCGTGAGCTGCTCCAGCGCTACCCGGGCGCGCAGGTCGGCCTCGCGTATGGGCTATCCCGTGGTCATGAAGTCGGAGCTCAAGCTGGCCGGGAAGGGTGTCATCACGGGTATTACCGACGACACGCAGCTCCTGCGGGCCTATGAAACCCTCAGCGCCCACGGAAGAGGGGTTTACCTGGAAAAGCAGGCGGCGGGCGACGTCTTCAGGATTCTGGTCGCGGCGGGTAAAGTCATCGGCATAGTACAACTGGCGGGGGAGAAAGGCGGCAATCGCGACGTAACCGATATCGCCCATCACACGATTGTGGATCGGGTCTCTGCAGTAGTCGGGGCACTGGACACGGGTATGCTCGTGCTTACGCTGCTTGTCGCGGATATTGCACGCCCACTGGATGAAGCCAGGTCGGCGTTTGTGGACATCGACCTGGCGCCTGCACTGGATGTCTTTGTGCCCGCGGGCTCCACTCTGATGGCAGAAGCCGCGCGAGGTTTTCTCAACTGGTTGTTTCCCGCAGGCAGCGCCAGCAGGATTCCCCTGATCGCCATCACCGGGACCAACGGAAAAACTACCACCAGCAGATTGATTCACCGGGTTGCCATGTCCGCCGGGTTCACCTCCGGTCTCGCCTGCAGCGACGGGGTCTACCTGAACGGAAAACTGGTCCGCAAGGGTGATCTTTCGGGATGGGCCGGGCATTTCCTGGTGTTGGGACTGGCTGATATCGACTTTGCAGTTCTGGAGACCGCGCGAGGAGCCGTGGCCAAGCACGGCATCGCGTTCGATAAGTGCGATGTGGCCATATGCACCAACGTCACCGAAGATCATCTGGAAGAGGCGGGCATAGAGACCGTGGAGCAGATGGCGGAACTGAAACGCAGCGTACTTGAACGGGCGCGTACCGCGATTGTGCTGAACGCCGACGACCAGCGTTGCGTGGACATGCTTCCACAGCTGCAGGGCAGGCGCCTGTTTCTGGTTTCGACCAGGGTGCCCTGCAGGACCCTGAGGGACACCTACGGGGACCAGTACGGTTTTTGCTGCCTGGAGGACATCAACGGTGAGTCGTGGCTGACACTGTATGAAAAGGATCACAGGGAGCCAATAGCGCCGGTAGACCGGTTGCCACTCACCCTGCAGGGCAAGGCTGACTACAACATTTCAAATGCGCTGCATGCCTGTGCCGCCTGTCACCTTGCCGGCATAAGTTCAGCCACGATCTGCAGTGCATTGTCCGGATTCGAGATGAATTTTGAGGATACACCGGGGCGGCTGAATTTTTATAATGGAAGGCCTTTCAGGATCGTGCTGGATTACGCCCACAATCCCGCCGGCATCACCGCCTTTGTCGACTTCATCAACCATGAGCAGGTTGCGGGGCACAGAATAGTGGCCTTCTCTGCCGCCAGCTACAATCCGGTCGACCTGATAAAGGGCAATGCCCGGGCGGTGGCGGGGCATTTCGATTACTACATCTGCTATAACTTCGGAACCAATATCCAGAAAAATGACTTCACCGTTCCACCCCTCCTGAAACAGTCGCTGATAGAGAATGGCGTCCCGGCGGAAAGAATATTGATTGCTGACGATGGATTATTGGCAGTGGATGAGATAGACAGGTTGGCGGGAGAGGGCGATCTGGTTGCGTTTTTGTCAGGTCACAGCAACAGGGCCGAGATATGGGCACAGCTGACACGGATTCCCGCATGATTACCGACGCGACCGATATCGAAGCCGCAACGGGCGAGTTGTGCGAATACCGCGAGGAAATTTCGGCAGTCGTTGGCAAGCAGATTGAGGCCCTTGCGACCTACGCTCGCGAACTGGAGCGAGTGCGTGGGCACCCGGGGGCAACCGGATCCGATGCCCTGCTCATCCAACACACCCTCGAAGCAGTCGATCTGGCCAGGCGCAGGTTGCGGGAATTACCCGAGATTGCCATGCGGGGCGGTCCCGGGGTATTCAGCGGCCTCATCCAGCATGCCATATTGGCCTTCCGCGCCAGCGTGGCGGCCAGGACGATGTTGATCCGACATACCCCGACGCTGATGGGATTTCCCCACGCCCTGGACCCGCAGCAGAACCACAGGCTCAACCCGGGCGATCACATCATCGATTATGCGAGAAACGCCTACCACCAGTACCAGGATTCACGGTCCGGCTCACCCCGTGTGCTGGCCGACAATCCGGTACTGCGCAACGCGGCGGAATCTATCGCCGCGATCCTGTACGAGCATCCCGGGGTGACAAAGCCGATCCTGTTCTCCAGCGCGACGGGCGCGATCGACAGTCTCATCGACTACATTGTCCTGCTGTCCCGGGAAACAGGCCAGCAGTTTATGATCGGCCAGAGGTGCTGGTTCGAAATAGGCCAGTATGCCCGGGAGCGGTACCCCGGTGAGTACCATACCGTTGATGAACACGACACCCAGGCCATACTCGATGCGATAGAGGATCCACGCATTTCCGCTCTCGTACTCGAGCCGCTGGGCAATCACCCGGATATGCCTGTGCTCGACCTTGAGCGGATAGCGGCAAAGTTGAGCGATACCCGTTTTGAGCGACCCAAGATACTGGTACTCGATACAGTGCACACGCCGGATCTGGACATTTTCGCGCGTTACTTTCCTGACGGGATGCCGGGGAACCTGTGTGTCGCCCTCGTGATCAGTGGTGTGAAATTCCTGCAGGCCGGTTGGGATATCAGTAAATCCGGGTTGGTGGCGCTGTATTACAACGAGGGCGAGATGTCACCGCTCGGCCAGTCGATTCATGAAAAACTCATCGATATCCGCTCGGTGGCGGGGCGCGCGCCTTCTATCGAGGAGGCCTACCTGGCGGATATGGAGACGGCGGCAAGTTTTCGTTCCAGGCTGCTTCGATACGATCGGAACACCCGGTTTTTTGCCGAGGCACTGGACCAGTGGCTTCGCCTTTACGACCTGGGCCATGTCACGTCTCCCTGGTTGCCTGGCAACGACAGGCACGCACTGGCCATGTCCGGCTGCGGCACGGGTGGGCGCATCCTGTTCGTGAATTTCAATCCAAGGTATTTTGACGAAGCCCTGCTGGGGGAGATGTACAGGCTGCTGGCGTACCGTGCCGAGCAGGAGTCCGTCAGCCTCATGGCCGCACCCTCGTTCGGGCTTGCAGTCCCGCATGTCCACGTGGTGATCCGTCCCGGTCTGGCCACGACCTTGCGCATATCAACCGGTAGCACCAGCAGGCAGGACGTCGAGCGCCTGCTTGAACTGGTCTGCGCCTTTCTTCTCGAGTACAGGATCGATCGTGGGTCCCTGAGCTTATGAGCGATAACCGATTCACGTCAGCCGATTTCGACTCCCGTATAGCCGGGCAATTACTGCTGTACGCACGGCTGGTTGCCAGGCGTGGTTACGTCATCAATACGCTGGGAAATATTGCAATCAGGACAGCTCATGCCTGTGACGCCGATTACGGCGTTGTATACACCAAGCACATGGGCGTGTCGCTGGAAGAGATGAATGAAAGCAATATCGTCGTGACGGACATACCAAATGGTGATTTGCTGTTCGGCAACAGAGCGACCAGCGTGGGTCACGCCCTGAACCGCACCGTGTTCCGTTACAGGCCCGATATCAACGCGGTCATCCACCTGCATATCGATGAATTGATCGCCTACTTTACCGTGACGGCAGAACGCGAATTCAGGTATATCTCGGCGGATACCCCGCTGGTCATGTCGCTGCCCGTGCTTGTGCTGCAGCCCAGTATCAATGTCGAAATCGATACCCACCTGCTGCAGCCCCACCTCCACGATACCAACTGCGTGATCATGCCGAATCACGGCATCACGACCTTCGGCAGGGATGTATCCGAGGCCTACCACCGCATCAACAGTGCGGTGGCAGAAGTCCGCAGGATTGTCCTGGCACATCAGATAGCCGCTGCTACCGGCAAGGCCGTCAACTGGATCTGTGATCGGGAAGTAGGGGAAATGTATCGGGACAGCGAGCGGGTGATATACGGGGACCCATAACAACTGAGGCCCCTTTTCCCTTCAGGCAGGGTGTCCGGGTGACTTGCTGCCATGATCATCCCAGGTGTAAAACCGCAAAGAACTATGTCCAGGCTATTTATCGATCAATCAGTAAATGGGCCACCTGCTAGATGACCCTCCTGGTAGCTTTTCGTCGGTATAGGGAGCCTGGGGGCTGCTTTCTCCCTGTACGCCGGCGTGGCTGGGCGGGGAGCTTCAGTCGCGCTGAGTGACCGCGGGCGGGCATCGACACGGCAAGGGCACAGAGGTACGCGATCACAAGAGGATCCTTCAGTGTCATTGGGTTGATCTCCCCGGGGACTGGGGGTTTGTTGCGATTAGCGCGGGAACAGCAGCGTTGCCGTGAAACGGAGCCCGAAGCCTTCCGCGCCGCTGTCAGGGCTGTCGAGCCAGTACCGTACGCCACCGCCGATGCTTACCAACTGGGTGCCGATCCGCACCAGCCGGGAAACGTTGGCGTTGACCGGCACCGACCACTGCTCGCTCTCCCAGTCGTAGCTCGACTCGGTGTTGACAGCGAACGTCCACTGCGTCGGCGTCGTATAGGTGAGGAACGGCTGCAGGAAGGTCGCGTTGACGTCGACACGATCGTCGTCGCCGGCGAACGACCAGATGTGGTTGGCGAGGATGCCGCGCGTCCAGCCGTTCGACTGCTTGAGCACCACCGCCGTCGGGCCGGCGCC